>DVNT01000010.1 GCA_018714185.1 Candidatus Aphodousia gallistercoris | reverse complement strand
TATAGAGCGGTTCGACTCCGCTTCGCGCCTCCATCTCCCCTAAAAGAAAGTCGACTGAAGAATGCGGGAATAGCTCAGTTGGTAGAGCGCAACCTTGCCAAGGTTGAGGTCGCGAGTTCGAGACTCGTTTCCCGCTCCAGAATTTCGGAAATGAGTTTATAAACTCTTTCCATGGCGGATTTGGTCGGCCGGGTGACGGAACTGGTAGACGTAGCGGACTTAAAATCCGCCGCCAATTAAAACGGCGTACGGGTTCGATTCCCGTCCCGGCCACCAAGATACAAAAGCCTGTGGGTATCTGATACTCTCAGGCTTTCTCTTTGAGTATCGCTAACTCTGATACTAATAGAAATTGATCCATTTCTGCGACAAAAGCGCTGCCTGCCATTCCGAGTGACAAGAGGATCGCAGAAACGGCATTTGACTTCCTTTCCATATACAGCGTTAACTCTTCAATTACGCCCTACTTGATGGTGCGCAGCCACATCCGCAAATCTTGAGCAAAATGCTCTCCGTCTGGGAAGGCTTCGCTTTTTTCAGCTCTCCAACCATGGTTGCCGGTCGGGTAAACATGCAAGGACACCGGACGGTTATTTTCAACCATTGCCCGTGTGTAGAGCATAGACCCCAAGCTGCCCGCAAACTGATCCTGTGCAGATACGGCCAAGAAAGCCGGCGGCGTTGTTAGGCTGACATGCTTATAGGCCGAATAGGTCGTGTCGAATTCGACCGAGCGGTCCGGCCCGATGAGATTATTGCGGCAGGAGCTTTTCGGTTGTGTCTCTTCCTGCATCATCGAAATATTCGGATAAATTAAGACGGAGAAATCCGGGCATGACTTATCTTTGCAAGAAACGCTCGACATGGCAGCAAGGTGCCCGCCGGCGCTCGCTCCCATGACGCCTACCGTATGCAGCTTATACTTGTCGAATAGACTCCTCACGGTCTCCACGGCCTTATTGGCATCGCTAAGCGGAACAATCGGATTGCCTTTAGGCAAACGGTACTTCAGCACAAAAGTCGTGAATCCCTCCGATTGGAAAAGGGGCACAAAGCTTTGCTCAATCGTTGCCATGGAAAGATTGCTGTAACCACCTCCCGGCATCAGAATAACAGCCTTACCATTAGGCTTTTCAGGAACAGAAACTTCCAAACGGGCGCGCGTCACATTAAAGATATTGCCGTCGGCATCCGTTTTTTCAGCCTCAGTGATCGTGCTCTTATTCGGGGCCCCTTGCGGCCACAATTCAATCACCTCGGCTGCACCAGCAAAAGCACTAAAGCCCAAACTCAAAGCGGCTGCAACGGACAAAGCAAAAAATTTCGCTCGCATAATGATTCCTTTCGTAAAGAAGCGGACAACCTCTTGTCCTACTAAACCTTGCCCCAGTGTATTCTTCTGTAAAATAACATTCCAATAATTGATTTCTTTTATTTAATAATAAATAAGTAATAATGGTGTCATGAAGGGAATCGGCGCTCTACAAATCTTGAATGCCATTGAAAACGAAGGATCTTTTCGCGGTGCTGCTCAAGCCTTGAAAGTGACTCAGCCGTACCTGTCGCAATTTGTCCAAAAGCTGGAGCAACAGTGCCAAGGCCGGCTCATTGACAGGACGCAGAGGCCGCTGCGACTGACGGCTATCGGACGCTACTACCTCGAAAGCCGTCGACGCATTGCCATGATCGAAGCCGAAACGGCGCAATATTGTGCAGACCACGCCCACTTGCAGGTCGGATTAATCCGTATTGCGAGCAACGGAGAAAGAACCAATGCCATGCTCGTACCGAGCGTATCGGAATTTGCCCGGCGTTTTCCGGGAATCCATATTGAGTTGACCTTAGAAAACCACCTTGAGGAAATTCCCGATCTCATTTTGTCGGGGAAGGCCGATGTTGGCATTGTTTTCGAAAGCCTCCTTAAAAACGGACTTAATGCCTATCCGCTCTATAAGGAACGCTATCTTTTGGCCGTACCCGATACAGACGAATTCTCCGAGGTCGGCTCGCGCTTTAACACGCAAGGTCAATATCCTCTTCTCACGCAGGCCGATCCCGTTAAACTCACTTCCATTCCTCTGCTGCAAACGGTATTGCATCACGAACGCACGGCCCTGCTTAGCCGTGCCGTCGGCCGCGAATTCACCGATCTCAATATGGATGTGAGGCAGCTCGGGACTCGCCTGGCATTTGTTGCGAGCGGCATCTGCTCGGCCGTGTGTCAAGAGACCTTGATTGGCCCCTATTGCGCCCGCGAAGGTTGCCGTTTTCTGAGCTTAGAAAATATTCTTCCCATTCAAACCGTCGTCATTGCTTGGAATGACTCACTGTACCAAAGCCGCGCTTCACGCATGCTCTGCGACTTGGTAAAAGAAAGCCTCAACCAAGACTCGAAAACATTACGAGGCAGGGCCTTCTCCGTACTCCCTTAACCAACTGAAAATTAACATTTTTTACCAAATTCGAGAGGTAATTGAAAAAGCATCCTGTACAATAGCCCACTTTGATTAATTTAATGACGGAGTTCGCCAATGCGTGCACTGCTTTTGACCCTCTCCGCCTGCGCGGTTATTACTACGGGATGCTCGTCCCTGTCCCAACAACCCACGATTAATACCGACAACATCCGTTCGGTCGCGATCACCTCTGCAACGGCCAAGAATAAAACGGAGTCCGACATCTATGCCCAAAGTACTGCCCTGACGCAAAAAAAGCTCACGGCCAAAGGCTACACGGTACTCACGGACAATGAGTCCCCCAATCACCTTCAACCGGATGCCGTACTGATTGCTACGATTAAGGACGTGAAGAGCCACTATGCTGTCTTGGGAACCTACACCAAGCTCAATATGCAATATGAGCTTTATACGCAAGACGGCCGAAAGATTTTCGAGCGAACCTACTCGTCGGACTCGCTGCCTAATTCTCAGCTCGATGATTGGAAGATTGCACTAGCTTCCGATTTGGTGACTTCGGCCTACCGCAAGGTGAAGCCTCCGGTTAACCAGTTAGTTGACGAAATCACCGACAAAGTAGCCGGGGAATTTCCGCAGAAATAACTTTTTTGGGGCCATTCAACGCATCAAAGCAGAGAGAACGCTTTCTCTGCTTTTTTCTTAGCATCAACTGCACGCTCCTCATGAGCTCGGCTGCGTCCGAGAATCTCTGCTTTGAGAAAAATAAAAAACACCGCTATCGAAATGACAACGGTGTTCAAGTAAAGGAAATCTAAATTAAGAGGCTTTTAGAGCGGCTTTTCTCTTGGCGTTGCCGTAAAGATGCAAGCCGATCACCAAGATAAAGAGCGTGATTAAGCTGGCTGCGAGCGAAGCCACGGCATTGGCATGGGTAATGCCGGCGCAGACATAGCCAACAAAGGCCGCCAAGGCCACCACGCAAGCGTAAGGCAATTGCGTAGAAACGTGCTCAATGTGTGAGCAACCCGCCCCGGCTGAAGACAAAATAGTCGTATCCGAAATCGGCGAGCAATGGTCACCGAAGACAGAGCCGGCAAGCGTTGCCGACAAGGAAACCACCAACAAGTTCGGGTCAAGAGCTTGGGCAATCGGCACCACGATCGGGATCAAGATACCGAAGGTACCCCAGGCCGTGCCGGTTGAAAACGACAGGAAGGCGGCAATAATAAAGACTGCAGCGGGCAACCACATGGCCGAGAAGCCCCCGTCGGTTACCAAAGATTCCACAAAGAGGGGCGTTTGAAGCAAGTCGCGGCAAACTCCGGAAATCGTCCAAGCCAACACCAAAATGATATTGGCCGGAAGCATCATCTTCATGCCTTCGACCGAACCGTCCATGAAATTGCGGAAACTCACGACGCCGCGCGGCACAAACAAAACAAAGGCCACCACCATGGCTCCGAACGATGCCCAAACCAAAGCCGAAGAGGCCGAGCTGTTACCCAACGAGGCTTGGAACGAATGATACTGCGGATCCGTCCCCCAATAACCGCCCGAGTACATCAAGCAAAGCACGGAGAAAACGATCAAGGCGCCGATCGGAATCAACATATCCCAAATCGTGCCCTTTTCGCTGACCTTCATGGAAGCGGTTTCCGTATCGGTGTTGCCGACGTCGCCCAATTCAGCGCGCTCTTCGCTGCGACGCATCGGACCGAAATCAAGCTTCCAGATGCACAGGGCAAAGACCATGGCGATGCAGCAAATGGCATAGAAATTAAACGGGATCGTTGAAACGAAGGCGGCGAAATCGCTTTCGAAAGCACCGGTCGACTTCAAGCTGCTACCGACGGCCGCTGCCCAAGAGGAGATCGGGGCAATGATGCAAACCGGTGCCGCCATCGAGTCAATGATGTAGGCTAGCTTAGCCCGAGAGACCTTATAGGTATCCGTGACGGGGCGCATCACCGTGCCGACCGTCAAGCAGTTGAAATAGTCGTCGATGAAAATGAACGCTCCGAGCCCGCCCGAAGCCAAAAGCGAAGCACGGCGCGTGCGGATGCGCTTGATGGCCCATTCGCCGTAAGCGCGGCTGCCGCCGGCCATGCTGATCACATAGACCAAAGCACCGAGCAAGGTGCAAAACACCAAAATATTGAAATCAACCTTGGTCGCCATGATGTTAAAGGCCGACTCAACGGTACCCATCAAAACATGAGGATGCCCCATGCCGACGGAATAAATCAACGTGCCGGACAAGATGCCGACCAAAAGCGAGGAAATCACCTCCTTGGTCGTCAAAGCCAACGTAATGGCAATGAGCGGAGGTAATATGGATAACCAACCTGCGTTAAACGGATCCATGATCGATAAATTCTCCCGATGAAGAAGAAACAGTCAAAAAATTTATTTTATCAATAATTTAGACGAATATACGTAGTTTTACTCAGAGGAAAATAAAAAAGGCTGCTTTGGCGAACCAACTGCAGCCTCTTGATTGAGAAGAAAAGGGCTATTTTTGCTTTACCGGCGTATCCGAAGAGAGGTACGGGCCGGCCGCTCTCAGGTAAACGATCATCGAATAAATGGTCAGGAAGGCGGCAACATAAATCAAGATCGTTCCGAGCCAGTACATGGAAATGCCCAAGAACGGTTCATAAAAAAGCAGCATCGGAATAGCCACCATTTGCGCAATCGCTTTAATTTTCCCGAACCAATTGACTTTGACTCGGGCTGCGGCACCGACCTTAGCCATCCATTCGCGCAAGGCGGTCACGGTAATTTCGCGGCCGATAATAATGAGCGCAACAAGCATATCCACGCGGTTAAAGTCAAGCAGCACGATCAAAGCGGCGCAAACCATGAGCTTATCGGCTGAGGTATCCAAGAAGGCGCCTATCGCGCTTTCCATGTTATATCGTCGGGCAATAAAGCCGTCAAAAGCATCGGTCAGAGCCGCCACCACGAAAATGACGGTTGCCCAAACGTTCTGCATAAAGGGAGAGAGAATATGATCGGGAATATAAAAAACACCGATGATCAAGGGAATCAAGGCAATCCGAGCCCATGTGAGGATCATCGGCACATTAATCGGTAAACGTTGACGTTTCATTTTCGCTATCAATGATTGAAGTTCGAGTTTATTTTTCTTCTTCAGGCACGATGGACTGACCATGCAACTGGGTGAAAATTCGTTGTGCCAGATCGCGCGATATACCGTCGATTTTAGCAATATCTTCGACACTTGCGTTTTTTAATGCGCGAATTCCGCCGAAACGGGACAATAATTTTTGCCGCCGCTTGGGACCCACCCCCTCGAGGTCCTCCAATCGCGAGGTATTTCGCGCCTTGGCACGCTTGGCACGCATGCCGGTAATGGCAAAGCGGTGCGCTTCGTCACGGATTTCCGCCACGAGCATGAGCGCCGCCGATTCCCGCCCGAGAACCAGGGGCTCTCGATCAGGGTCGGCAAATACGAGCGTTTCCAGCCCGACCTTGCGTCCCTCGCCCTTGGCAACGCCCACAATAACCGAAGTATCGAGTCCCAAATCCTCGAACACTTCTTTAGCCATTTGCACTTGCCCTTTGCCGCCATCGATCAGAACCACGGTGGGCAGTTGCCCCTCGCCACGGCTCACGGGCAAGTAGCGGCGCTCAACGGCCTGCTTCATCGCCGCGTAGTCGTCACCGGGCTCAATGCCGGTGATGTTAAAGCGGCGGTAGAGGTTGTGCGCCATGCCCGCCCCTTCGTAGACAACGCACGAGGCTTGCGTTGCTTCTCCCGAAGTGTGGCTGATATCGAAGCACTCAAGCCTCACCTTCATCCAGTCGTCATTGGCTGGCGCAATGCCCAGCACTTCGCACAAACTCTTCAAGCGCGAGAGCTGCGAGCCGGTCATCGCCAAGTGGCGTGCCAAGTGGATATCGGCATTGGTGCGGCACATCTCAAGCCACGTTTTCCTCACCCCGCTCGGCTGATGTACCACCGTGACGCGCTTGTCGGAGAGCTCGGACAAAAGCCCCTCCAGTTCCTCTTTATCGCCTTCCACATCGGTAATAATCAATCCCGGCACGGGAAGCGTTTCATAATGCTGGCTTACGAAAGCCTCAAACACTTCACGTGCGTCAACCCTGTCAACGCCGGCGGGCAAGTTGGGAAAATAGGCCCGATCGCCCAAGTGGCGCGAGCCTCGCACCATCGCCAGATTCACGCAAACGGCTTCGCCTTGGATTTTCACGCAAATGATGTCGCAATCGACATCCCCGCCCGTGGTTTCCACGCTTTGGCGATGCAAAATATTCGAAAGCGCCGCGAGCTGGTCTCGCACGACGGCAGCCTTTTCAAATTCCAGAGACTGGGAATACCCCATCATGCGATCTTCGAGCTCTTTCATCACCTCGTCGCTTTGCCCATTGAGAAACTGCTCGGCGCGCACGACATCCATGTGGTAGTCTTCGCGCGAGATTTCCCCTACGCATGGGCCTGAGCAGCGGCCAATTTGTGCCAAGAGGCAAACACGGGAGCGGTTATTGAAAACGCTCGCCTCGCAGGTTCTGAGGCGAAAGACTTTTTGCAAAATTTGGATGGCTTCTTTCACGCTTTGCGCATTCGGATAGGGCCCGTAATAACGGTTTTTCTTATCCACGCCGCCGCGGTAGTAGGAGATGCGCGGAAAAGCCTCGGCACTGATTTTCAGATACGGGTAGCTTTTATCGTCGCGAAAGAGGATGTTATATTTCGGCGAAAGCGTTTTGATAAGGTTATTTTCCAGTAAGAGCGCCTCTGCTTCCGAGCGCGTCACGGTCGTCTCCAGCCGCTCGATTTGCGAAACCATAATGGCAATGCGCGGGCTTAAGTCTTTTTTCTGGAAATACGACGAGACCCGGCGCTTTAAGTCACGAGCTTTGCCGACGTACAGACACTGGTCGTTCTTATCAAAATAGCGATACACTCCGGGCAAAGACGGTAAATTCTTTAAAATCGCTTTGGCATCAAACGCCATAGCCGCTCCTACGCAAAAATGTCGAACTTTCGAATTTTAAATAGACAAAAAACGTTCTGTCCAAATAAGCAGCCGACGGGCATCGATATTTTCTGCCGCGTCATCGACAATTTCGGCGATGCGGGCGTGCTTTGGCGCATTGCCCGCGAGCTTAAAAAATCCGGCTACGCCGTCCGCTTTATTGTGGACGAGCCCGAAACGCTCGCACGGCTTGCGGGCTTTGAGGCACAAACGCCGACACCGGCACTCGGAGAAAAAACCGGCATCACGGTCTTTCGTTGGGAAAGAAGCTGGGACGAAGGCGCCTGCCCGCTTTCCCCCTCAGAAGTGGTAATTGAAGGCTTTGCCTGCCGGCTTCCGCCTGCCTTTGAACTGGCTATGGCAGAGCAAAAGCGCCCGCCCCTTTGGATCAATGTCGATTATTTCAGTGCCGAAGATTGGGTTGATAGCTACCACGGACAAGTGAGCATTCACCCGCAGCTCGGCCTGAAAAAATATTTCTTTTTCCCGGGCGTCAGTCCGAATTCGGGGGGCCTGACGATTGAAAAGGACTACTTGGAGCAAGAAAAGCGCTACGGCGGCACGGCCCGCCGGGAAGGCGAGCCTTTTCGAGTATTCTTTTTTGCTTATCCCTACGGGCCGATCAAGGAACTGGCGCTTGCCTTTTTGCAATGCGCCGCCCCCCTTACAGTTTCCTGCGCTATGGGGGAAGCCGGACAAAAACTCTTTGAATGCCTAAGCAAGCCGCATTCCGAATCGGTGTGCGCCTCGCGCTTATCCTTTGTCGAGCAGGAGCGTTTTGACCGCCTGCTCTGGAACAATGACATTCTTTTCGTTCGGGGCGAAGACAGCGTCGCACGGGCCATGCTCTCCGGTAAGCCGTTTATCTGGCACATCTACCATCAAGACGGCGGCGCTCACCGCACCAAACTTGAAGCACTCACTGAAAAAATGCGACCCTATTTTGACGATGCGACGCTTTTTGAGCTTTGGCGCCGATTCCAGTATGAGTACAACGAAGGACGTGTCGACGCAGTTGCTTGGAAAGCGCTCTTGCAAGGCTATCCCGATTGGGCGCAAAGCACGCTCAGATGGCGGCAGCGGCTTTTCGAAAACGGCTCTTTAACCTCGAAACTTTCCGAAATGATCAAAAACACGTTAAAATGATGCGTTTCGCTAGCCTATCAGCAGGCGAAAAAAGAAACGTTTCTTTGAGGGATTTGCCCTCATATTTCGTCACTAATAAATATCGAATCGATGCCGGGGCTGGCGACGGTCGCTCCTTGTCAACCCGCCGGCATCGCAAGAAGGAATCTGATAAATGAAAATTGCTCAAGAATTGCGCGCCGGCAATGTTGTGATGATCGGCAAGGATCCGATGGTTGTGTTGAAGGCTGAATACTCCAAGTCCGGCCGTAACGCTTCCGTGGTGAAGATGAAGTTGAAGAACCTCCTCACCGGTGCCGGCACCGAAACGGTTTATCGTGCCGACGACAAGTTCGAAGACTTGGTGCTCGATCGCAAGGAAGTGACCTACAGCTACTTTGCTGATCCGCACTATGTTTGGATGGATGCCGACTACAACCAATACGAAGTGGAAGCCGACGTGATGGAAGATGCTCTCAAGTATCTTGAAGACGGCATGCCCGCTGAAGTCGTGTTCTACAATGACCGTGCCATCTCGGTTGAATTGCCCACGATTCTCGTGCGCGAAGTCACCTACACGGAACCGGCCGTCAAGGGCGATACTTCCGGCAAGGTGATGAAGCCGGCTCGCTTGGCCACGGGTTACGTGCTCCAGGTGCCCGCCTTCGTTGAAACGGGCGACAAGATCGAAATCGATACCCGCACGGGCGAATACCGCTCCCGCGTGAAGTAATCCAAGGCAATCCTTTTGTTGCCAGAACCCCCGGCTCAAACCGGGGGTTTCCTTTTTCAGACAATACAAACACTGCCCCCCTCCGCTTGAAAGGCACGCCATGCCTGCTGTTTTAGAAAAGCCCTCGCTTGAGAGCATGCCTCATCGGCTGCGCACTTTTGTAGCCGCCTCGCTCACGCTTATCGTCTGCTTTATTGCGAGCGCCGCACCGATTCCCCTAATGAGCCTATACAAAGCCGAGCTTGCACTCTCAACGGCCGATGTAGCCAATTCGGTCGTTGCCTACTTTGCCGGCTGCGTGGCCACCCTGCTTTTTTTCTCCCGGCTTTCGAACTACTTCGGCCGCAAAATCGTCGTCCTCATCACCTTGGCGCTTGCCATGGCGGCTTGCGCGGCCTACATCACAATGCAAACCGTCTTTGCGCTCAATACGGCACGATTTTTGCAGGGGCTTTCCTGCGGCTTGGCTTCGAGCGCGGCCATGGCTTGGGTTGTGGATTCGGCGCCGCTTAAGCAGCGCTGGCTCGGCACGGCCATGACCGCGGCCGGACCGAATATTGGCTTAACGCTCGGCTCCTTTGTCACGGGCTGGGTTGTGCAGGCCGGCTGGCTCACGCCGGAAGCGCTTTTTGCCGTTTTCATCGGGCTGCTCGCTTGCGTGGCGATACTGGTGATTTTCAGCACTGACACCGTACAGTTCGGCATGGAAACGCTCATTTCAGTCTTTATTCCCAAAGTGAGCCTGCCCAAACGCTTAAGGCGCCTTTTCATCGTCACGGCAGCCGCCTATATCGGCACGTGGGGACTGAGCAGCTTCATTCAAGGCTTTATTGCCATTTTGGCTCGCGATACTTTTGGGACGGAAAGTCCGTTTTTAGCCTCGGTGTGCTACGTCGCCATGATGGCACCGAATGTCGCCGCGGGCGTCTTTGCCGGCCGCTTTGTCGCCACCGGTGCTTTGCGGGTAGCCGTCACGGCATTCGTTGCCGGAGGAGCCTGTTTATTTTGGGCCTACGAAACACACCACGAACTCCTCTTTTTACTGGCGATGGCTCTTTGCGGCATCGGAATCGGTTCGTGCTGCACGACCGGCCTGAAGCTTTTGATGATCGACACCACTTTGAAAGAGCGCGCCGGCGTGATTGCGGCCGTGTATTTGTTGGCCTACGTCGGAGCCGGAATCCCGAACTTCGTTGTAGGTTCACTCGCAACTGATACGCCGATTGTTGCCATCGTGCCGGGATACATTGCGTGGATGCTTCTCGCTTGGCTTTTGATCTGGACCGAACTGTGGCTTATCGGCCGGCACCCGAGCCAAACTGAAAAAATACGCTTTGAAAAAGCTTGACGGCCGCTCTCGGTACAATATAGGCCGAACCGTTTGGAGAATTGCTTATGCCACACATTGTCAATATCGGCTCCATCAACATTGATTACGTCTACAAAGTCGAACACTTTTTAAGGGCGGGCGAAACGCTGCAAGCCGCCCGGCGCAACGTCTTCATGGGCGGCAAGGGCTTAAACCAGAGCGTCGCCGTTGCCCGCAGCGGACTGTCGGTCAGACACGTCGGCGTTTTAGGCGGCGACGGACAATTTCTTTACGATTTTCTCAAAGATAGCGGTGTGGACATCACCTATTTAAGGCTCGACCCCGAAAAAGCGTGCGGCCACACCGTGATTCAAGTCACGCCCGATGGGGAAAATGCCATTCTCTATTTTCCGGGAACCAATCACTCGGTGGATGCCGCTTTGGTTGAATCGGCTTTAAGCGACTGCGATGGCGAGGACATTGTTCTTTTACAAAACGAGGTCAACGATGTCGGCCACATCATTGGCCAAGCCCGAGCAAAAGGCTTGAAAATCGTCTTTAATCCGGCTCCTTTTTCAGCTCGGGTACTCGAGTATCCGTTAGACGCCGTTGACGTTATTGTCCTAAATGAAACCGAAGCCATGGGGATGCTCCAAACAAAGCAAGCCTCGAGCGACCATCAAAGCATCGTCGGCATGCTGCACGAGCGCTTTCCCCAAGCTTTAATCATCCTGACGACCGGCAGCCGGGGGCTTAACTATGTTACGCCCGGCGGGGAATTCGGGGCGCTGGCCGCCTACCCGATGAAAGCCGTGGACACGACCGGGGCAGGCGACACCTTTGTCGGCTACGCGATGCGCGCGATCGCCCATTATTTAAAGCACGCTGACAAGGCCGCCTTTGAGAAGCTGCTTCATGAAGCCGTGGCTGCCGCCGGCCTTAGCGTAACGCGCGAAGGGGCCGTCAATTCCATCCCGCCGCGCGAAGAGGTCGCCCGTTTTCTAGCCGAAATTTCGCAGCGCAAGTTTTAGGAGTTCCTATGTCAACCAAGAAAATTATTATTGACTGCGACCCGGGTTACGATGATGCGGTCGCGCTTTTGTTAGCCGCGGGCGATCCTTCGATTGAGGTGCTTGCCATCACGACCGTCGCCGGCAACCAAACCATCGGCAAAGTCACGCGCAACGCGCTTCGCATTGCCAAACTTACCGGCATGGACAACGTGACGGTGGCCATGGGCGCCTCTCGCCCCCTTTTGCGCGGTGAAGTAGTCGTTGCGGCCAACATTCACGGAGAATCGGGCTTGGACGGAACGACGCTGCCGGAGGCCGAGTTCCGTGTAGATCCGCGCCCAGCCGCACAGGTTATCGTCGATACCGTGATGCGGGAGCCGGAAAAGACCGTCACCTTGGTGCCGATCGGCCCGCTTACCAATATTGCGCTCGCAGCACGGCTAGAACCCAAAATTGTGGAGCGCGTCAAAGAGATCGTCCTGATGGGCGGCGGCTGCCACATCGGCAACATCCGTCCGATGGCTGAATTCAATATTGAAAACGATCCGGAAGCCGCACACATTGTCTTTGAAGAGAAATGGCCGATCACGATGGTGGGCTTGGATCTGACTTACCAAGCGCTGGCGACGGCCGAAGTGAAAGCGCGCGCGGCTCAAATCGGAACGCCCGTCGGTCAATTCCTATCCGATGTACTGGAGCAGTTTTCAAAGACCTACAAGCGCTCCAAAGGTTTTGACGAACCGCCCGTGCATGATCCTTGTGCCGTCGCTTACGTCATTGATCCGACCGTTATGCGTACGCGCAAGGCTGCGATTCATGTGGAGTACCGCGGAGAATATACGAGCGGCATGACGGTGGTCGATTTAAGAAAAGCGGCACCGCCTGAGTGCCACACGCAAGTGGCCCTTGAGCTTGACCGCGACCGTTTCTGGACTCTCGTACTCGAGGCAACCGAACGCCTCGCGCAGCAGTACAAAAAATAGCCGTTTGTCTAAATAGAAATGAGAAATGTTTACTACCTTCGATTACAATCGAGGGCAGTTTATTTTTTGTTGAGACCATGACGGACGATACCGATTTGCGCCCGATCCCGCACGCTGATCGGCTTGAAAGCGGCGCCCTGGGGCGAGAAGCCCGGCTTTTGCGTGCCATGTTTAAGGACTATTGCAAGCGCCACCACGGACAAGATGCCTTGTGTGCGGACTGCTCGCGGCTTTTGCGCTATGCGCTTACGCGCTTGGCCTGTTGTCCTTTCGGCAACGAGAAGCCAACGTGCCTGAAGTGCAAAATTCACTGCTACCGCGGTGAAGAAAAAGAAAAGGTTAAGGCAATCATGCGTGAAAGCGGTCCGCGGATGCTTTTGCCGCATCCGCTTTTAACGGCCGAGCACCTCATCAAAAACTTCAAAGCTGCGCCGCCTAAACCTCGAAACCGCCATGCGAGCAAACACAACAACACCTAGGCAAAGCGCCGGATTCGTGGAAAAATAAAAGCCGTGTTTGAGCATTAAGAAAGCGAGAAGAGAAGATGGCTTTAAAAAAAGACAATATCAACGAGAAGCTCACCGAGCTCAAAAATCGCATGAAGGGCAAGCAAGAAGAGATCGCCCAAGAGTGGAAGCTTGCACAAAAAGAATGGAAAAGCCAACAGCTGCGCTTTAGGCACGGCCTGAAGAAACAACAAGAAAAACTCACGCTCGGGTGGGATGAAGTCCAAGATAAGACCAAGGAAAAACTCGATGACTGGTTAGATAAGCTCGATGTGAAGGAGCTTGAAGCGCTGATCGAGCACTTTAAGACGAACCTCAATGAGCTTGAACCGCTGCCGGAGAATGCGGTTTTGCGCCAATTGCCGACAAGATCGCCCATGAAAGCTTCGCTTGAAAGTGTGCTGGCTAAGCGCAGCACGCACCGCAATTTCTCGGGCGAAACGCTCCCAGATAGTACGCTTGCAGCCATTTTGTGGGCCTGTGACGGGACCAACCGCTCCAGCGGCAAGCGCACAACCCCCTCAGCCATGAATTGGCAGGACGTGAGCGTATACGTGGTGCAAGCCAACGGTATCTGGAAATACCTCCCCAACCGCAATGCGCTGCTCTTTATCGAAGGCAAGGATCACCGCGACGAATTCGGGGAAGTCAAGCCTTGGTTAAAGCTGGCGAGCCAACACCTGGTTTTTGT
The DNA here is from genome assembly GCA_018714185.1 of Candidatus Aphodousia gallistercoris. Lineage (GTDB taxonomy): Bacteria > Pseudomonadota > Gammaproteobacteria > Burkholderiales > Burkholderiaceae_F > Aphodousia > Aphodousia gallistercoris. Next base: position 1,661 of record DVNT01000010.1, on the reverse strand, counting down.
CTCCGATAGCCGCAAAATTGAAACGATTGCCACAAAGCTCGTAAATAAGGCCTTTGAAGTGGATTTGACGAGCGGCCTTTTAGGCGAAAGGCTTCGCGCGATGAATGCCGGCGTAAAAATCCAAGCCGTTTATATGGCGGCAGCAGCTCTCGGCGTGGGGTGCGCCTGCCGCATTTTGATTAATGACAAGCCGGCGCGCGAGCTGTTAAAGCTTGACCGGCAAGAAAAAATTATGGCCGTCTGCTCGATCGGCAAACGGCCGGAATCACTCTTAGACCATACGATCTAAAGCCGGTGCAGGCCGCTACCATCTCGGGGCGGCCCGCCCCTGACCGGTTAAACGGCTTTTTTACCGCAAAACTTTTTAATCGAATAATTCACGACACCGAAGCAAACCCATTCGTCCGTTTCGCTCGGATAAATATCCTTATAAAGGCCCGTTGAATTCTCGGCCTTTAAGTAGATCACACCGCGCCGGGACATGTAGCGCTTTAATGTAAATTCGTTATTGATGCGCATCACGACGATATCGCCGTGGACAGGCTTTTTGCTACGGTCAACAACGATCAAATCCCCGTCATCGAGACCGGCATCAATCATGGACTGGCCGGCCACCCGCATCACGTACGTGGACGCCTCATTGTCGACGAGCAAGTCATTAAAGTCCAAAGACTCCTTGTAGCTTTCCGCCGGAGAAGGAAAACCGGCTTGCACCGAATACGTCTCCAAAGGAACGGCGACGCGGCGTTGGGCCGCTACGGGCACAGGCGCCGACGGGGACTCTTCGGGCGACTGAGCCGAGGCGGCGGCTGCTTGCTCGAGCTCTCGATTCATCTCCGTGTTAATCACTTGCCGAAACCATTTGCTCGAACCCCGATTTTGGTAATAAACCTTCTGCTCTTGGCTAACGCGCACCAAGATGGTGGCCTCGAAGGCTTTGCCTTCCAACGGCTTGCGGCCGGCTCCCGGGCGGCGACCGCCCCACGTTTTCTTTCTTTGCATAATGCTCCTTAATTGACTCCGTAGCCGTATGGGCTGTTATTGCGGTCAGCTTTTACCTTAAAAGCAATGGACGGATACGTTTTTTGCAGTTTACCCATGACTTGCTCGGCTTGCTCGTGCTCGTCGAAAAAGCTCGTCCTCGCCTTCAAGCGCTGCAGCCGGTAGTCAGGCCGACTGCTGCGGGCCCGGTAAACGGAAATAGCGCAATAGCGACGCATTCCGTGCAGTTTGGCTAACAAATAGTACTTCGTTCCTGTCATACTCTTTTCCCCCTGCCAAACAACAAAACCCATCTCATCGCATTCATTTGATATTGTAATTAATATTCATTTTTTTGCAATACGGTGCTTGACATTTTATGGGCGACTCTATAACATACTGAACCTGCGCGCCGGTAGCTCAGTTGGATAGAGTACCTGGCTACGAACCAGGGGGTCGCGGGTTCGAATCCTACCCGGCGCACCAAATTCCAAAGCCTTGATCGATTTCCGTTCAGGGCTTTTTTCTTGCCTGCCTAAATATACCCCATACCAAAATTGTGCAGATTTTGACGTAACTATTCTGGCTGAGCCTCTCACAAGTGGGAGGCTCTAATGTTTTCGCTACAGATCTTCCACTTCATCTTCAATCTCGATAACTGACTCTCCGCCCAAGTCATC
>DVNT01000001.1 GCA_018714185.1 Candidatus Aphodousia gallistercoris | reverse complement strand
ATGCGTAACTAGTATAACAGATAAAAAGAAAACTCGCAAGTCCAAAAAATGAATAAATTTGAGAACTTGCGAGTATTTTGGGGTGACAGCGATTTGAACTACTTAACTATTTCTGCAAAATTTGGGCCCATAATATATTTACATATTTCACTTCCTTGAGCTTCTGAAATCTGCCAACCAACGAAAACCCTCAGAGCATTCGATGGAAAAAGACTGACACAACGGTTAAGATAGCGAAAGTTTCATCGGTGCTGCGGCACCATTTCCAATCCAAGTAAAAGGAGCTTAATCCCATGTGTACCACTGTCATCGTAGGCAAAGCCGTATCGAAAACGGGTCGAGTCATCGTCGGACATAACGAAGATGCCGGCGGCCGCGTCATGCACCAGCAGTTCTTCGTGCCGGGCGGCAAACACGCCGCCGGCGAAGTGTTGGTTGCCGAACCGGGCCGTGCCCAAGTCCCCGAAGCCGCCGAAACCCTCTCGACCTACTGGTCGAACATGCTCCAAATCGACGGTTCCTCCTTCGACCAAGGCTATGCCAACGAAGCCGGTGTCGTGGTCTGCTCCAACGGCGGCGGCAGCTCATTTGACGGCGACGATCCCGATGAAGCCTCTTTAGGTCTTAAAGACGGCGGCGTGGGCTTTTTATTGCGCCGCGTCATTGCCGAGCGCGCCCACACGGCCCGCGAAGGCGTAGAAATTGCTGCCAAGCTTCTCGATGAGTACGGCTACTTCGGCAGCGCTCGCAACTACACGATCGCCGACAAGGATGAAGCCTGGTGCTTGAACGTGGTCAAGGGCCACCACTATGTCGCCAAGCGCATTCCCGATGACAAGGTCATGCTGATTTCCAACATGCTCGCCATCCGTCATGTCGATTTAAACGACAAGGAAAATGTGGTTGCTCCTGCCGACCTGATCGAATATGCGATCAAGAAGGGCCGCTATACCCCCAAAGTTGAAGGCGACTATAGCGACTTCGACTTTGCTATGGCCTACCAAAGCGACGAAAACCGCCATGCCCCCACGAAGTCGGTTCGCATGCGCTTGGGCTGGCACGCCATCACGGGCGACTACTACAAGGACGAGTTGCACTATCCGGAAATTCTGCCGCCGGCTCAACCGATGGGCGTTGAAGACGTCATTCACGTCTTGGGGCTGACCTGCTACGAATCGTACGCTACTCGCGGCGACGGCCGTGCCGATGCCTTCCACGTTTCCGCCCGCGACATTTCCCGCTCGCAAACACGCGAATCCTGGGTCTGCGACCTCACCGAAGATCCGCTTTACATGACGATGTGGCGCTGCACGAGCTACCAAGATTCCGGCGTTTATATCCCCTGGTTCCCGATGGCGGGCAAGATCCCGCAAGGCTACCAATGGATGACGCTCGAAGAAGCCCGCGCCAACCATTTCCACCTCAAGCCCGAATACTTGAACTGGGACCTGGACCACAGCTTCTTCATTTACGCAACCTTGGGCGAATTCACGAACTTTAACCGCGGCTTGCTCCCGGGCGTGTTCTGGGTGAAGCAGCAATACAACAGCGACATCGCCCAACGTACCGCGGCCGTCATCGAACGAGCCAAGGCGGCCAAGACGCGCGAAGAAGCCCGCGAAATCCTCGGCGATTTCACCTGCAAAGAATGCGAAGCCATGGATGTCGTCTACGAAGCCGTTTTGGATGCGCTCAATACGCACACGATGCATGTTGACGCTGAAACGCTGAGCGTGAAGTCCGAAGGCAAGGTGGAAGTCGTGCTCTTTGGCAGCCCGGAATTCAATGTCCAACAATTGATTCTGGACACGGTCTGCTGGAGTCTCGGCTTTACGGGCAAGAAAGAATCCGTCAATGCCCCGGCCAAGCCCATTGACTGCCGCTTCGAAGACTGGGACGGCGACGGCATTGTCGATGCCGTGCTCACGTTTAATGCCAAGGACATTGCTCCGTTTGCCATCGCCGGCACCCGCACGGATACCTACCTGCGCGGCCTGTGCAGCATGCAACGCTTTGTGGCCATGGATGTCGTGGAATTCGTTGACTAATTAGCCGTCTGCGTTACCGGCCGCTGCTGGAGAAACTTCAGCGGCGGCTTTTTTTGTGATCTGTTTTTCCGGATTGATACAATACAACATCATTGAACTCCTCGTGCGAACGTTGCAATGCCGTTATTTTCCTGCCCAGCCAATGATCCGAAAGTCAAAGAAATTGAGCTAACCGATCCTTGCTTTATTTCCGATTTGCACCTTAATGCTGAAAGCCCGGCCGATCAAGCAACGTTTATCCGCTTTTTGCAAGACACCGCCTCGCACTACGGCGAGCTCGTGATACTGGGCGACTTCTTTGACTATTGGGTGGGCGACGATGCAGCCTTTACGGCGCAAAGCGTTCTTAAAGCCTTAAAAAGCTTTAGCCGCGAGCATCCGATTTACTTCATGCACGGCAATCGAGACTTCATGGTCGGGGCTCGTCTGATGCAAGCCATGGGGGCTACGCTTTTAGACGATCCGGCCGTTGCCCGCTTGAGATCCGATCGGCTGCTGCTCTCGCACGGCGATCTCTGGTGCGTAAAAGACATCGAATACCAAAAGCTGCGCCGCAAAGTGCGAAGCGTCTGGTGGCAATGGCTTATGCTGCGCTTTCCTCTGAAAAAGCGTCTTGAAATTGCACACAATGCACGAATGAAAAGCCGCGCGAGCAAAGGACAGAAAAAAGCCGACACGATGGATGTCGATAACGTCACGGTCGCCGAGGCGGCCCGCCGCTGCAAGGCAAACATCGTTATTCACGGGCACACGCACCGCCCGGACTGCATTGCCTTGCCCAAAGGGCTCACGCGCTACGTGCTGGGTGACTGGCGCCACAACGCAGAGCGCTTTGAGGGCAGCGCCTTGGTTTTCAAACAAGGAAATCCAACGGTACTTCACTTCTAATCGAAGCAAACGTTGCATTCGTTTGCATAGCTTGACAGTTTTTACGTCTTAGCTCGGTTACAATCAAAAGCGAAAGAGCTTTTTCTAAAAAACGGGCGTTTCTTTATGTCAAAGAGTAAATTGATTCGTACCTTGCTTGCCTGCTCGTGCTTTGCTGCCGTCACCGGCTGCGCGGCTCCCACCGTGACTACAGAGGTAACCGTTGCCTCGCGCCTATCCATGACGCCGGATCTCAATCCCGCGCTGCACGCGATGCCGGACTGGGGCGATACGGTGGCTGTTGTGCCCGCCGATGCCTCCGATGCCGGCACCGATACCTATGCCCGTTTCAAAACAGCCACTGAATACATGCTCAACCTCGCCCATATGACCGTCGTCAGTGCCGATTCGGGCGAACAGTACCGGTTGGCATTGGACTGGACGATCAATCCCTCGCGCAAAGAAGTGGGCTACCGAACGGTACCGGCCACGGTGGTGGGTTTCGGAGGCGGCTGGGGCTGGGGTCCGCACCCGCGCTTTCACCACGGTCCGCATCCGGGCTTTTTCATGGGCCCGAGTGTTGCTTGGGTCGAGCAGCCCTACGCTGTACAAATGTACATGCGCACATTCACGCTGACCCTTTACGAAATGCAAGGCAAAAAGAAAGAGGAAGTTTTCTCGGCTACCGTGCGGCATGAAGCCGCATGCAATCAAATCAACGATGTCGTGCCTTATATGGTCGAGGCAGCGATTAACAACCTTTACGCCAAGGACGGGACAAAAACGCTCGTGAAGGTGCCCGAGACCACGCCGATATGCCGCTAGAGGCTTTTGCTTATTCGGCAGAAAATCTTACGGACGGATTTGTGTTCGGCTAGAAAAATCCCCTTAGAGGGGCTCTTTTGGCTCGCAAAACCCGGCAGTACAATGAAAAAGTTTTCAAATCTCTTTTTTCAGAAAGGATGGCCATGAAAGACTTTTTCGAAAACCTTGTCTCTTGTCCCGATGATCCCATTTTGAGCCAAACGTGGCGCTATCAAAATGATCCGCGAGCCGAGAAGGTCAACCTCGGCGTCGGCATGTATATGGATGAATCCGGCCGCACGCCGGTGCTTGATGTGGTCAAAGAAGCCGAAGAGGTGCTCGCCAAAGAGCATATTCCTCACACTTATATTCCGATTTCCGGCCTTCAACAATACGACCGTCTCGTGCAGAAACTCGTTTTCGGCGAACAAAGCGAGGTATTCGAAACCGGCCGAGCCTGCACCGTGCAAACGCTCGGCGGCACCGGGGCACTGAGCCTCGGGATGACCTTTTTAAACCGCTCATGCGGCTGCACGCAAGGCGCCTCCTCCATCCCGACCTGGGGTAACCACAACGACATCATGGCGCAAGCCGGCTTGCAGGTGCGCGGCTATCGCTATTACGACCGGGAAAATGCCGGCGTCGACTTTAGCGGCATGATTGAAGATATGAAGGCCATGCCTGCAGGTACGGTCGTTGTCTTGCACGCCTGCTGCCATAACCCCACGGGGTATGATCTAAGCGAAAGCCAGTGGCACGAAGTGATCGATGTCTGCCGCCACTACAACCTCGTGCCATTTCTTGACATGGCCTACCAAGGTTTCAAGCAGGGACTCAATGAAGATGCCATGGCCGTACGACTTTTTGCTAAATCGGGGCTAACGTTTCTTGCTGCGTCCTCTTTCTCGAAGTCTTTTAATCTTTACGGCGAACGCGTGGGAGCGCTCACGGTGGTGACGCCTTCTGCAGAGGAAGCCGAGCGAGTACAATCGCACTTGAAGTCGTGCGCACGGGCCGACTATTCGAACCCGCCGGCTTTCGGCGGCCGCATCGTCGAGTATGTACTCTCCGATCCCGAACGCTTTGCTCGTTGGGAACAAGAAGTGGCCGGGATGCGGGAGCGCATCCGCCTCATGCGCCGGATGCTTGCCGAAGAAGTGAAAAAGGCGGGTGCCCCTCGCGACTTCAGTTTTGTCGAGCGCCAAGCCGGCATGTTCTCCTTTACGGGCCTTACCCCGGAACAAATCGACCGCTTGGCTACTGATTTCGGAATTTATGCCGTACGCAACGGCCGCATCTGCATCTGCGGCTTAAATCAAGGCAATGTGCGCTACGTTGCCCAAAGCTTTGCCCGAGTGATGCAAGACTAATTCGCGCCCGGCACGTACGGCGGTTGGAGCGATTGATGCCGGACGATTTTGCTGACAGTACCCTGCCCGTTGCCTTCATTAGCGGCGCAACGGGCGGCCTGGGGCAAGCCTTTAGCCGAGAGCTTGCCGCCCAAGGCTACCGCCTCATCCTTTTGGGGCGCGATAAAGAGCGCTTGCAGGCTTTGGCCGCTTCCCTTGCCGTTCCCTGCATGACGCAGGCACTTGACTTCTCTGAAGCCCAATCCATTAGGGCGCTTCAACGATACTTCAATGAAATGCACATTTGTGTGGATGTGCTTATCAACAATGCAGGTTGGGGCTTATTACAGGCTTTTGACAAGACGCCCATCCGCAACATTGAGGACATGATTCGGGTTGATGTCAATACGCTTAGCGCCCTTTGTGCGTTATGTGTGCCATCGATGAAGGAAAGGGAAAAAGGCGCCATTCTCAATGTGGCCTCGATTGCGGGCTTTATGCCCTGCCCCTATTTTGCCGTTTATTCGGCGGCCAAAGCGTACGTGCTGTCATTTTCGGAGGCGCTGCACGAAGAGCTCAAGCCTCTGGGCATCGCCGTAACCGCTTTGTGCCCCGGCCCGATCGATACGGCTTTCTGGCACCGGGCGGGACTGGCGTCTTGCTCACGTTTTGATTGGACAATGGTTAGCGCCGAGCGTGTCGTTCGCGAAGGGCTCACCGCTCTTAGCGACAACCGCGCCGTCTGCGTACCCGGCTGGCTCAATAAACTGCTTGTCGTTTCAGCCCAAATCGCGCCCCGGCCGCTCGTGAGGCTGATTGCCCGAGAAGTGATGCAATGGGCAGGAAAAAATTAACGGAACCATTCCTCTAGGACTTGCACTTTAGTTTCAAGTTAGGCATAATGCGAGTTTGCGCGCCGGTAGCTCAGTTGGATAGAGTACCTGGCTACGAACCAGGGGGTCGCGGGTTCGAATCCTACCCGGCGCACCAAATTTCAAAGCCTTGATCTTCGGGTCAAGGCTTTTCGTTTTAGTGCTCTGCTTGCATCAGACTCAGAAGCGTCTCATCCGGCTTCCATTCAATGCGATAGCGAATTTGATTTTCATCGGCGGTTAAATAGCGCACGTCCGGTCCGAGCCCGGCAGCATAGACGAGATCATTGCCGCACCAAAGAAGCGGCAAGCTGGGGCGATCAAATTCCGCAATATCGGCTTCTTGGTACCAAGCTTTCAATGTTTTGCGAGGACGGTTTCGAGTCAGCTTAAACTTCTCCCCGCCCTGTCTGGGGCGAACTTGAAGAGGCCCCTCGGCAAGCAACGATTCGCCTATTCCCTCACCCGAACCTTGAATCGCCGTAAAGACGAGTTCCCCGTTCCAGCTGGGCAGCGAGTAGCGACCGGCCCCTTTCCAGGTCAGTGTTTCAAACTGTGTTTGGTCGCGCTTAATCGAAGAGCATTCCCGCATCACCAGGCGCGAACCGTGCCGCTTCATTTCGAAATTATCGATGCGGAAAGTCAATTTCGTATCGCTATGCGTCTCGCGGGCTTGCCTTAGAGCCTCTTCCAAGCGGGCCTTGGAGGGCGGCAATAGGCCAAAGCTTTCAAACCACGCTCGAAGAACCCACGATTGACGCGCAGGCGACAAGGCCATCAAAAGCGGAATGCTCAATGACCGGTCGCTTGACTGCACCCGCTCGAGATCTTCACGGGCCACATCCTTTAAGACCATCGCCGTTTGAGCGACCAATTCCACGGAACGGGCGGCCGCTTGCCGAAAACCCGGACGGATTTTATCCATCACGGGCAAAACCTCATGGCGGATGGCATTGCGCAAATAAGCCGTATCGTCGTTACTTTCATCATCGACCCAGCTCAGCTCTTTTAACTGCAAAAAGCGCTCAATCAACGCCCGCGGCACATGAAGCCAAGGCCTCACAATAGGCACGCCGTCAGTGTGCCGCACAAGCGGAAAGGTGGCCAAGCCTTCAACGCCCGAGCCTCGCATCCATTGAATCAGGAAAGTCTCCAAGCGATCGTCCTGATGATGAGCGGTCATAATCATCGACGCATTAAAAGACTTTGCTGCATTTTCAAGCGCCGCATAGCGCGCCTCGCGGGCAGCCGCCTCAATGCCTTCGCCTTGCGTTTTCACCTGCACGTAAGTGACCTTAAATGGCACTTGCAGATGCGAAGCCATTTCGCGGCAAAACCGTGCCCACTTATTGGCATTGGGACTTAAGGCATGGTGAACGTGCAACGCCAAGATTTCCTCAATGGGCGATTGCCGCTTTTGCTTGAGCAAAACCAAGGCGTTTAAAAGGGCAACAGAATCCCGTCCGCCCGAAAAGCCGACGACAATCCGAGCCTTTTGGGGCGTTTCGCGATGATGAAATAGTGACTGGGGCCGGTTCAAGCCGAGCCCTTCATCAATGGCTTGCTTGAGCGCATCGATGAGTTCGGCCTGAACGGTTCTCAGTGATAACGTGGCATAGGAGCGAATCCTAGGCTTTCTTGCTTGCAGTCTTCTTTGTGGCATCAGTCTTGCGTACCGTACGCTTTCTTACCGTGCGCTTAGCTTCTTTTTCCGGTTCGGTCTGAGCGGGCTTTTCAGTTTCCCCGGTTTTCTCAGCTTCCACGGGAGTGTCGGAAACGGGCTCGGCGCTCCGGGCTTGCTCGGCGGCTTGCGCTTGAACCCCTGCCTCGATGGGCTGAGCTTCTTCAAGCGCCTTAATTTCAAACTTACCGTATTGCAAGAGCCGCTCCAAGCGCATCTTTACGAGCTCCTCAACGGGCAAAGCCAAGAAGTGGCGCATTTGGTCAGTCAAAAGCTTCTTCATCGAAGCACCCATCAGGTGCGGATCGCGATGCGCGCCGCCCAAGGGTTCGGTCAAGACACGATCAACAAGACCCAACTCGCGCAAGCGGTCGGCGGTCAAACCCAAAGCCTGTGCAGCCTCAGGCGCACGCGAAGCATCCTTCCACAAAATGGAGGCGCAGCCTTCGGGACTGATCACGGAATAAATGGAATATTGGAGCATATTGACCACGTCGCCCACGGCAATAGCCAGGGCCCCGCCCGAGCCGCCTTCACCGATGATCGTCACGATGATCGGCGTCTTCAAGTGGCTCATTTCGTAGATGTTATGCCCAATGGCCTCAGACTGGCCGCGCTCTTCAGCGCCGATGCCCGGATAGGCCCCCGGCGTATCCACAAAAGTAAAGATAGGTAAGGAAAACTTCTCGGCAAGCTTCATCAAACGCAAAGCCTTGCGATAGCCTTCGGGACGGCTCATGCCGAAATTGCGTTGCATGCGCTCCTTGGTATCACGGCCCTTTTGGTGCCCGATTACCATAACAGGCTGTCCGGCCAAACGTGCCAAGCCCCCCACGATAGAGGCATCATCGGCATAGGCGCGGTCTCCATGCAACTCATGGAAGTCGGTAAAGATCATCTCGATATAGTCGAGCATATAGGGGCGTTGCGGATGGCGAGCCACCAGCGACGTCTGCCACGGCGTTAGGTGAGCATACGTCTGCTTGAGCAATTCGCGCGTTTTATCCTTGAGCTGCTCGATTTCGGAAGAAATATCCAATTTCTTGCCGTCTTCGCTATCTTGCATTTCGCTCAATTCATCAATCTTAAGATGAAGCTCTTCGATTTGTTTTTCAAAATCTAAAAAAACCAGTTTTGCCATTATTTCTATCTCTATCGAGGAAGGTCGTTTTCCAACGACCGCCACAAAAACCAGGTGGCTGCCGTCCGATAAGGCGCCCACGCATTAGCGATTAATTCTACACGTGAACGTTGCGCTTTGCGGTTAAGCGTTTGCACCGTTTCATCGGGAAAATACAAATTAACAAGGGCCTGCCTCACACCGAAATCGCCGATGGCGAAAACGTCGCCCCGGGCAAGTCCGAAGATTAAAACGCTCGTGGCGCTCCAAGGCCCTATGCCCTTTACCTGGGTCAAAAGGGAAACCACTTCGGCATCGGACAGGCCGCCGAAACGCTCTTCAGACCAGTCGCCTTCAATAAACCGGAAAGCCACGTCCTTAATCGCTGCGGTCTTTCTCGGATTCAAGCCCAAAGCATAAAACGTTTCCGATGGGGTTACCGCCGCAAAGCATTCCCAAGCCCCCGTTTTCAGATGTTCGAACCGATCCCACAGAGTCGCTGCCGCCCGATTGGAAATTTGCTGCCCGATCACGGCTCTGAAAATGGATTCGATTACCGAACCCGAAGGGCAAAAGGCAATGTGCCCGTAGCGCGCGACAAGCCCGGCCATCACGGGATCGGCCGCAGAAAGCGCCGAGCGGGCCCGCTTCCAGTAAACGTCGTTCATCGGGGCGAGCTTGTCCTGCGCCATGTCAATGCCCTCTTACACGAGCACCCGCTGCCACTGCGTGCCTTGAGGCGTATCGACAAGCATCACGCCCTCTTCGGCCAAGCGCTTGCGGATCGCATCAGCCTTGGCGTAGTCCTTGGCCTTCTTGGCGGCGGCTCGTTCGGCGATAGCCGCTTCAATCGCGGCCTCGTCCAAGCCTTCGGTTGAGCCCTTTAAGAAGGCTTCGGCATCACCTTGCAAAATGTTAAGCTCGGCCCCTAAAAGCTTGAGCTGACGGCTCATCGCCGGATCCTTATGCGCTTGGGCACGGTTGGCAAGCTCAAAAAGCTGGGCCACGGCCACCGGCACATTAAAGTCGTCGTCCATCGCAAGCTTAAAGCGTCGTGCGCATTCTTCGTTCCAGTCAAGCGGACGGTCATCGGGCGGCACGTCATGGATTGCCCCGTACAGGCGCTTTAGCCCCTGGTACGCATCGACGATCAGGTCGCTGCTAAACAGGATCGGGCTGCGGTAGTGCGTACGCATTAAGAAAAAGCGCAACACCTGTGCGCCGTTACCGGCTCCGAACTTGCTGTCGGTCTCGGCAATGGCATCGCGGATGGTCCAGAAGTTGCCGAGCGACTTGCTCATTTTTTCCTGCTTGCCCTCTTTATTCATGACGCGCAAAGGACCAGTGTGCATCCAGTAATTGGCAAAGCGCTTGCCGTTGGCTCCTTCGCTTTGGGCAATTTCATTTTCATGGTGCGGGAAGATCAGGTCGGGACCGCCGCCGTGGATATCGAACGTTTCGCCCAAGTAGTGGCAGCTCATCGCCGAGCACTCAATGTGCCAGCCGGGCCGCCCCTTTCCCCAGGGGCTTTCCCATTGGGGTTCACCGGGCTTGGCGCTTTTCCACAAAACAAAGTCAAGCGGATCGTCCTTGCCGGCATCGGCTGCCACGCGCGAGCCGCTTTGCAAATCGTCAATGGACTTGCCCGAGAGCTTGCCGTAGTCCTTAAAGCCCCTGACGTGATAGGCCATATCGCCGCTTTGCGTGCGGTAGGCCAACCCCTTGGCCTGCAGCTTTTCAATGATGTTGAGCATCTGCGGGATAAACTGCGTAGCTCGCGGCTCAACCGTGGGCGGCAAGCACCCGAGCGCGAGCATGTCTTCTTGCATTGCGCGGGCAAACTCATCTGTGAGCGCCTCGCAAGAGATGCCCCGCTCGGCCGCACGCCGAATGATCTTGTCATCGACATCGGTGATGTTTCTCACAAAGGTGACGTCGTAGCCGCTAGCTTGCAGCCAACGGCGGATCACGTCAAAGGAAACGAACGTGCGGCCGTGGCCGATGTGGCAGTAATCGTAAACGGTCACGCCGCAGACATACATCTTGACCTTATGGTCTTCAAGCGGCTTAAAGGGTGACTTTTCACGGCTAAGGGTGGAATAAATCTCGAGGGCCATGGTAAATCCGTTTAATAAACAATCAGTCAAGTATAAACCAATCGACCCGGCGATTTCGGACGGCAAAAACGCTTTTTGCACCGGCGGCCGAATTCGCAAAAGTCGAAACAGGCTGTAAATGAAGAAAGACCGAAAAAAGCACAATGCTACAATGGCACAGACTATTCGGAGGTTTTCACTTTCTATGAGATCATACCGCCCCACATTGCTTGCGCTCATTCTCGGATTGGCCGTCAGTAGCTACGCAGCGGCCGCCGGCTACGAATATACCGAACCCAAAAACGAGGCCGAGCGGGCTGAACTGATCCGGGACATGATCGGTTCGAGCCAATATAAACTCGCCTTGGAGCAGGTGCAAAAAGGCCTCAAAGCCAACCCCAAGAGCGCACAGCTTAAATTCCAGCAGGCCGTGCTTTACGAACGGCTCGGCCAAACCGAACGCGCCAAGGCTCTGTTTGAGGACTTCATCAACACGTACCCGGAAATCGTGGAGCCCTATAACAACCTCGCGGCCATTTATGCTGCCGAAGGCAATACGGCCAAGGCGCGCGAGTGGCTCACGAGGGCCGTGACGGTGAACCCGAACTTTGCCATGGGCTACGAAAATCTTGGAAACTTGGAACTTGAGCAAGCCCTGAGCTACTACCGGCAGGCCCTCAAAGCCAAGCCTTCGGACAAGCGCATGCAAAGAAAAGTCGCTTCCTTGGAAAAACTACTGCAATAAGGAAGGTATCGAGTCAACCGACCTGCGCTCTGTCGTTAAACGTTCGGCCAGCTTGGAACGGACTGAAAAATCTCCTCCGGGATCAGCAAAAGATAACGACCGGCCGCAAGCACGGGATCATAAATTCGAGAGTGTTTTTTTTTAACTCTACTTTTAAGGAGCCGGCGCTTACTCTCACGTCTAAAAACGGATGTTGTACGCGCCTGAATATCTATGAAAAATCGTTTTCGTCTTTGGCTTGCAGCTTGCGTTTGCCTGGCGGGCCTAGCCGGCACGCAAGCCTATGCAGCTTCAATGCCTCGCGTTGAATTTCAGACCAATATGGGCAACTTTACGGTTGAGCTCAATGAAAAGGCGGCCCCGAAGACCGTTGCCAATTTTTTAAGCTACGTCAACAGCGGCTTTTATAGCGGTACGCTTTTTCACCGCGTCATCCCCGGCTTCATGATCCAAGGCGGCGGCATGACCGAAGGCATGGAAGAAAAAGACACAAAAGCCCCGATTGCTATAGAATCGCGAAATGGCTTAACCAACCAACGAGGCACCATTGCCATGGCCCGCACGGGTGACCCGAATTCGGCCACAAGCCAATTTTTCATTAATGTGGCCAACAACCACTTTCTCGACGCCAACCAAGCCCAGGACGGCTACGGCTATACGGTCTTCGGCAAAGTGGTCTCGGGCATGAACACGGTTGATGCCATTGCGGGTGTCAGAACCCATTCGGTGGGCTCTTATGACGATGTTCCGCTTCGTGATGTTGTAATTAAGAAAGCAACCCTTCTTAAAGGAAAAAATTGATGATTCGCTTAACGACCAATTATGGTGTTATTGATCTGGAGCTCGACTATGAGCACGCACCGGCCACGAGCAAAAATTTCGAGCAGTACGTGCGCGACGGCTTCTATGACAACACCATTTTCCACCGCGTCATCCCCGGCTTCATGATCCAGGGCGGCGGTTTTGAGCCTGGCATGAAACAAAAGGAAACGCGCGCCCCGATCGAAAACGAAGCCGACAACGGCCTTCGCAACGACAAGTACACGATTGCCATGGCGCGCACGAGCGACCCGCATTCGGCCACGGCCCAGTTTTTCATTAACGTCGTCGATAACGACTTCTTAAACCACACGGCCCCCACCCCGCAAGGCTGGGGCTATGCCGTCTTCGGCAAGGTCGTTGCCGGTGAAGACGTCGTCGACAAGATTGCGCACGTTGCCACCCGCCAATGGGGCTTTCACGGCGATGTCCCTGTTAATGATGTCGTGATCGAAAAAGCTGAAGTGATTGAATAGCTTTTGACTATTCGGCAATAAAGGCGGACCGCGGTTCGCCTTTTTGCATTTTGACGCCTCAAAATCGGAAACTCATCCTAAAAAGAAAGTGCTACAATAAACATAAGTTCAAATTCAAATTTGAATTTAAACTTATCGCGGACGTCGAAGTTAAAAACTATGGAAGCGATTGAAAACAGCTTCGGCCTGAGGCGTTGCGGCGTGATTTGCTTAATTTGTGGGCACCTATTTTAAAAGACTGCCCTTTATAATAAATTTAGCTAACTAATATTATTTTTAAAACGGTCAGACTCCCTTTATGCATGAAGCCTTTTGTACATTGGGCATTGATATCGGCTCAACAACAATCAAATATGTTTTGCTTGACGAGCATCGCAAAGCCGTAAAGAGCCACTACGTTCGCCACCGCAGTGCGGTCGTGCCGACGCTTGAGCGCCTTATCGGTTCGCTTTTGTCCGAGTACCCTTGCGCGGATGCGCACGTGCGCTTGTCCGGTTCCGGGGCGCTGCTGATCGCACAGAAATTGCATTTGCGATTTGTCCAGGAAGTGGTGGCGGCAGGTGCCTATCTGAAGTTTCACGATCCCAAGCTTGATTGCACGGTTGAGCTCGGCGGAGAAGACGCCAAGATCATCTACCTCACCAACGGCGTTGAATTGCGCATGAATGAGGCCTGCGCGGGCGGCACGGGCGCCTTCATCGACCAAATGGCAACGCTACTCGATACCGATCCGGCCGGTTTGGATGCGCTTGCCGCCAAAGCTAAGAAAAGCCATCCGATTGCATCGCGCTGCGGCGTTTTTGCCAAAACCGACGTTGTCGCGCTGCTCAATAGCGGCGTGCCGCGCGAAGAAATTGCCCGAAGCATTTTTGAAGCCGTCGCCGATCAAGCGATCAGCGGCTTGGCCTGCGGCCGTCCCATTAGCGGCCACGTGGCTTTCCTTGGGGGACCGTTGCACTTTTTGCCGCAGTTGCGCACAGCCTTTGAGCGAAAGCTCAAGGCAACGGCAGCTTCCTTCTCGCACTTTGAGGATGCTCAATACGCCGTGGCCTTCGGCGCAGCGCTTGATGCCTACACAAGCGACGACCGGCGCAACGAGAAAACGCTTCACGAGTTTTTTGAAAATTTGTCGGCCGACCTCGTCGATGAAGGCGATGCGCAACGCTTGCAACCCTTTTTCAAAAACGAAGCCGAGCTTGAGGAATTCCGAAGCCGGCACGCCAAAGAAAAGGCCCTTCGCAAGCCTTTGGATCAGGCCCAGGGCGATCTCTTTTTGGGCATTGACTTAGGCAGCACCACCGTCAAGATGGCGCTTTTGGATAGCGAAGACTCGCTGCTTTACCACTGGTATGACAACAACGAAGGCGACCCTCTTCCCAAGCTCATTCCGCAAATTCTCAAATTGACCACGCTTTTGCCCGAGGGCGCCCGCATTCGCGCGATCTGCACCACAGGCTACGGCGCCTCCTTAGCGCAGGCGGCGATCGGCGCACAATTTAACGAAGTGGAAACCCTCGCCCACCAGCGCGCCGCCGTGGCTTTTGATCCGCAGACCTCCTACGTCATCGATATCGGCGGCCAAGACATGAAATGCTTGCGTGTGAAGTCAGGCACCATCGCCGACGTGAAACTTAACGAAGCCTGCTCGTCGGGCTGCGGCTCTTTTATCGAAACGTACGCCAATCAGCTCGGGCTAACGCTGCCGCAATTTGTCGATGCGGCCATGCACGCCAAGCACCCCTGTGACTTGGGCACGCGCTGCACGGTCTTCATGAATTCCAAGGTCAAGCAAGCGCAAAGCGCCGGCGCGGGCGTTGACGACATCGCCGCCGGCCTTTGCCACTCAATCGTTCTCAATGCCTTGCACAAGGTGCTTCGCATTGCCGATACCGAGCAGCTCGGCGAACACGTGCTCGTGCAGGGCGGAACGTTCCTCAATGATGCTATTTTGCGCGCCTTTGAACTTTATATCGGCAAGAACGTCATCCGCCCGGATATTGCAGGCCTCATGGGGGCCTACGGCGCCGCGCTCATTGCACGCGAGCGCACCGACAGCGAAACGCCCGAAATTGATCTTTCGGCGCAAAAGCTTGACCTCTCGGGCGTGAAGACCACCGAATTTCGCTGCCGCAGCTGCAACAACCACTGTCTGCTCACCCTTCACCGCTTTGCCAACGGGCAAAAGCACGTGAGCGGCAACCGCTGCGACTTTGCCCTTAAGGGAACGGCCGACGGCAAGCTCTCGCCGAAACACTTTATCGACTTAAAGTGCGAGATCTTGTTTAACCGCGAGCCGCTTGCCGAAGACAATGCCCCGAGGGGTACCATCGGGCTGCCGCGCGTACTGAACATGTACGAGCACTACCCGTATTGGTTTGCCCTTTTTACGGCGTTGGGCTTCAGGGTAGAGCTCTCGCCCTACTCGGATCACTACATCGCCGGGCTCGGTACCGACAGCATCCCCTCGCAGAGCTTGTGCCTGCCCGCCAAGCTCACGCACGGGCACGTCACCTACCTCGCCCAAAAGGGCATTACCCGCATTTGGCTGCCCTGCGTGCCCAAAGAGCGCATCACGTTCAAGGACATGCAAGGCCGCTACGCCTGCCCGGTCGTGGGCGGCTATCCGGAAGCGCTCAAGCTCAACATCGAGTGCTCGCACCCGAACGTGAACCTTTTAACGCCCTTTGTGGATTTAAGCCAACCGGCTACCGTCATCCAGGCGCTGCATGATGCGTTCCCCGATATCAGCGAGCACGAGTTAAAGGCCGCCGAGCAAAAGGGGCACGATGCCCTTGAAGACTACCAGCGCACGATTCGTCGCGAAGGCGAAAAGATTTGGCGCGAGCACGAGCTCTCGCGCAGGCCGCTGGTGGTCATTGCCGCCCACCCCTACCACATGGATCCGTTGGTTAATCACGGCATCTGCACGCTCATTAACTCCATGGGCGCCGACCTTTTAACCGAGGATTCCATTGCGCACTTGTGTCCGCAGGAGGATAAAAACCTGGACGTGATCGACCAGTGGACCTTCCATAGCCGCTTGTACCGCGCCGCCGAAATGGTGAAAACCAAGCCTTGGGCCGAACTCGTACAGCTTGTGAGTTTCGGCTGCGGGCTGGATGCCATCACGAGCGAACAGATCAAGCGGATTTTGGAGCCTGCGGGCAAGCTCTACACCATGCTTAAGATCGACGAAGGCGATACGTTGGGCGCCGCGCGGATTCGCTTGCGCTCGCTTTTTGCCGCCGTCGAAGACCGACGCCAACACCAAAATAGCTGTGCGACCGGCGAGCAGCCCATCGTCTTTTACCCGAAGAAAAAAGACGAGCCCAAGGTCGACATTAAAAAACTCAAGACCATTTACGTGCCGCAGATGGCACCGATCCACTTCCCGATTCTGGAAAGCACCTTAAAGAGCCTGGGCTACCAAGCCCGACTTTTGCCCGAGGTGCGACCCGAAGCGCTGCAGCTTGGCCTTCGCTATGTCAATAACGATGCCTGCTACCCGGCCATTGTCGTCATCGGGCAGCTGCTCGATGAGGTCATCAACGGCGACTTTGACCCGCAAACAAGCGGGTTGCTGCTTGCGCAAACGTGCGGCCCGTGCCGGGCAACCAATTACGCAACGCTCCTTAAATGGGCTTTGCGCGACCTGCACATGGAAAACGTGCCGGTCATTACGATTTCTACGCACAAAATCGAAGGCTCGCAGCATCTGGACTTGGGAATCAAGGGCATCCATCGCTTGATCGTGGGCTTGCTCTACGGCGATCTTTTGCAAAAGGTTTACCTTAACTTGCGTGCCTATGAAGCGGAAAAAGGCACGGCCGACAAGCTCTTAGCCAAATGGACGGAGATCGCGCGGCGCGATGTAGCCGAACCCGTCTCGGTATTTAAGCAAAACGTGCACCGATTGGTTGCCGATTTTGCGGCAGCACCCCGTTTGCCCGTAGTGAAGCCGCGCGTGGGCATCGTGGGGGAAATTTTGCTCAAGTACCACCCGCAAGCGAACCTGCACATCATTGAGGAAATCTTGGCACAAGGAGCAGAACCCTGCTTGGGCGACATCTCAAGCTTTATCCTTTACTGCCTCTACGATCCGATCTATCAGGCGCAAACGCTCAAAGGGCCGAAGATGAATGCGTTCATTTCGAAACTGTTGGCGCGCTATCTCGAGCACCTGCGCGGACTCGTCAACGAGGCTCTCCAAGGGACGCCTTTCGGCAAAATGAGTACGCTCAAGGACCACCTGTCGCACCTGCAAGGCCTGATGAGCCCGGCGCAGCAAGCCGGCGAAGGGTGGCTGCTTACAGCCGAAATGGTGGAATTTTTGCATACCGGAACGCCCAACGTCGTTTGCTTGCAACCTTTTGCCTGTTTGCCCAACCACATCACGGGCAAGGGCGTGATGCGGGCGCTGCGCGAAAAAATCCCGGGCGCGAACCTTTGCGCCATTGACTTTGAAGCCGGTACCTCGTACGCGAACTTCACGAACCGCTTGAAGCTCTTTTTAGCGCAGGCGGCCAATCCGCTTGAGAATGCCGCAGACAAGCCCGATGCCGCGCACACCGTACCCGAAAAAGGCCTGCCCGATGAAGGGCACTGCGCCGGCAGCACCTGCGGCGCAGCCGACTAACGCCAGCCGGAGTCGCCATGGCCAAGCCTCGCCCCTATCCCCTTCACGGCATCCTGGTGCTTTCGTTGCCGGGACAGGGCGGCTCGAGTGCGCTCACCTCGCACTACTTTGATCCCAATGCCGATCACGGAGAAATTCGTGACCGGCTTGCGCATTGGTTTTCCCTTTGGGGCATTCCGGTCGGCCATACCGCCAATTTTGCTACCGATTTGGAAGAAAGCTTTTTCGAAACGGTTTGGTGCTCGGAAGTACCGCAGCACCTGCACGGCCCGCAAACCGTTCGCTACTATGCTGCCAACGGCGAAAAGGTGCTCGACACACTCCGCGAGTACCGCCCCCGCGTCATCATCGTTTTAAGCGCCTACTTGTATGAAGCGCTCGCAAGCGAGGTCATGGCTTCACGCGTAACGGCCGTGATCGGAAAGGCCCTGGGCCCTGCGCGGCGCATTACCGCACAACGGCTTAAGGCGATGGAACAACGCTTTGAGCACTGCCGGGTTCTTGTCTTACCTACTCCGTCAAAAAATACGACCGACGACTACGTGCGCTCCTTGACGGCTCCGGTGCGCGAAGCGCTCTCTGAGGCCGGTTTTGAATTGGATGAGGCACCCGATACGCTTTCCGATGCTGCCAAAGCACTTTTGGTTTTGGATGAAAAAGCGACGCTTCAGAAATGGGAAAACCAGCTACGCATTGAGCCCGAGCGGGCCCTTTCCCTTTTAAAAGCACTGGTCAAGCAAGGCATTATTTCCGCCCCGGACGAAAAGGGACGCCGTTTCGTAAAACGCCTGCCATAAAAAAACACTTTACCTATCCCTGTCTTTTCGTTTAGGATGAGAGTAGAGACAGGAGGAATCTATGCTCGATAGGGTTGTTCATTTTTTCAATAAGTTCATCAAGCCGGAAAAAGAAAAAGGCGTGCCGCTTTTTGAGCGGGATCCGCAGGAAAAAAAGCCCGAGGAAGGGGCCGCCCAACCGGCCGATAATACCGGTCTTGAAGCGGCACCGAAGAAAGTTCGGCGTGCGCGCAAGGCGCCGGTAAAGCCCGCTGCCGCACCCGCTTCAGAAGTCCCCGAAAAAGCCGATAAGCCCGAAGAGGAAACCATTCGCATTGAGCCCGAAGAGCTTGTCAGCGAAAATACGCAAAGCATTGCAGCCGATGAGGGCCAACCCGTCGAGAAAGCGCATGCCGAAGCCAAGCCTGAAGACCTCAATGAATACCTGCTCAAAGGCTTGAAGGCCCGCTACGTGTGGAAGAATCTGCGCAGCAAAGAGCCGCTGCCCGTGCCGGTTCTCAATACCCCGTTTTACTTTTTAAATGCCCGCAAAGAGCCGGTACAGGCAAACCGCAACGAAGTCAGCCTCGTCACCGAACTCTTGAAATTGTCGGCTTTGGCAGGCCTGGAAAACCGCTTCACGTTCAAAGTGCTTAAGAATAATGCCATTGCCGTACGCTACAAAAATAAAAGCATCGGCCGGGTCTATTTGCGCGCCCGGCGCCATACGATGTTTGTCACCGACGGCGTTGACGAAGCGACGATAAAGGACTTGAGCCTAGCCGAATGCAAGAAGCTTCTGGTGCTCTGGATCGGCCGGGCCAAAGAAATCGCCCAAGAAAGCTAGAGTTTTTTTGAACGGAAAAAGCGTTGAGGTCTTGGTTGGCCTTGACGCTTTTTTCGTTTTGCTTTTGATTACTTGTCCGCATTAAGCGACTCTGCCCAGCGGTTAATTTCCTCCTGCAACTTGGCAACCATGGTTCCTTGCAAGGAAAGGCCTTTGACGATTTGCGCTTGGGGATAGAGCTCTTGCAGGTCTTGCAGGCTTCGGCCGAAGCCGCTTCCCTCATGCGTGCAGGCGCAGACAATACGTTTTCCTTCCCAATCGTAGGCATCCAAAAAAGTCTTGACTGCCATCGGCACCGTCCCCCACCAAATCGGATAGCAAAGGATCAATTCCTCAAAGTCCTCGGCCGGCGGCAAAGGCTCTTTAATGGCCGGCCTCAAGTCAAGCTCAAGCTCCTTTTTCGCGAGATCGGTGCAAGCGTAGTATTCCTTAGGGTAGGCCTTGATAGGAGAAATCTCAAAAGCCGGACACTGCAGCCGATCGGCAATGGCCAACGCCAAAACTTCCGTGTTGCCTTGCTCGAGCGTCAAAACGCGTCCTCGGCAATAATTTTGTCCGGCCCTGGAAAAGTAAGCGACGATTCTTTTATTTTGACGCACCATCATCATCTCCTTTAGTGTCCGCCAAAGACCAAAAAGTGCGACTCATCCAAGCAAGCCTGAATTCTTTGCGTGTCGCGTGCATCCAGCCTCAGGCTTGCGGCAAGCCAATTTTCTTTCAGGCGCTCCGGTTTTCGAGAGCCTGGAATCGGGATGAGATACGGCTTTTTCGCTAACACCCAAGCCAAGGCAATTTGTGCGGGTGTGGCCCCCTTTTCTTCAGCCAGTTCAAGCAAAAGGCTCTGTAATGCATGGGCTCTTTGCACGCCCTCTTTCGTATATTGCGGCATGCCAACTCGGTAGTCGGCCTTGCCTTCAAAGGCGGTATGCTCGTCGTAGCAGCCCGAAAGCGCTCCGTTTGCCAACGGAGAAAACGCCACATAGGCAATATTGAGTTCTTCAAGCACGGGAAAGAGCCTCTCATGCCAGCGCGCCATCATCGAATAGCGGTTTTGAATCGCCGAAACCGGACAGACGGCATGAGCCCGGCGCAAGTACTTTTCGTTCACTTCGGATATGCCCCAGCAACGAATCAAGCCTTCGCGAATCAAATCGGCCATCACACCGGCGACCTCTTCGGGCGCCACATTCGGATCGATGCGATGTTGATAATAAAGATCAATGGTATCGGTCTTTAATTTTTTCAAGCTGCTTTCAAGTTCCCGGCGGATGCTATCGGGACGGCTATCGAGAATTAAGCTTCTATCAGGCGCGTGCCGAACGCCGAACTTGGTCGCTATGACAACGTGCTCACGCAGGCCGCTGAAAGCCTCGCCTACCGCCTCCTCGTTATAAGCCGTCGTACCGTCCGGGTTGATGCCTGTATAACAGGCGGCCGTATCAAAAAAACGGTACCCGAGCTCATAGGCTGATTGCAAAATCCGCACGGCCTCACGCTTGGGCAAGGGATCGCCGCTTGCGTGCGTAAGTCCCATGCAGCCTAAACCAATCGGCGTTACTTTGATGCCGCTTGAACCTAATACTCTCTCTTGCATATGTACTTTCCTTATTGTCCGGCCGGATAGTCGGTTGAGGCCGCCAATTCGGCTTGGTTTTCATAATCAGCCAGGCGCTTTTGCAGCCGCTCTATCGTTGCCCGCAAAGCTTGGCTACCTAACATCATGCGCAGCGGCGCAGGCTCCACGGCTACGCTTTCGATAATGCGTTCGGCCATTTTGACCGGATCCCCCGGCGCAAGCCCTTTGGCCGGATCAAGCATATTGAGGAACTGATGGCAATGCGCATATTCGGGCATGAGCTTAGCCACCTTGGCACTGCCGTACCGGAATTGCGTGCGTGCACCGCCCGGCTCAACCATCGTCACGCCGATGCCAAAAGGCAAAACCTCCTGGGCAAGTGCTTCGCAAAAGCCCTCGATCCCGAACTTAGTGGCGTGGTACATGGAGTTGGCCGCAAAGGCAACTTGCGCTCCGTAAGTCGACATTTGAATAATGCGGCCGTGCCCTTGCTTTCTCAAGTACGGCAAAGCCGTTTTGATAACCTGGATGGATCCGAGCAAATTCGTGGCTATGATCTCGTTGATTTCTTCATCGCTAAGCTCTTCGACAGCACCGAATAAACCGTAGCCTGCATTGCTAACGATCACATCGATCGTGCCATGGCGCTCAAAGGAATGGCTAACCACGCGCTTAATGGCCGGGACATCCGTCACATCCAAAATTTGGCAATCAAGCGTTTGCGGATACGCTTTGATAAGCTCTTTAACGCTATCGGTACGTCGAACCGTACCGATCACCGTCTTGCCCGCCGCGAGTAAAAGCTTTGTCATTTCATAACCGAATCCGCTTGAAATGCCGGTAATAAACCAAGTATTAGCTTGCATTGTCCTTCTCCTTTGAATTTCTTCAGAAGAAAGAATATCATCAGCATTATTAATCAACAAATCAAATTTTTACTACTCTTAATAAGTATTTCTAATAAGACAATGCTCTTTAGGCAACTAGAAACCTTTGCGGCCGTGGTCCGCTACCATAGCTTTGCCAAAGCGGCAGAAGCTTGCTATGTCACCCAGTCTGCGGTTTCGCAACAGGTAAAGCAACTCGAACAATTCCTCGGCATTGAGCTATTGCAGCGGCAAGGCCGCCGCTTTGAGCTCACGCAATCGGGCGAACTCGTTGCCCGTCGCGCCGAAGCGATTCTGTCTCAGGTGCAGGAGCTGCGCTCGGAAATCGAACTGATTAAAAACGGCGTGCAAAAGCTGCGCCTCGGGTACTTAAACCGCTACGAGGGCTGGGAGCTCGAGAGTGCGATGGCCGCAATGAACCGACGGCACCCCGAGCTTGAGCTTTCGGCAATCGCCATGACGCACGAAGAACTCTATGAAAAAGTGCGCGAGCATTCTCTCGATATCATCGTGAGCGACCAGCGCAGAGCACTATCGGACCAGTTCGTCAACCGGCCGCTTTTTGTGGGATACGATTTTGTGGAATTGTCCGAAGGCAGCCCCCTTGCTCACAAAACCGAGCTCACCGTCCGCGATCTCGACGGCCTCACTTGCATTCTCTTGTGTCCGAAAGAGCGCGAGTCCGAGGAAATAGCGTACTACACGGGGACGCTGAATTTCCGTTGCCGCTTCATCGTGGCGGCTACGCTTCAAGAAGCGCGCATGCTCGTTGCCGGCAACCGGGGCTTTTTACCCGTTGAGGAGCGCTCTGCCCAAGCGCGCACAAGCGGCGTCATCCGCCGCATTCCCTTGGTTGAAAAAGGCGAGTTTTTAAGGCATCGCTATTTTGCCTTCTGGCCCAAGCGCTATCGGTCGGCCCTGACGGAAGAGTTTGCTTCGATTCTTTCTGACTTGTTTAAAGAAGGCTAACAGTACGAAAAGAGGCTCTCTAAGAGATTTCTCCAATCGCTTCCAGAAAGTGGTGAACATCGAGCACCGTACGGATATTGAGTTTTCGGCAAGCGCTGCCTCGGTGGATTTTGACGGTATGCTCTTGGATACCTAATTGGTCGGCGATGGCCTTATTGGACAGATTTTGAGCCACTAATTTCAGGATCACTCGCTCCCGATTCGTGAGGCTTTCATACTGCTCGCGCTTTCTCTGGATTTGGAAGCGTTCACGGCGGCTTGCCAGATTTTCCTCAACTAGGCGCGTTACCGTCTCACGCAAAATTTCCGGCGCAAGCGGCTTTTCGAAGAAATCTTTAGCACCGCGTTTGAGTGTATCAACCGCCAAGCCGATATTGCCGTGGGCCGAAAGAAAAATAATCGGCAAGTCGATTTCCCGGCGATTAATTTCCTTTTGCAAATCCGGTCCGCTCATGCCGGTCATGCGCACATCCAAAATAATGCAGCCCGGGTGCTTGAGGTTATCCTTTTGCAAAAATTCTTCGGCCGATGCGTAGCAAACGCTCTCAAGGCCGGCCACACGCAAGGTAAAGGCCTCGGAATTTCGCACCGTCTCCTCATCGTCAACAATGCGGACGATCGGCCGGTAGAGGTCGGGATTGACAGAAATGGGCATGGTTTCGTTATGGTTGAAGTTTCTCAAAATCCAAAGTCACGAGCAGTCCGCGAGGCTGCAACTGCTCAAATTGTATCCGCGTGCTGT
>DVNT01000009.1 GCA_018714185.1 Candidatus Aphodousia gallistercoris | reverse complement strand
GCTCAAATTGTATCCGCGTGCTGTGCCGCTCGGCGATTACGCGGCAAATGGAAAGGCCGAGGCCCAAGCCTTCTATTTTATCGCTGTGTACGGGCTTAGACAGTTCCCGAATCTTTTCTTCTCCGATCACCGGGCCGTTGTCTCTCACATACAAAATCCACTTGCTCTGATCATCGCTTTCCTTGACTCCGACTTCAACGTAGGCCACGATGTCAGTCATCGGCGCAACCGCTTGCAGCGCATTGCGGGTCAAATTGACGATGACAAGCTCTATCTCAAACGGATCGCAGGAAATAAGCGCCGTGCGCGGTACGCGCGGCACCAAGACAATGTTATTGATTTCTTCGCTGGAGCGGACGGTTTGAAGCGCTTTCAAAACAAGCGCCACCAAATCCGTTTTCACGTGGACGCTGTCTTGGCGCTTAGCGTAAGAGCGTACGCGCTGGACAATGTTGGAAATGCGTAAGGCCTGTTGGGAAATTTCCCGCGTAGCCTCGTCAACAATCGGATCCTTTTTATCCTTTAAGTAAAAGGCGAGCCCATCGGCATAATTGATAAGGGAGGTGACCGGTTGGCGCGCCTCGTGCGCAATGATGCTTGAGAGCTCGGAGACAATGCCCACTTTTTCAAGCTGCATGAGCCGCTCCCGATCCTTTCTAGCGGCGTTTTCCAGCTGCTTATTTTGCTCGAGCGTTTTAACCAGCTCTCGGGTACGGTTTTGCACCATTTTGCTCACGGCAAAACCAAAAAGCACACTGCCCAAAAGCAGAATAACTCCCAAAAAGACCGCATAGCGGTAGCGCCAAATAGCCAGCTGGTTTTGAAGATTCTCCGGCGTTAAAGGCGTCGAGACAAAGCGCCGGATCACATGGATAACATCACGAAAATCATTGGCCACCACCCAACGATGGCCGGCTTCGGTGGGGCCCATCGAAAGGAGGATTTCCGAAACCTTCGTATTTAAAAGCGAGTCTACGTGCGGCCCGGCCGCAAAGACCAGGTCCGGATACAAAGGCGTCGAAGCCAAACATTCGGTTGTATTGCTTTTGTTAACACCGACGGGCTTGATAAGAGACCGGTCAAGCATCCCTTGCCGCTGCATGTATTCCAATTCGCAGCTTTTCAGGATGACGGCATCCACCTTGCCTGCCAACAAAGCCTTCAGCATTTCGGGCGTGCCTTGCGGCACGGTCACGGCCCGGAAAAATTGGTCCGGGCGCTCGGTTGCCCGCCTAAGCTCATTGAGCACCACTTGCATGCCGAAAAAAGACTCGCGTCCGGGCGTGGCCACCCGCTTGTTGCGCAAATCCGTGAGCTTGCGGATATGCTCATTGTCAGCACGGGCTATCACCAAGGCGCCCGCCGCGTGCTGCGGATCCCGAGCCGAAGCTGAGAGGTTGCCCGCCAGGTAAACGGCGCCGGCCGAATCCTGCATATAGGCAAAGGTGCCGCTCGGCGCAACGTAGAAGTCAACCGCCTTGTTAATAGGCGAAATATAAAGCTCGTACTCCGTGATCGGCAGCGTCTCAAAATGATACTGCGGGATCTTTTCTTTCAAAGCGGCCAGGGTCGGTTGCAATAAACCCGACTCAAAGTCGCTCAGGCCATTGGCCAAAATGCCGATCGTCAGCGTTTCTTTTGGCGCCGGTTCATTAATACTCGGCAAAATCAGCTTGACCTCTTTTTCCTGCGCCATCAGGCTGCCCGCCGCTCCGAATAGGAAAAGCGCCAACGCGCACGAGCCGATAGTTAAGCCACGCAACATACCACAACCTTCCAGTTAGCGATAACGCTTATTATGACGATTTTCTGCGGCTCTTGCGGTGTTTTCTCTCGGAGCCCCATTCGACAACTAAGCCAGCTCTTTGCGTCGAAAATCGCCTTAGGAAACTAAGTACTTTTGCTTATTTTTAAAAAGCCTCCGCCAGAATTCTTGTACCAAAGTTCAATGATATCTTTTCTCCTGCCTTTCATAATCGAAGTATCCGTTGTTGCCTTCGGGGCTTTTCCCGGTCGATTAAACCTTGGAAGCCTCTCACAAGAAACCGGTAGCGCGCAACGGAAAAACTCGTATTAACCAAGGCGCAGCTTTCGGCATCCGTGGTGAGGCTGCAGTGAAAAATTCTCGAAAAGGAGAGATCTATGAGCGGTATTATTCCTTGGCTAGGCGTTGTGGTACTGGTTTTAACCGGCTGGGCCATCGTCAAAAAATACCAAGTCAACATGGTCTTATTCATTGGCGGACTGCTCTTGAATGTTCTGGCTTTAATGGGCGGACTCGATGCGCTCATGGCCAAAGGCAGCACGGGCTTTATCGGCTTTGACTTATTTGAGCTCTTGAAATCCATCAGCACCTCGCAGGTTGCCGGCGTGGGCTTCATCATTTTAATTTCCGGCGGCTTTGCCAGTTACATGCAAGCTATCGGCGCTTCGGACCGCTTCGTCACCGTCTGCGCCAAGCCCCTTTCCTTTATCAAAAATCCGTACTTGATTCTGGCAGCCGTTTTTATCTTCGGGCACTGCCTGTCTTTGGTGATTACCTCGGCAGCCGGCTTAGCCATGCTGATGGTCGTGACCGTCTATCCGCTGATTATCCGCGTCGGCTGCTCGCCTTTGGCCGCTGCGGCTGTGGTTGCCAGCGTCTTGGCGATCGGCTACGCCCCGGCTTCGGGCACCGCCAACTTGGCCGCCCAGCTCGTACACTTGGAACCGATCGAATACCTCGTGCGCTATCAGCTGCCGATGGCCGTTCCTACGATTACGGCTATGGCCATTGCCCATGTGATTGTTCAATACTACTTTGACAAAAAAGAAGGCACCGGGGAAGTCGCTGACCTGAGCGAACTCGAAAATAAACGCAAATCCTTGGAAAAAACGCCGGCGATCTACGCGATCTTTCCCATCATGCCGATCGTTTTCCTTTTGATCTTTAACAAGATGGTCTATAAGAGCGTCACCTTGAGCGTGCCGACGGCCATGTTTATCTGCTGGTTCATCGCCTTCTTGTTTGATCTTTGCATGCGCCGCAACGTTAAGGACTCCTTCGAGCTCTCCTTTGCCATGTTCAAAGGCATGGGCAATATCCTTACGAGCACGGTCGGCTTGATTTTTGTGGCCGCCTTTTTCGCCAAGGGCCTTCAAAACGTCGGCATCGTCGACCTCTTGATTGACTCGGCTCAAGGCATCGGCCTAAGCAGCACCGGTATGGGCGTCGTTCTCTCGGCCATCATCGGCTTGGTGACGATTTTAACCGGTTCGGGCGTTGCCGCCTTTACGAGCCTCGCGCACATTGTGCCCGATGTTGCACAAGCCATGGGCGTAGACGGCATCTCCATGATGGTGATGATGCACACCGCCGCCGAAATGCTTCGTGCCATGTCGCCAGTTGCGGGTGTCATCATTATTGTGGCGGGCTTTGCCAAAGTCAATCCGCTAACCATGGTCAAGAGAACCGCCATCCCCTGCTTGGTGGGTTACGTGGTCATGCTCACTTTCGTAGGCCTTTTCTTCTAACTCAAGCATTTTCGGCAGGGGGCAAGAAAGCCCCCTGTTTTCTTAAGGAGCCCAACAATGTCCATTGAACTCACCGGCAAAGTCACAGGAAGCGTATCAACACATACCCCTGAATCATTACAGAAGGTCTTCAATAAATCCTTTACCTGCTTTATGCAGCCTGACGGCACGCTTTTTGAGGGACTTTTGGAAGACGTCACCGATGGGGCCGCTAAAAGGCCTGTCGTCATCTTTATTCACGGCAGCTCCGGCATCAATCCGGCCACGCGGCTTTTCGGCGAACGCTTGGCTCGCCAGGGTCACGCCTTTGTGGCGCCGGACTCCATGCAAACGCCCGATCGCCTGGCCTACAGCTCGCCGGTTGCGCGCGAAGTGTACGAAAAAATTCACCGCATGCGCTACGACGAGCTGCAATACGCTGTCTCACAGCTCAACAGCCTTCCCTTTTTCGACGGGCGATGGGTTATCGCCGGAACGAGCGAAGGCGCCGTGAGCGTCGCCCGCTTTATCAACACGACGCCCAATAAAGAAGCCGGGCGCTTGATTTTCTCTTGGAGCTGTGAAAACAACTATCACGTCACGGAGCACGCAAGCCACATTCCATTGGATTGCCCCGTCATGAACATCATGAGTGCCGACGACCCGTACTTCTCCACGAAAAACCCGTACCTGGATTGCCCCGGGGCGCTCGGCTATGCCAAAGAAGCCCTCAAAGACCATACTGACGCCGCCATCGTGCTTTTGCCCGGCGCGCCGCATACGCTTTTTAATTTGCCTCAGGCCGCTTCCCTCATTGAGGCGTTCTTGGATCGTGTCACGGGACGCAAAGGCTAATGATTTTTCTCAGGCAGCTGCTTTCTTCGCAAGGCGGCTCGCCTCCTAGGGCCAAAAAAGACCTAGTCGGCCGGCGATAAGATTTAGCAAAAAGGCGGAATCGGAATAGGTGCCACATCGGTGCACCTATTCCGAGAAGAAGGAGGCGATTAGCGAACGAGGGCTAAGCCGCT
The DNA here is from genome assembly GCA_018714185.1 of Candidatus Aphodousia gallistercoris. Lineage (GTDB taxonomy): Bacteria > Pseudomonadota > Gammaproteobacteria > Burkholderiales > Burkholderiaceae_F > Aphodousia > Aphodousia gallistercoris. The sequence continues at coordinate 18,646 of DVNT01000009.1, read as the reverse complement.
TTCAATATTGGCAATGACCGTATCTTTGCCGAAAAGCTCCAACGTCTTATCAAACATCGGAGAGACTTTTTCGCCGAAGACCAGCACGCGAATCGGCACGGCGACCACCGGCATCTTGATGGACAGTTCGTCCATGATGCCCTTGAGGACGCCGTAAATATTTTCAGCCGTCCAGTCTTCAATGCCGCGGGCGCGTTCCAAGAACATTTCCACCGCCTTCAAAGACGTTTCGTTAGCGAGCACTTCGCGCACGAGCGCTTCATCGCGCTTGAGCGGACGGTAGAAAATCATGCAAGCATCAGCCAATGCTTCAAGCGTATCGGGGCGCTGCTTGGTAATTTCCATCACGCGGGCCAAATCGGCATGTCCGTCGATGATGCCGCCCCGGGCTTCGATGCGCGGGCGCACCAAGCGGGCCAAGCGGTCATTGTCAGCTTCAGCAATGTAAAGGTGGTTTAAGTGGTTGAGCTTTTTCGGGTCCAAGCAAGCGGGCGACTTCGAGCAGTGCTTAAAGTCAAACCATTCGGCCAACTGCTGCTTCGTGAACTTTTCGTCGTTGCCGTGGCCCCAACCCAAGCGAGCCAAGTAGTTTACCAAGGCTTCAGGCAGATAACCCTTCTTTTCATAGTCCATGACGCTGGCGTCGCCGTTTCGTTTACTCAACTTGCGGTTATCGGGACCGTTAATTAAGGGCAAGTGCGCAAATTCCGGCACTTCGTGACCCAAGGCATGGTAAAGGTTGATTTGGCGGGGTGTGTTGTTGATATGGTCGGCACCGCGCACCACGTGGCTGACCTTCATGTCAATGTCATCAACCACGACGGCAAAGTTATACGTCGGGATGCCGTCGCCGCGCATGATCACCAAGTCATCCAGCTCGGAATTTTCAAAAGAAATCGGACCGTAGACCAAGTCGTTCCAGCTCACCGATCCGGTATCGGGATTGCGGAAGCGGATCACGGGCGTTACGCCTTCCGGAATAGGACGGCCGACGCAATTTTCAGGACGCCAACGACCGTCGTAGCGCGGCTTGAGTCCCTTAGCCTTTTGTTCTTCACGCAAGGCATCCAATTCTTCCTTGGTTGCGTAGCACTTGTAAGCCAAGCCTTTGGCAAGGAGTTCCTCGGCCACTTCTTTGTAGCGCTCCAGACGATCCATTTGGTAGATCGGGCCTTCATCATAGTCAAGCTCGAGCCACTTCATGCCGTTAATGATCACATCGACGGCTTCTTGGGTCGAACGCTCTTGGTCCGTGTCTTCAATACGAAGCAAAAAGTGGCCGCCGATGAAGTGACGGGCATACGCCCAGCAATAAATGGCGGTACGGGCCGTCCCCAAATGCATCATCCCCGTCGGACTCGGGGCAATACGCGTGCGAATTTCTTTCATAATCAAGCAAAGAAAAAATGAATAATAAGCGAGTTATTTTAAGTCTTTGGCAGCTATTCGTCCATAGCATGATGCTCACGGAAAATGGGCGGATGTTTGTTGCTATTTAGAAGCAACGGCGGTCTAAGAATACAGCAGTGTGTAATCTTTAGGCACGAATCGGACTAGTTAAAGTCGGAAAAATCGCAATTGGCGATGCTAACAGGGATGCCAATAGATTTCTTTATTTTTTCTTTGAACCGATCTTTTGGATTTGGACTCGAAAACCCGGCAGATTAGGATTGAATTAACGATTGAAAAAACTAAAGCCGCAGACTCTCGAAAGGATTCAAAATTCTCTCGAAAGGTACCGCGGCTTAAGCGTTTTACGTTCTTAGTTCTCAAAAATACCGGGCTAAAAATAATCTTTAAAAGCTTCCAACGCCTTTTGCAGATCCTCGGCATCGGGATGGCTTTGAGATGATTCGTATTTAGCAATACCCTCGGGTGTATTATGAGCCGGATGCTTCAAATACATCGGCGAGAGACGCCCGCGGCACAAATACGTTGCGCGCAAATGGTTGTTTTTATTTTCTCCAACAAGTCCGTTGCAATGGCTGGCAAACGCAGCCAAGGCTTTTTCGCTACCGGGATCGCCGCCCATCGTAGCGAAGACACCCAACGTTTTATCATGCAAAAAAGGCTTGAGCGCCTCAATGTCCGGCGGCAGGCTCTTATGATCAAACCAAAAGCCCAAAATAACGTTTGAAAAACGGTCGATAACGGCAGGGTTCTTACCCGCCTCTTCAGCCCGCAATAAAACCGCTTCGGGATGGGCTGCCGCCAAATGCCGCCCTACGTTCCAAGTATTGCCGGTAATGGAACTCACGATAATTAATGTTTGAGCCATCTATATCCTCTACAAAAAATGATTTTATCGGCGCGAAACCACATTAATTGAAAAATGCAGCGCGTAATGGCTTGAGTGTATCGGGAGATTTTTCGGCACATAAGTGCCGATTTGCAACGATGTGTTTCTTTTTGTTGTTGCCTTGAGCAGAGGCCATCAAAACACATCGTTGCGAGGAAAGCTAAAGCCTATTGCGAGACTTCACTATTTTTGAGTTTGCCTTCAAAGTCTTTGAGGCTTGCTCCAACCACTTTATGCAAAAGGATCAGGGCAATCACGTTGGGAATCACCATGATGCCGTTAAAGAAGTCCGACAACGTCCAAACTAAATTAACGTGCGTGACGGCGCCGAGCACCAAGAAGGCACATACGATGAGCCGATAAAGGAAAATACCACGTCCTTTAAAGAGATAACGAACGTTTTGCTCGCTAAAGAAATACCAGCTGATAATCGTGGAATAGGCAAAGAAAAATAAGCAAACAGCGACAAAGCCCACCCCGGCTTCGCCCAAGCCGACTGAATAGGCTTTTTGCGTTAATTCGATGCCGGTCGTATTAAAGTCCATTACGCCGGTGACCAAAATAACGAGCACGGTAAACGTCACGATAAGCACCGTCGTAAATACGCCGAAAATAGCCACCAAGCCTTGCTCGGCCGGGTGTTCCACTTTCGCAACGGCGTGGGCATGAGGCGTTGTCCCCATACCGGCTTCGTTTGAAAAGAGGCCGCGTGCAACGCCAAATTGCATGGCCTTGGCGACCGTAAGCCCTAAGGCGCCGCCGCCCACGGCTTCGGGATTAAAGGCTGCCGTGAAAATCAATTCGAAAGCCGGGATGATCTGATCATAGTGGCAAGCGAGTACGTAGCTGCCGCCAACCAAATAAAGCCCGGCCATGAAGGGCACCAACTTTTCGGTCACGCCGGCCAAGCGTCCCATGCCGCCGAACATAACAGCGCCCGACAAAACCGCCACGCCGATCCCGGAAACCAAAAGCGGAACATCAAAGGCATGATTCAAAGCCTGGGAAACGGTATTGGATTGTACGAGGCTACCCATGCAGCCCATCGTGATGATGGCCACGGCAGAAAAGAAAACGGCCATGGGCTTAAATTTCGGCCCCAGCCCCAATGAAATATAAAAAGCCGGACCGCCAACCACGCGGTTATTTTCGCCGGTAGCTCGGTACGTTTGGGCGAGCACGGCTTCGGCAAAAATCGTTGCCATGCCGAAAAAAGCTGCCAGCCAGAGCCAAAAGAGTGCCCCGGGGCCCCCGGCCACGATCGCGGTGGCGGCGCCTGCCACATTGCCGGTGCCGACCTGGGCGGCAACAGCCGTTGCGAGCGCTTGGAAAGAACTCATCCCCGTTTGGTCTGCTCGCTTGCCGAAAAGCGTGGCATTGTTAAAAAGAAAACGCAATGCCACCGGGAAGAGTCGAATTTGAACGAACCGAAGCTTAATCGTGTAGAAAATGCCGGTTCCGCACAAAAGCGGGATTAAAACGCAAACGCCCCAAAGGACACTATTGATATCACCGACGAAAAGATTCAAAGACTCCATAACGTACCTGCTTAGGAAAGGAAAAACAAGCCAGAAACTGAAAAAACGGAAAAAACGGAAAAAACGGAAAGCAAAAAATGATTCAGAGTCAACCGCAAGACAGACCGGATTCGCTCTAGCATACACAGTTTTTTGAAAAAAGTTTTCCGATAGCGTTTGATTATTGGCCGGAAGCGATCCTTCATCAAATCCAAGGCAATTTCTAATTACTTGATTTATATAAGAATTTCAATAGAGCAGGTCAGCGCAGTAAAGAATTTTCCGGATGATAAAAAAGGGGCGAAAACCGAAGTCTTCGACCCTTTATTTTTTCTAAGCAGACTCGCGTCGATTAGAGGCTCTTCACCTTTTCGACGAGGCTGGCAAAGCCGACCTTGTCAAAGATCGCCATATCGGAAAGAACCTTGCGGTCCAAAGCGATACCGGCCTTCTTCAAGCCGTTCATAAACACGCTGTAGCTCATGCCGTTGGCACGGGCACCGGCGTTGATGCGGGCGATCCACAAGCGGCGGAACACGCGCTTCTTGTTGCGGCGGTCACGGTAAGCGTATTGACCGGCCTTCATTACCGCTTGCTTGGCAACGCGGTAAACATTGTTACGACGAAGAATGAAACCCTTGGAGAGCTTCAAAACTTTCTTATGACGGGCACGAGCCGTTACACCACGTTTTACTCGGGGCATCTTTCTCTCTCCTTTTCCTAATTAGGCGTAGGGCAACATACGATGGATGGACTTGCTGTCAGAATCGTGAATGGTAACCATACCACGCAAATGACGCTTGTTCTTGGTCGTACGATGGCTGAGAATGTGACGCTTCGTGGCGTGAGCACGCTTGATGGAGCCGCCGGAGCGAACCTTAAAACGCTTGCTCGCGGCTTTCTTAGTTTTCATCTTCGGCATTTTGACCGATTTCCTTTTGTTATTAGATGATCACCGGCGCTTTCGTACCACACGAAAGACTTGTCGGCCGGATCTCACTTGTTATCACCGGACCCCATCGGTTCCTACGCAGGCAAACACCCCCGCGCATTCATTACCCATGAACGGTCCGATCTAAAAACCTGCGAATGATATTACTTTTTACGCTTGGGCGCAAGTACCATGATCATTTGGCGCCCTTCAAGTTTCGGGAATTGCTCAACTTGTGCGATTTCAGCTAAATCATCCTTAATGCGCGCAAGCACATCCTGTCCGATATCCTGGTGTGCCATTTCGCGGCCGCGGTAACGCAAGGTCACCTTGGCTTTGTTGCCTTCGGACAAGAAGCGCGTCAGAGCGCGCAGCTTCGTTTGGTAGTCGTTTTCATCCGTAGCGGGACGGAACTTGACTTCCTTGACTTGAATAATCTTTTGCTTGGCCTTGATTTCTTGCTGACGCTTTTGTTCCTGGTAGCGGAATTTGCCGTAATCCATTAAGCGGCACACCGGCGGATTGGCCTTGGCAGCCACTTCCACTAAATCCACGCCGGCTTCTTCGGCCATTGCCAACGCTTCCGACGTGCGAACAATGCCGATTTGGGCGCCGTCAACACCGGTCAAGCGAACTTCGGGTACTCGAATCTCACGATTGATTCGATGGGTACGTTCCTGAGCTATGATAGTTCTCCTAATAACAACAAAATGCTCTAAAGGTGAAAGAGCGCTTCACTTTACCACTTTTATGACAAAATTGGGCAACTCATTAAAGAAAATTCTCGGTATCGACTCCGATATTTAACTTATTGCGCCTTATTCCGAACCCCCTCAAGCCCCAACCAGGCCGCAATCGTCTCAAAAGCCTCAAGCACCGCTCGCGGAATTCTCGCCTCAATCGGCTGTCCGTAGGGGTTTTTCAAGATGATCTCCCCTAAAAAGCCCGAGTATTCGGCTTTTTTCTTTTCCAAGCGCCGCTTAAGCTCTTTCGGTGTTGCTTTTTCGAGACGCTCGCGCTGCAGTTTAAGCGCCTTGGGCGAAGGATTGAGGCTTTGGCTGCAGGCCATCAAAGCATCGATAATCTCGCGATGCAGCTGCGTCTTAAAGACGAGTTCGCCTTCAATGGCCAGGCCAGGCGACAGAAAGCAGGTAGCCTGCGTTTTCTTATTCTCGGAGACGTGCACCTTGCGACGCATCTCCTCGAGCTGCTTCAAGACCACGTGACGCGCATCGCCGTCGTTGTCGCTGATAACGCAAAACGGAATTTTCAGACTCAAGGCCGTCAGCATAAAGGGGGCATAGCTTTTGCCGTCTACGCCGATGAGGCTAATGCCGTAGGCACTCGGATCGTCGCCGAAATAGGCTTGAAACATCCCGCGGATCAGCTGCTCCTCGGTCACGCCTTCTACAAAAACCACGCCACGGGCAAAAAGCACTTCGCCGCGATAGCGCAAAATAAGACGCTTGATCGACCGGTTTTCGGCGGCATCCAGTTTTTGCGGCAGCCACTGCACGCGTACGTTCGCTCCGGTGCGGATCATGCTGCGAAACTCTCTGGGCTCGCACACGGAAGCTACATAAGGCGAATGTGTTGAAACGATCAGCTGCTCGGACAATTGGCTAAATTCATGCATCAGGGCACGCTGCGCATTCGGGTGCAAGTGCGTTTCGGGCTCTTCGGCCGCGAGCAGCAAAAAAAGCGGCTTTTGCCGGTAGCGGTGCCCTTGAACGAGCAAATCCGCCAGCGTGAGGATGGCCATAATGGCCGCGCTTTTGAGGCTTCCCCTACCCTGCAAGGCTGAAACCGGCGCTTGCTCGGCCGCATCGTGCTTAACGAGCGAAAAAAGCGCCCGGATATTCTGTGCCGTGAGCACAAAGCTATCGGGAATTTTCGAGCCCGGCCCGACCAAGGTTTCGCTTAGCCCGTCAAGCATCTTGCGCAAGGATTGAATCGGATAGTCGCCCAACTCGGGATTGCCGGCAAGCGTTTCCTTTAGCTTCTCGTACATACGCGAGACAAAGGAATTTTCGTTTAAAAAGGCCTCCCGGATATCCTCCTCGGCATCGATGCCTACAAACTGCAAGGCCTGCGGCAGCGCGTCGATCGCAGCGCCCGCCTTGCCCGCCTCCCATTGAACGAGTTCCGAGCGGGTTTTAAGGGTCGTGCCGTCTGCTTGCTTATTAAAAGCCGTTCGAAAAGCAAAAAATTCCCGACCGTGGGCATCCCGACTGATATGCCCTTTAAATTCTTCTTGCCAGGCTGGCGAAAAATACGGGCGGCGCTTTTTACCGGTGATCGGCACAAAGCGTACGTCCACATAGAGAAAGTCGCCCGCGCGGCCGTCCTCGGGCTCGTGGAAGTCGGCCATACTCACGACCATCTCGTCGCTAAGCGCAAGCTCGAGCGCTTTGAGAACCGTACTTTTACCGCAATTGTTAGCCCCGAGCAGGACTGTTGTCGAAGAAAGCGGCATCTGCAGATGCTCAATACCGCGAAAACCGTGAATGCGAATACGATCAATAACAACCATGATGGCTCCGCGCCGGCCGAGCCGGCAAAATCCCCACTCTTTTAGTGTATTCCAAAGATCGTGCCCGGGCTGATTTTTCGAACGCCGGCTAAAGGCTTACGTCCCGGAAAAAAGCTTTGCGCTTTCACGGCAAAAAGATATCATGTACTTAAACAATACCGTAACGCGAGGCAAGCCATGCGCGACTACTTTGAAGTGGAAACCGTCACCCAACTGCTCGGCCTGATCACCGAGCCGCACGCCATTGACCACCACGTTTTTCAGAACATTGATTTTTCCGATCTAGCCGACCTCGCCGAAGCATGCCGCTTTACCGATTGTCTGTTTCTCGGCTGCGTACTGCCCGACGAGTTTCAAAGGCAGCTGGATAAATCCAATCTGATCTTTCCGAAGCTTGATGCCCCCTTTGACATCTACCGCAGCTACCTCTACTCGGCCAATTCGCTTTATTCGGGCTTTAATCCCCGGGATGAATCAAGTATTGAAAATACCTACGACCGCAAGGTCTACCGGCATTTCCTTGAAAGCGGCGTGGTCTGCAAAAACATCAAGGAAACGCTCTCGCGCTACCTGCACGACCACTCGATGAGCAACGCCATCAAAGACTTTCTCTCCGAATACCACGAAAGGCAAATCGTCGGCATCATGGGCGGGCATGACCTTCTAAGGACCGATCCCATGTACCGGCAAATTGTGCTATTGAGCAAGCGCCTCACGGAAATCGGCTTTATCATGGTTAGCGGCGGCGGAGCCGGTGCCATGGAAGCCACGCACCTCGGGGCTTGGCTTGCCGAACGAAGCGCTGCCGAAGTCGACGATGCCCTCGCCATTTTATGCGAGCATCCGAGCTGGCAAGACGCCGGGTGGCTCGCGAGCGCCTTTCACGTCATGCTCAAATACCGCCAGACGCATTTCATCAGCCTGGGCATTCCCACCTGGCTTTACGGGCATGAACCTGCCACGCCCTTTGCCACGCACATCGCCAAATTTTTCGATAACAGCATTCGCGAAGATACGATTTTAAGCATCACCCGAGGCGGCCTCATTTACACGCCGGGCAGTGCCGGCACCGTACAGGAAATTTTCCAAGCTGCCGTCCCGAACCACTACAAAACCTACGGCTACGCAAGCCTTATGGTGTTTTTAGGTCAACAATTCTGGCAAGAAGAAATGCCCGTATACCGTCTGCTGGAGCATCTCGTGAAAACCGGCAAGTACCAGGGCCTGAAGATTTCCATTACGGACGATATTGACGAAGTTGTTAAAACCGTGAAAACGTTCCGCCCGGACAAGGCCTAAGCGCCGATCCGAAATCCGAAAAAACACTAATCCGCTACTCGAAGACTTGATGCACAGGCCGTCGACAGGCGGGCTTTTATCCGCCTCATCGCCCAAAAAGACAAACGCATTTTGAAAATTTCGCTATATAATTAGCCGCCTAAATATTTAAGGAGAGCCTTGTGGATTATCAAACACGACTGTTGCCGACGCGCGAAGCGCTCGAGCGGGTTTCAGGTGAATTCGGCAATGCCGAAAGCCTTGTGTGCGTGGAAATGATTCTGCTGCTACTAAATACTGCCAACCGCTTCCGCGCCGAGGTGTTCGGCGATCTTGAGCGCCGCCACGGTCTCACCGAAGGCAAGCTCATTTTGCTCATGGCGCTTTCGGACAATCCCAAGGGGCTATTGACGGGGGAACTCGCCAAGCGCGTGGGCGTCAGTATGGCAACGGTTTCCGTGATGGTCAAGCGCATGCTCGCTGCCGAGCAACCGCTGATTGTCGTCACCACGCCCGAGGAAGATGCCCGGGCCCGGCTTGTGAAACTATCACCTGCCGGCAAGGCCGCCATTCGAGATATCCTGCCCTATCACTTGGCTCAAATTGAAGCTTTTAGCCGAAAGCTCGATGATTCGCAACGCCATACACTCATTGAACTTTTGAAACAACTCTCTTAAAACCGATTGATAAAAAACGCTTTTGTTCCACTTTTTATTTAGCTGGCTAACTAAAATGAATAAGAAAAATCCCTTGATTAAAGTGTTCGCTTTTTTTGCCGTCTTGCTCTTAGCGGGCATCGGCATGATTTTCCTCGGTCCGCAAAATGATGCCGCAACCATAGCCGACGCGAGAAAAGCCGGCGTTCTAACAGCCGAAGACGTCAACGTCGCCTTTGAAAAGGTCTCCGCAAAGCTCATTGAGCGGCGCGTCATCGAGTCCGATCATGTCAAAAAAGGCGACGTGCTGATGGTTTTGGATCCTACGGACAATACGTTGGCCATTGATTCGGTTCGTGCCCAAATTGAGCAAAACGAAGCTTCAATTGCGAGCCAAAGCGCCGTGCTGGAGGCCGCCCGCAAGGAGTATCGGCGCGCTCAAGCCCTGATTAAAACCGGGGCGGTTTCCCGTTCGGTCTACGATTCGGCTCAAAGCGCTTACCTCACGGCTGAGGCGGCCCTAAAAGAGCTGCAGGCCGCGCGCAAAACGCTTGACGTGTCGCTCAAGCAGCTGGAAGTCGAAAAAGGCCGCCTGATTCTTAAAGCCCCGGAAGACGGCAAGATCTTAACGCTCATGTTTCAAGCCGGCGAAATGGTGCCTGCGGGCTCGCCCGCGGTTTTACTGGAAACCGAACGCCACTACTATGACATTTATGTGAGCGAAGCCCATGCCAAGCGCTACCTCCCGGGCTCCACGGTGACGGGCTTTGTGCTGGCCTTAAATCGTACGGTTAAGGGTACGGTGCGCTTTTGCACCGCTGCTCCGAGTTTTGCCGATCTGCGCATGACGCGCGAGCACGGTTCGGCCGACCTCACGAGCTTTCAAGTGCGCATTTATGTTGAACCGCTCGAGCAGCTTTTGCCCGGCATGACCATTGAGGTGCGCGATGAGTAACGGAATCCTCGCTTCCATCCGGGAAGAAGTGGGCGCAATGATGTCGGGCCGCTTCGTTCCCTTTCACATTTTGAGCGTTCTCGTCGGCTTGGTCGTTACGGTCTTTTTCAGCTTGATTTTGCCTAATAACACCGTCTACGACGGACGCTTGGCCGTGATTGACCTGGATCATTCGCAAACAAGCACATCGCTCATTGAAATGATCGATGCCTCCAACCGTATCCGAGTCACCGACGTGGTGCACGGACCGGTCAACCCCAAGCGGCTGTTGGCGCACGACTCCAACTTGGCCGTGCTCTACATCCCGAAGCGCTTTGAGGAAAAGCTTATCAAAGGCGACGCCTCCCAAACCCTGGGCTTTTTTGCCGACAACACCAATACGGCGCAGTACGTGCATGTTCTCGAAGAGCTGCAGGAAATCATCCCGGAAAGCACGGCCTCTTTGAGCGTTGCGGCCGTCTCGGCCCTGGGGACCTCGGCCGAGCAAACCGAAGCGATTTTGCAGCCTGCGACGCTTTCAACGCGCTACCTCTTTAACGCCGCCTCCTCCAACACGAACATCACGCTTATCGGCTTTTTGTGCTTTTTCCCCTCGATTTATATCGGCATCACGATGCTGATGATTGTCGGGCGGTTACATATCAGCGGCTTGTGGGAAGAGGCCCTTTTAAAGCGAACGCCTGCGGCCATGATCGCGCGGCTTGTGCCTTATGCGTTCTTTTATACGGCTTCCATCACCTTTTTCATGGGCATTTTGGCTACGCTAAACGACTTGCGCTTTGTCGGCAACATTTTGCTCTTTTTCCCGTGCCTCTTTACGACGGCGCTAGCGATCGGAATGCTCGCCTTTTTCCTCACGTGGCACCATACCTCGCCCGCAGGGGGCGCTGCCTTCATGATCTTTATCGTGCCTCCGGGCTTTATCATGGGCGGCACCACCATGCCCGTGGTGACGCTGCCGGACTGGGTGTATCACTTCTCGTACTGCTTTCCGCTTACGTGGCTATATCGCTTCTTTAGGGATATCGGCCTCAGGGGCGAGACGCTCAGCTCAATGCTGCCCACGTACGGCGCCTACCTGATTTACCTCGCACTGATTGCGCTTGCCGTTACGGTGCGCTTTTACCGCTCGAGAAAAGCCCTTGCAGAACTAAAGGAAGACATTAAGAATACGGACTTGACGCCGGCACACGTTTAGGCCGCAGAAAAAACCAACAAAAAACCCCTTAACCGATTCACCGGAAAAGGGGTTTTCTTTTTTGAGAAAGGAATCGAAAAATTAGCCGTTAAATTTTTCGTTATTTTCCTTAACCAACATGGCAATAAAGTCCTCGACCTTCATCACGCCGAGATCCTTGCCGCCGCGGGCGCGCACCGAGAGGGTGCCGGATTCTTTTTCCTTGGCGCCCACCACCACGATGTAATTGATCTTTTGCAAGCTCAATTCGCGGATCTTGTAGTTGATCTTTTCGTTGCGCACATCCTTTTGCACGCGAAGGCCTGCAGCCTTCATCTGGGCGGCGACGGCGTCAACGTAGTCGCTTTGCGCCTCGGTAATGTTGGCCACAGCCACCTGAATCGGCGACAGCCACAAGGGCATGGCACCGGCATAGTGCTCGATGAGCATGCCGATCCAGCGCTCAAACGAGCCGATGATGGCGCGGTGCAGCATCACCGGCACCTTGCGCGTATTGTCTTCGGCCACGTACTCGGCGCCTAAGCGGCCGGGCATCTGGAAGTCCACCTGGATCGTTCCGCACTGCCAGGAGCGGCCCAAGCAGTCCTTCAAGTGGTATTCGATCTTCGGACCGTAGAAAGCGCCTTCGCCCGGCAAAATGTCGTACTTCAAGCCGAGCTCATCCAAGGACTTCATCAAAGCGGCTTCGGCCTTGTCCCAAGCGGCATCTTCACCGATGCGCTTTTCCGGACGGGTAGCCACTTTGTAGGCGATTTCCTTAAAGCCGAACGTTTCGTATACCTTCTTCACGAGCTTGGAGTAGGCCGTGCATTCACTCAGGATCTGGTCTTCGGTGCAGAAAATATGGCCGTCGTCTTGCGTGAAGCCACGCACGCGCATTAAGCCGTGCAAGGAGCCGGAGGGCTCATTGCGGTGGCATTGGCCGAATTCGCCGATGCGCATCGGCAAGTCGCGGTAGCTGCGCAAAGCCGAATTAAAGATCTGAATGTGGCCGGGGCAGTTCATCGGCTTTAAAGCATAGTAGCGGTTTTCCGATTCGGTCGTGAACATGTTTTCACGATACTTCGCCCAGTGGCCGGAGCGCTCCCACAAGGAGCGGTCAAGCACTTGCGGGGCCTTCACTTCGTCGTAGCCGTTATCTTGGTAGATCGTACGCATGTACTTTTCAACCTGCTGCCACAAGGCCCAGCCCTTGGCGTGCCAGAAGATCATGCCCGGGGCTTCTTCTTGCAAGTGGAAAAGATCAAGCTCCTTGCCCAAGCGGCGATGGTCGCGCTTTTCGGCTTCCTCGAGCATCGTCAAGTAGGCCTTCAAGTCTTCTTTCTTTGCCCAAGCCGTACCGTAAATGCGTTGCAGCATTTCGTTGTTGGAGTCGCCACGCCAGTAGGCGCCAGCCACCTTCATGAGCTTGTGCACTTTCAATTTGCCCGTGGACGGCACGTGAGGACCGCGGCAAAGGTCCGTGAAGTCGCCTTGCTCGTAAAGGGAAATCGTTTCGCCGGCCGGAATGGCTTCAACCAATTCGGCCTTGTAGTGTTCGCCCAGACCCTTGAAGTACTCAATGGCTTCTTCGCGTGAGATCTCCTTGCGATGAATCGGAATATCCTTGGCCACGAGTTCGTCCATGCGCTTTTCAATGGCCGTCAAATCTTCGGGCGTAAAGGGGCGCTTGTAGGAGAAGTCATAGTAAAAGCCGTTTTCGATCGAGGGTCCGATCGTCACTTGAGCATCCGGGTAAAGCTCTTTGACAGCCTGGGCCATCAAGTGGGCCGTGGAGTGGCGGATGATATCCAACGCTTCCGCATCCTTGTCTGTGATGATCGACACGGTCGCATCTTTGTCAATGAGGTAAGACGTGTCGACTAAATGACCGTCGACACGGCCGGCCAAGGCCGCCTTGGCCAAACCGGCTCCGATACTGGCAGCGACGTCAGCCACCGTGAGCGGCGCGTCGTAGTTCCGTTTTGATCCGTCAGGAAGCGTTACGGTTAACATTTTTCATCCTTTATGTTGATATAAAAAAAGTGCGGCCTAAAACATAAGCCACACTTTTATGAAATTTTTAAGATTTTTTAAGCAACACCAAGCGGGCTCGTTAGCAAATTGTTAACGAGTTGTTGTAGTTCGGGTCGTAAAACGAGAAACCATTGCTTAAACCATCTTATTGATCGATGCGGGTTATTGTAGTCCCGCAAAAGGCCCCTGTAAAGAAGGCCCTTTGCGTTTAGCACACTTTTCTTAGGCAACGCTACGATAAATTGCCAAGACGTCCTCGCTTGCAAGCTTCTTGAATTGCCCGATCGTGCCCGTGCGGGCGCAGGCGCTTTTTGCGCATTCGACCAAGACCGCATCGGTCAGACCGAATTCGGAAAGCTTCGCGGGCATCTTCATTTCACGGTAAAAGGCCTCGAGCGCGGCAATGCCCTCCTCGATCGTGTCCTTGCCCATGATCTCGCGGGCAAAGCGCAGCATGCGTTCGAGATTGACGCTTTGCACGTAGCGCATCCACGCCGGCGTAATAACGGCCAGCCCTGCGCCGTGCGTGATCGTCGGATCCACGGCCGAGAGCTCATGCTCCATGGCGTGGCAGGCCCAATCTTCGACCTGGCCCAAGCCGTAGTAGCCGTTATGCGCCCAGCTGCCCACCATGCCGATTTGACACCAGCTGTCGTAGTCGCGGGGATTCTCCAACAGCTTGGGGCCGAAGGCCATAGCCGTGCGGATTGCCGCCTCGGCTTGGCCGCTCACGAAATCCACGTGCTCGGTATTGGTGAAGTAGCGCTCGAAAATGTGGCTGATCATATCCACAACGCCCGCGGCAATCTGTTTTTCGGGCAAGGTGAAAAAGAGCTCGGGGTTCACCACCGACATGATCGGGCGGATCTTTTCGCTCGCGGTCCCGAGCTTAAGTCCATTATGGTTAATCACCATGCGAACGGACTGTTCGCTGCCCGCTGCCGGAATTGTCAAAACGCACGCCACGGGCACGGCCGCTTTAATGGCAACGCCCTTGGTGAAAAAGTCCCACGGATCGCCTTCGTAGCAGGCGCCTGCCGCGGCCACCTTGCAGGTATCGATCACGCTGCAGCCGCCCACGGCCAAAAGAAGCTGAATTTCAGAATCGCGGACAATCTTTTTGACCTTTTCGGCAAATTCGAGCGTGGGGTTGGAGCGCACGCCGCCGATCGTGAAATATTCGATTCCGTTTTCTTCAAGCGAAGCCTGAACGGCGGCAATCGTGCCGTTTTTAACGGCGCTGCCTCCGCCGTAGACGATGAGCACGCGCTCAAAGCCCACGGCCTTCAAGTGCGTTCCGAGGTGACGGTGTTCGTCACGGCCGAAGAGAATCCGGGTGGGATTGCAGTAGTTAAAGTTAAGCATTCGCAAATCCTTTGATAAAAACTGACTTAAGTCGAAAAGCTTCGATAAGCCAATTCTAAACAAAGACAAATTAGTTAGAATGGTTTGGTTATGTCCAAAAACACACAAAGGAGTGAAAATGGCTGAAAAGAAAAACTTGGAGCCGGGCCTTCCCCCGCTTTTGCCTGAAACCAAGCAGGTAATGGATACCCTCATGACGTGCGAGCTCGTCAAGAAGGCGCTCCAATTGGCCGTTGACCAAGACCAACAATGCGTGGACGAACAAGTCGAAATCACGCAAATCCCCTCCTCGCCCTTCGGCGAAGAGCAGCGCGGCAAGGACTTCGTTGAACGCTTTACGCGCTACGGCCTCAAGGACGTGCACGTTGACGAAGTGGGTAACGTCATTGCCGTGCGCCCGGGCGTCGGTCCCGAACCGCGCACCAAACTCGTGATTTCCGCCCACTTGGATACGGTCTTCCCGATTGACTCCGACTTTACGGTGCGCCAAGAAGGCGACCGCTACTATGCGCCCTCCATCGGCGACGATACGCGCGGCCTCGCGGGCTTGCTGCAAGTGCTTCGCATGTTTAACGAACTGAACGTGCAAACCTTGGGCGACGTGATCTTTGTGGCCACGGTCGGCGAAGAAGGCGAAGGCGACTTGCGCGGCGTGAAGAACCTCTTCCGCGATCCCAACGTTGATATCGACGGCTTTATCTCTTTGGACTGGTCCGATCCGCGCGAATGCGTGGTGGGCGCCACCGGCAGCTTCCGCTATCGCGTGAGCTTTGACGGTCCCGGCGGACACAGCTACTTGGGCTTTGGCTTGCCCTCGGCTATCCACGCCATGTTCCGCACCGGCCAAACGCTTTGCGACTTGGAAGTGCCCAAGGACCCGAAGACCACCTACACGGTGGGCGTGGTCAAGGGCGGCTCGACGGTGAACGCCATTGCCGCTCACGCTTCGATGGATATCGACATGCGCAGCACGGAAAACGATTCGCTTTGCGCCTTGCGCGACAAGATTCTGCCGTGCTTTGAAAAAGCCGCCGCTGATGAAAATGCCCACTGGGGCGTCACCGACGAAGCCAACAAGGTGAAAGTGACGATCACCCCGATCGGCACGCGTCCGGCCGGTCAACAAGCCCCGGAAAGCCCGGTCTGCCAAGCCGTGCGCGCCGGCCTTTTGGCCTTGGGCTTGCCGCTTAACATGTATGCCTCCACCTCGGGTGACCATAACGTCTCCTTGAGCATGGGCATCCCGAGCATCTGCATCGGTGCCGGCGGCCGCAACTACAAGATGCACACCCTTGAAGAAGTTTGGGAACGCGTCGACGCTTACCAAGGCCCGCAATTGGCCTTCTTGATGGTTTGCGCCCTGGCCGGTTTACCTGACGTCACGAAGGGCTTGTTGCAAAAGCGTGCCCGCTAAGAGCCGCTTCTAAAGCAGCACTTTAATGAATCCCCGATACCTTCAAGGTGCCGGGGATTTTTCGTGCGGGCGTGCTTTTTGAAAATAATGAGACCAAAGCTCAAAAGTCTCGCAACAGATTTTCCAACGACAAGCCTTTGAGCTGCGGCCGGTAAGATCGATATTGGCTGCGGCACTGCGATAGGAAAACATTCTTTTTTTCTTCAAGCGTGACGAAATTGATTTTTTGGGGATTGCGTTTTATTTCAGCAAACACAATGCTCTTTTCGAGATCATCAATAGCAATCAAATCTATTTCATTGTTGCCTTTTTTATCCCACCATTGACCGATCGCCGTATATTTTCCCGATTCCATGGTTTTCCGGATGAAAAGCTCTTCCAACACTCGGCCACTGTAATCGGGAAAGATCTGTAATGCACGCTCAATGATTCGATCGGTATAGCCTGCCTCAATCATGAAGCGATACGGAAAAATGAAGGTAAACCAAAATTTGAGGAACGGGTCGTTGAGCTTATAGCGCACCTTTTTGTACTTGGCGGGCATGCCAATCGGTTCGTTGCGGACAATGAGCCGATAATGTTCTTCGAGCCGCTTCAAATGCGCAGAAATATCGGTCTGGGGAAAGGCGGACACCAATTCATTGCGGTCGGTTGCGCCGTTAGCCAAGCGCTCAAGAATTTCGAAATTGATCGAATAGTTATTCTTGAATTCCGACAACAGCATTAATTGTCCATCCGATAAAAATAGGTTCTCGGAAATAGCCTCTCTAATCATGTCTTCTTTTGTAACCGCCTGATTTTGCATCAGCACTTTAACGTACTGGGCAATGCCTCCGGTAACGGCAAAAAGCGTCAACAAATCCTCTGCACTGTAGTGCTCGTTATAGCAACTCAAAATGTCTTGCAGCACCCGGATAGGAAAGGCCGGCAGATTGATCAAAGCGTCTTGCCTTGCAAACAATGGAGCTTGACCATTTTGAAAAATCGCTCTCATAGCACTGGCAACTGAACCGCTTACAACGAAAAGCATTTTCGTCTGTTCTCGGCTCATATCCCACTGCCTTTGAATATCCCCGAAAAAAGACGCATTAATACTGTCAATATTTTGGAATTCGTCCATAACAAAAACCATGGGCTTAGTCTTGGAGAATTCCAAAAGTAACCTAAAGAGTTCGGAAAATGTCGCAGGAGGCGGCAAGAAAGCGGCTAAAGAAGACATTTTTCCGCGGTTCAGTTCCCAGAAAAGTTCAATATTTCGCTTTTCACCGAGTTCTGAATTAACGAAGAAATAAAGAAACAGTGCTTGGTCTTGCTTGGCAAAGGCCTCAGAAATCAAAGCGGTTTTACCCACACGGCGGCGTCCGGTGACAACGAGCATCCGACTGCCACCCTCCGTGACTTGATGCAACAGGTTGTGCATCAGCTTGAGTTCCTTCGTACGTCCGAAAAACGGGAAATTCACAATACTTAACCTCATTAAGCTTAATGTCGTTAAGCTTAATAAGTTGAAGGATAAAATACAATACCGTTCCTGGGATTCAAAGCTACGATCAATCCACGCGTTTTGATTTATATGTTTCTTCTAAACTCGGATTCGGAAAGAAGTGTTCTAAAACGCAGAAGCTGAACAGACTAGAAGGCTCGCCCGCCAACTGAAACAGAATCTCTTATTTATTTGGCATATCCAAAAACTGAACGTGTTAACATGAAATGAAGAGGTTCGCAATGAAGAAATATAAATTCAAAGATCCGCGCCGCGGGTATGACTACAAAATTCAAAGTGGCCCGATGGCATACAAAAAAGAAAAGGCCAAGATGGAACCTATAGACCTTTCTTTGTTTGTCACCAAGTATGTAAAAACATATGTTGGAGGCATATTTGGCGGGTATTACACGTGGGAGCCTCTTGATGATCCTACACCGCTTTGGATGCAAATCATTGCACTCATTTTACAAATTCTCGGAGCTGTCTTTGTATTTGGATGCGCTGCGTTCGTGTGGTGGCTTTTCGATCATTTTTGCTAACGCTCTTTGCTTTCCTTATTGAGCTTGCCAATCAAATCTTCCCTAAATTGGCAGTTATCGATTTTTAGGGAATTCACGAACAGATATGAGATTTTTTATGCGACCCAAGCTGTTGAACTGAAAGGAATGTATTAGTAGCAGGAAACAAAAAGACCTAGACGACAGATCTAGATCTTGCGGGATGGCGGGGGTACTTGGAATCGAACCAAGATATCTCGGTTCAGAGCCGAGCGCACTGACCATTGTGCTATACCCCTACCTTTTGAATACCGGCGCCTCTGAAAACACCGATAGTAGTCTGCCCGAAAAAGGCATGGGCGTTATTGTATCACAAAAAAGCGCGCAGGAAGCCCATCAATTGATTGATGGGAGGAATGCGCGCCATTAGAATCGCAGTTATGACGTCTCAAAGCTTTATTGTGGAACTGCCTATCGTTGTCGACGATTCTGAACGTCGCA
>DVNT01000008.1 GCA_018714185.1 Candidatus Aphodousia gallistercoris | reverse complement strand
TGATGCTTTCTCCGACCATTACCCCGGACGAATATGTGCCGGCTGCGGTGGGCTTGGCCGCGGGCTTTTGCACGGGCGTGGCCGTAACGTACGTGAAGCGCTTGAGCATTTTGCATGAACCCGAATTGCGCATTCTCTTTTACTTCATGCTTGTCGGTACGCTGGCCGGCCTGATCGGCACGCTCTTTATGGGAGGCTTTACGATGCCGACGCAAGCCGCCTTCATCAGTATCGCCGGCTTCATGATTTGCGCAACGTGCGCTCAATTTACGCTCACGCGAGCCTTTAGCCGAGGCAACTTGGTTCTCAGCGGCGCCTTGCAATACACGGTTGTGCTCTTTTCCACGATCTTGGGCGAAATCGTTTTCGGCGAACCGGTGACCGTTGCGATCGTCGTCGGTATGGTGCTGATTGTGGTAGCCGGTATTGCGGCTAGCTACTTCACGCGCCAGGAACAACAGTTGGCGCACTCGGTCAAGAAGGTGGTAACGCCCGATCACGCCGAAAAGCACCAGCGCCACTTGGACGCTCGCGAAGCCGGCAAATAAGCGGTATTTTATGCAGCCTCTGCTAAAAAGCAGGCTGCCGCACTAAAAAAAGGGGCACCTTCTGCGGTGCCCTTTTTACGTGGAAAAAGAAAATTCAAAAAAGGCGGCCAAGGTCGAGTCTCGACTATTTTTTCCACCAATGGCCGCATTCAAGTTTGATCATGGATTCCATGTAGGAGCCTTCCGGGGCCTCAATCCAGTCATCGGAGGCCGGAAGAGACGTTTCTGAATCGCCCTGCATCATGGGCTCCGTGAAAACGGTGGTTTGCAAATAGCGGTATTGCAAAGGCGTTTTTCCGCATTGAGCTTCGATTCGGTATAAGCCTGACATGCGATCTTTGCCGAACATCGAAACGAGCGACCAAAATTGTCCGTCGCCATCGGTTTCAACCTTGAGCAACAGGTGCTCCCGATTTTCGTGATCCATCAAGAGCCAATCGGTATCTTCGGCCCACACGCAGCTTTCAATGCCGCCGACTCCAGCACAAAAATACCGCACACCGTCGTAATTTTTTTCAACGTAACCTTCCGGAACTTCCTGTGCAAAGGACGCGGTGCAACATAGGGCCGCAACTAAGCCAAGTATTCGCAACATAAGAGGCTCCTATATGGAAAGAGCCGATTGCCGCTCGGGCGACCGGCTCGAAAAACGTAGGACGCGCGTACACCGAGAAGGCACCTCCTCGGCTGCATGCCCATTATTCCTCAAGTTCTTTTAGGCTCTTGATCGGCGTGAAGGTGCCGTCCGGGTTGGCACGGAAGACATAGTGTTCTTTCAAGTAGATCAAGTCCGGGCGTCCGACGGATTCCAGTTCGGCGAGAATGGCCGCGCGTGCCACAATGTTGGCGCCGGCGGCTTTAGCGAGCGCCTCAATGGCGCCCAAGGATTCGCCCGTGGCAAACACGTCATCGATCAAGGCCACACGCTTGCCGCGCAGACGTTCGGCATCGCTGCCGTCAAGCCAAAGCGTTTGTTCTTTTTGCGTGGTGACCGAATGCACCGTATGAGAGAGCGCATTTTGCATGTAGGGTTTGTAGCTCTTGCGGGCCACGATGAAGTCCTTCATCCCCATTAAACGGCTCATTTCATAGGTCAGAATGATGCCTTTGGCTTCAGCCGTCATTAAAAGATCGACTTCAGGCAGGCGCTTGACGAGCTCAGGGGCGGCCGCTTGAACCAATTCCGTATCGGAAAGGACGACAAAGCTCGCCAGTGCCATTTTGTCGTTGACTTTCACAAAGGGAAGCTTGCGTTTGATGCCCAAAAGCTCGAAATCAAAATATTTCATGCGAAAAACCTCGGAAAAATAGAGAAAACAACTTAGAAAACGATGCTTTCATTGTATCAGGTTCATTCGCATCGACTTGGCGGACCGTTATATGACTTATCCGGACGGCTCTAATAATCAAGTTGCTCAAATAAATGGCAAAATGTAAAAAAATCAGCACAAATCACAAAAACACTATGGGTAGTGTTATATTCAAAAAATAGAACAATATCTGGAGAATATCATGGCTGAACAAATCCAATTGAAAGATAGCGAACGCCAACCGTGCGAAGTGTGGACCCGCGTGATGGGCTACTTCCGTCCGGTGGAGTCGTTTAACATCGGAAAGAAAGGGGAGTTTAACGAGCGCAAGTGCTTTGTCGAAAGCAAATGCCATTTGGATAAGCCTGCGTCGAAATAATTCCTGCCTGCTTTCTGAGAAAACCGGTAAGTCGTTGTGCCTTATCGGTTTTTTTTGTTTTTAGCCGATTATTTGAAAATCCGTCATAATTGGAAAGTTTTTGCACGGATAAAGGAAAAGCGAAATGGGACGAGAACAGGATCTGACGGCTTGGCGCTTATTTGTGACAACGGTGGATTCGGGCAGCGTCAATGCCGCCTG
The DNA here is from genome assembly GCA_018714185.1 of Candidatus Aphodousia gallistercoris. Lineage (GTDB taxonomy): Bacteria > Pseudomonadota > Gammaproteobacteria > Burkholderiales > Burkholderiaceae_F > Aphodousia > Aphodousia gallistercoris. The sequence goes on along the minus strand of DVNT01000008.1, from coordinate 88,901 downwards.
CGACCGCTTGCAGATGGACCCGAGCACGGCAAGCCGCATCTTGAAGGCACTCGAACGCGACTTGGGCGTGGAGCTTTTTAACCGTGCAACGCGCCCGGTGACGCTCTCCGCTGTGGGTCGGGCCGTGCTCGGGGAAGCCCGAGAGATGCTGCAGGTGCAAAACCGGCTCTTATCTCACTTGCAAGACGACCGTCAAAGCATGAAAGGCACGATTCGTATCGCTACCTATAGCGGCGTTGCCGAGCAGGAATTCACGCCTTTGCTCATGAAATTCCAAGCAATATACGCAGACGTGGATTTTGATATGACCGAGATTGTCGAGCCGCCTCCGAAGGGCTTTACGAGTCCCGACGGCAAGCCCGTTGATGTCATGATCGGCTATAGCTATGGAGGAGAGATTCCCGGCGTGCTTGCCTTTCATAACGGAGATATGCCCTTTGTGGCCTGTGCCTCTCCGCAGTACATTCACCGGCACGGCGCGCCGGTGCACCCGGAGGATTGCGCCAACCACATCGGCGTAATTTTCGGCTCGGCGCATCGCGCTCCGGCTAAAACGGTCTATAAAGGCAAAGAGTCCGCCGACATTCACTGGCAAAGAACGCTGACCTTTCATTCGTTCGGGGCGGCTAAGAACGCGCTTTTGCTCGGGGCCGGGGCCGCGATTGACATGCCTTTTTTCCACTCCTGCAAAGAATTGAAGTCGGGCGATTTGGTTCCTATTTTGGATGGCTGGCAGTATCCTACGCACCAGTGCTTTCTCTATGTGCAGGAAGCTTCAATGGAATATCAGCGTGTTCGCGTTTTTGTCGAGTGGATGGTGCAAAAAGAGCGGCAAAAGCTCCAAGCCTTACGTAAAGAGTATCAACAGCTTTTGGGTTTAAGCAAATAAGCTTAATTTTTGCCAGAAAAAAGAACTCAGTAATTCCCCTAGTAAGGTAACTGATTGATCAACTTATATTGAAAATTTGTCAACTTAGAATCAGCCGATGACTCCCAAAAATCAAGTCATCGGTTTTTTTTATGTGAAAAACGGATGACAAAATGAATATTAGTTGACTAAGCGTCAATTTTGAGTTGTGAATTTTGCCTTTTCATCAAAACGTAATTTTCAAATAATGATCAACATGCGACTGCAAAGTCGCTTCAAGCTCTTCCCACTCTCTTGGAGATCAATGATGACGATTCAGATTTGGTGTGCCTTGGCGGTTATCGTGGTGACGGTATTTGCCTTGGTTAAACGCCTGGAGACCCGTATGGTTCTCTTTGTGGCCGGTTTGGTGATGTGCTGCATCGCTGGCCAACCGGTTGCCGCTTTCAAAGCCTTTATTAAGGGCATGACCAATCCCACGCTGGTACCGGCTATTTGCGGTGCCATGGGTTTTGCCGCCGTGGTCACTGCTTCAAAGTGCGACCTTCACTTGGTGAGCGCTTTAGCGGCTCCCCTTCGCAAGTTGGGTGCTTTGCTGATTCCCATTTGCACGATTATTACTTTCCTTATCAACATCGCCATTATGTCGGCTGCCGGTACGGCTGCCACGGTGGGTGCGACCTTTATTCCGTTGTTGATTCGTGCCGGCATCCGTCCGGCCGGCGCCGCGGCGGCTGTCGCAGGCGGCACGATGTGCGGCTTGATGTTAAACCCGGGTTGCGCTCATGATATTTACATTGCCCAAATGGCCAAGATGCCCTTGATGAGCTTTATCGGTTGGGCGGCACCTTACGTTGTCGGTTTGTTCCTGATTTCCTGCTTGGGCTTGGCTGCCGTTTCCATCTTTAAGTATCACGACCACCAAATGACCCAAGAAGAAATTGAAGCTTTGGCGATTGCCGAAGGGGAAAACTTCAAGATCAACCCCTTAAAGGCGATTGCGCCGCTCGTTCCGATGGGCATTTTGATTGTATGCTCGATTTGGTTCCCGAAGTCCGGGGTTGACGTGGTGACTTCCATGATTATCGGCGTGGTCTTCATTTGCTTGATTACGCTTAAGAACCCGGGCGAATTCTCCAAGGCCTTCTTCAAGGGGTTGGGTAACGGCTACGCTTCCGTGATCGGCCTTATCTTGGCTGCCGGCGTTTTCGTGGCCGGCTTGCAAGCCACCGGCGCCGTCTCCTCCTTTATCGAATACCTCAAGCACAGTAACGAAGTGGCCCGTTGGGGTGCTTCCATCGGCCCCTTCTTGATGGCTATCGGTACGGGCTCCGGCGAAGCGGCAATTTGGGCCTTTAACCAAGCGGTGACCCCGGCAGCCGAAAGCTTCGGCATGACGAGCAACGGCTTGGGCTTGTTGGCAGCTTTGGCCGGCCAGTTCGGTCGTACGGCTAGTCCCTTGGCAGGCTGCGTGATTATCGTAGCCGGTATTGCGAAGGTCTCCCCGATCGAAGTCTCGAAGCGCGCCTTTGCCGGCATGCTTTTGGCGACGATTGTCGGTGCCATTGTTTTGGTTTAACTCTCTCTTCTCTACTAGTAAAACGGAGTTTTTATCATGAAAAAAACACTCGTTTGCGCTGCTATGCTCGCTTCCTTTGCGCCGTTTGCCGGTGCGGCCGATATCGAATTGTTCGGCACCATTAACACAGGCATTGCCTATATTCATGAAGATTTGGCTAAATCCATGGAAGGTCCGGGCCTTGCTACTCAGCAAAGATTTGATGGCAAAGTTCCCATGCAAGGCACAAAGACTGCCGTCTCCCAAGGCACGGGCGACGTCAGCACGTGGGGCATCCGCGGCACCGAACAAATCAATGACGATTTGAGCGTGAGTTTCCACTTGGAAAACGCTTTCTTGAGTGATACCGGTGAGCTCTATAACAGCAATTACTTCTTTGAACGTGAATCGAGCTTAGCCATCAATTCCAAGACCTACGGCCAAGTGAAGTTCGGCCGTATGCCGGCCATGACGACAGGCTCGGGCACGACCGGTCTTTTCAATAGCCGCACGAACCCGTTCGGTGCCGGCTGGGGCAACATGACGGGCGGTTGGAAGTTTGTGGGTACTTTGGCTTCAGCTCGCCACAACAACATGATCAACTATAAGTCTCCGTCCTTTGCCGGCGTGCAGTTGCATGCCCAATACTCCTTCGGCGATGACTATTCCAACGCAGACGGTACGGTTACAGGCGATGAAGGCAGCTCCAAGGTGAACCATTTCTCCGCTTTAGGCGTGACGGTCACGGGTGAAAACTACTTTGTAGCCGCGGCCGTTGACTGGTTGAAGATGGGCTCCAAGCAAGGCGCTGTGGAAGACGACTCCTATAAGGCCATCGTAGCCGGTAACTACAACTTCGGCGCCTTCAAGGCTTATGCAGCCGTTGAATACATGGATAACGTGCAGTACATCGGCGGCTACTCCACGAAGGAATTTGCCGTGATGCCTACAACTCAAACTAAGACCCGCGGTTTTGACGGCTGGGCCTTTGCGGTCGGTGCCGATACGCAAGTGGCCGGCGGTAAGGCCATGTTCTCCGTGGGCTACGGCTTCGGCGAAAACCAGAACTTGACGGTTGACAAGGACTACCAACGCGTGAACGTCGGTATCGGCTACCTCTATCCGCTCTCTAAGCGCACCTCCGTGTTCGCGATCGGCGGCTACTTCTGGGAAGATGCTGACTTTAACGAAGACGAAATCAGCGCCAACGAAGTCGTTCTTGGCATGATCCATCGCTTCTAATCAGTTGTAATATCATTTTGACAAGGCCCCGGAATCCCTCCGGGGCCCCTTAAAAATAAAGGTGTAAGTATGTTGGGTTTGACGATGACGAAAGCCGAGGAAGGCGAAGCACTGCAAGCTTTGAAAACGCTCGCCCGTCACGATACGGCGTATTGGCTTTTCAGAATTAATGAAGCTAGTGTTGTGGGCAATGTCCGTCGAGGTCTTTTGCCGGTTGATATTGCCAAAAACATTCGCGAGGCGCTTGCCTCCATGGAGCGCGACGCCGATGAAGGCCGTTGGATGCGTCCGCAGCTTTACATCACGTTTGAGCCCGAAATGCTCAAGCGTTGCGGCATGCAAGCGAGCATTTTGCACGTGGGGCGTTCCAGCCAAGATATTTTGGCAACGACAAACGGAGCTCAAGTGCGCGAGGCCTTGCTGATGTTGTCCCGCGGCGTTCAAAGCTTAATCCAAGTGTTTTTGGATAAAGCCGATCAATTCTGGGATACCGTGGTTCCGTTTTATACCAATGGCGTTCAAGCCCAGCCCGGCCGCTACAGCCACTACCTGTACGCTCAAGCTCAAAGCTGGGGGCGCGACTTGGACCGTCTTTTCGAATGCTTGTCCCGGTACGATTTTTGCGCCATGGGCAGCGCCGTCTTAAACGGTTCGGTCTGGCCGCTGGATCAAGAGTACACGGCAAAGGCCTTGGGCTACGCGAAGACGGGCGACAACGCCTTTGACAGCGTGCATATGGCCGGCAATGACTTCCCGTACGAAGCGTCGCAGATTGTCCAGTCTCTTATGATGCACATCACGAACTTCATCCAGGATTTCATGGTCCAATACGCCCAAACGCGTCCTTGGATTATTTTGCAAAAGGCAGGCAGCACCTACATTTCGAGTGCCATGCCGCAAAAGCGCAATCCGGGTTTGATCAATGACTGCCGCCGCGATGCCGCCGTCGTTACTTGCGCCTCGCAAAACGTGATGCTTCGCATTCATAACCTCAATGAAGGGATGGCCGATCCGCGCGACATTTTGCTCAATTTGGAATGGCTCACGGATGCCTATCGCGTCATTCACACCTTTGAGGGCATTGTCGAAGGCTTGCAAGTCAACAAGGAACGCGCGCTCGAAGAGCTCAATAGCGACTGGACCTGCACGCAAAATATCGCAGACGTGCTTGTTAAGGTAGCGGGTGTTCCTTTCCGTCAAGGTCATCATTTTGCAAGCGTTATGGTGACCTGGGCCCGTGCGAATACCAAGATGCCCTCGAATGTAACCTATGCTGAAGTCTGTGAGCAGTGGAAGCAGTTTGCTGCTAAGGAAGATGGCTTGCCTGCCGAGCTGCCTTTAGACGAAAAGACGCTTTTTGCCGCTATGGATCCGACGGCGATTGTCGAAGCCCGTGAAACGATCGGCGGACCGCAAGAAGCCGATATGCAACGCCAAAAAGCCCTCTGGGCCGGCCGTATGCAAAAGTGGCAAGCGCTTCGCGAGGATCGCATGCAACACATTGCCCAAAGTCTGAAGGCTTTGCATGACGACTTGGCGGCACTCTAAAAGTTTCTCAACCTAAAGTCTTATTCAATGCGTTTAGCCGGCCTTTCTTCTGAAGGAGCCGGCTTTTTTTCGGTGTGTGCGCGAAGAAAAAAGAATGCCTTTGAAGGCTTTAATCCTTGACTTCGACAATCGCCGTGATTTCAATCGGACTGCCTTCGGGCAAGGCGTTGGTGCCCAAGGCGATGCGCGTACCGACGCCGGCTTGGCCGTACAGTTCGCGGAAAAGCTCGGAGGCGCCGTTGATGACTTTCGGATGCTCTTCGAAGTCGTCCGTGCAGCGCACAAAGCCCGTGACATGCACGAATTGTTTGACGCGGTCCAGATCGCCTAATTCACGTTTGAGAACCGAGAGAACGTTTAAGGCCGCGAGTTTTGCCGCGCTTTTGGCTTCCTCAACGGAAAGATCTTTGCCTACAACGCCTTTGACCTGCAAAACGCTATTAATGTCGGGTGTTTGTCCGGAAACATAGACGAGGTTTCCGACGCGGCGCGTATATTCATAAAGTCCGGCAGGGTCGGCTACCGGCGGAAGCTCGAGATTCAGCTCCTTGAGTTTGTCTTCAACATGCATATCAAGTCCTATGGCAGGTGAGGGGAAACAAAAAAGTCGATCCTGTCTTTTTCATAAAGGTGCGCCGGAATAAGGCGGTTATCGCTATCGGTATGTGCTGCAACGAAAATCCAACGATTTTCCGGCAAGTGGCGGCTCGCTGCACGATAAAGCGCTTCGCGGTCAATATCAAAGGCTTTGGCACGCTTGCCCTTGATGATTTCTAAACTCAACGCATTCTGCTTAAAAAGGGCTGTTGCATCCATCAGCCACGCCGATTCAAGCGTAGGAGAAACCACCGCGGGCATAACGGCCGTGCGCTGCGGAACCTGCGCGCGCACAATAATACGGCACTGATCTTCGGGATCGGGTTTTACGTTGGCCGAGTAGCATCCCAAGTCCGGGTTGATGAAGTAGAGCACTTGTTGGTAGTACGAGGGGTTGCGCTGAAATAAAAAGGGCTTGGTTAAGCGCAGCTTGTACTCAGGCTCGGTTTGCGAGGCCGCTAGACGAAACGCTTGTGCGATATCGGAGACAAAAAGCCGAGCCGCTTCATGAGAGTCCGAAACTCCTTCATTCTTAACGTACCCAAAGACGGCATCCACTGATTGAGGCTTTTTCTCGGTAAAGAACTCGCCGACATTGGGCCACTCAAAATGCATGCCCCACCAATCCCAGCCGCGCTTTTGGAAAGCCTCTTTTTGTGTGTCCGCACTGGCGGCAATGCTGCCGTCCGTGAGAAAAGACGATTCACGAATCACGAGATTTTTCGGAAAGGGGGCGTCGGTTAAATCGGTGTAGCCCGCTGCATGGGCAATTTGCAACGCACGGCTTGCGGCAACCGGCGCTTCTTCGGCCCAAGGATTGAGCTCGCTCAAGCTCGGCATGCTCGAGCAGGCTGACAAGAAAAGAGTCGCCGCGCAGGCTAAGATAAGGGACTTTTGCATTTTTGACTAGAAAAGAGACAGTAGAGCTATTGTTAAGGAGCGGGGCCTTCTTGTCAAGCGATCCTATCATTCATCTTCGGACGGCAACCGGTGCTGGTCTCCCCACTCGCACATACCGTCCAGAATCGGAATTAAGGAGCGTCCCCGTTGCGTGAGTCCGTACTCTACTTTAGGCGGAATCTGTGGGTATTCTTTGCGGAAAATTAAACCATCGGCTTGCAGTTCTTTGAGCGTCGCGCTGAGCGTTTTAAAGGAAATGGTACCGATATATTTTTGCATTTCATTAAACCGCACGGTCCCGAATTCCATCAGCGTGTACAAAATGGTCATTTTGTACTTTCCGTTAATAAGCGAGAGCGTGTAGTTGAAACCTGTCGTTTGCAGGCATTCGGAGGCAATGCAGCGGTTCTTGACACTCATAGTACTTTCCTGAAAGATAGTATATAACATAAATGTAAGTACTTGAATTTATTATAGTATGAGTTATATTGAAATCAAGTCCCGTTTCTGTGACGTTTAGGAGAAAAAAATGAATGCAAGTGTGAAAGACTACGAGGATATCGTTTCGGTTGTTCAGATTTATCTGGAAGGCGGCAACAAGTCGGGAGAGGCTATGAAGCCTGCCTTTGATCCGGCTGCGACCATTAACGGTGCTCCGATTCAAACGCTTTTTGACGGCGTTGATCAAGCGGGCGAAACCAACGCGGTCGGCCGCATCGATGTGTTGGATGTGGTTAACGACATCGCCTGCGTTCGCGTGACGATGCAAGGCTGGCACGGTCAGGATTTCGTCGACTTCCATGTCCTCAGAAAGACTGAGAACGGCTGGAAGATTCTCGCCAAAGTCTTTACGGCGATTTAACTTTTTTCCGCATAGTAAACGGCTCCGAAGTATAAGGCTTTCGGAGCCGTTGCCATCTCTTAGGGGACGTTGATTTCGTTAGGCTTTGCCGTTGGTCTTTTTCGCGTAACGCGTAAAGACTTCAAAGCCGATCGGCATGGATTCGGTGTCTTGCAGATCAAAGTCGGCACGGTGGTGGCCGTGATGATTGCAGCCCCAGCGGAACATGCCGCCGCGTCCGCCGTGATCAACCACGCGCTTGAGAAGCATCGTGAAGTCTTCGCTGCCGGCCGGACGGTCAAGATTGATGACCTTGGTGACGCCTTCAACACCGTGGGCGATTTCTTCTAATGTATCGAGCACTTCGGGGCACTCGACAATCGTGGTGGCTTCGCCTACGCGTTCGATGCGGTAATCCACTTCATAGGCTTCGGCATTGCCCTTGACGATCTTTTCGACCTTGTCGCAGAGGTAATCATTGATTTCGGCGGTTTCGCCGCGCACTTCCATTTGGATATAGGCGTGCACCGGGGTCACGTTGCGGCCTTCGCCCGCGACCATGCGGCCGACGGCAACGCGCGTAGCACCTTCGCCGTGCCGCGGAATGCCCACAAGCATCATGGAGGTGGCGCTAGCGGCCATCAGGGCGCTGTGGCCCTTATGGGGGTTGTTGCCCGCGTGAGAGGGCGTTCCCGTGAAGTAGATGTCAAACTTCGTGCTTGCCAAAACGCCTTTGCGAAGAATGCCCACTTCGTGCAGTTTCGGTACACCGCCGCAGTGCGAGCCGACGATGGTATTGACGTCATCGAGTACGCCGCTCGCGGCAATGGCGTTGGCACCGCGTACGCCTTCTTCGGCCGGCTGGAAGACAAGCTTGAAGGTACCGGTCAGTTCGTCCTTATTTTGCATGAGCCAGCGGGCGACCGCGAGGCCCAAAGCCGTGTGGCCGTCATGGCCGCAGGCGTGCATGAAGCCCGGGTGCGTGGAGCGGAACCCGAGCTTATTGGGAACGTGTTCCGGATCGTGGGTTTCTTCAACCGGGTTGCAGTCCATGTCAAAGCGGAAAGCCGTCACGGGACCGGGGCGGCCGGTATCCAAAACGGCTACGCAGCCGGTGTATTCGTCAATGGATTCGATGAATTCGGCCGGAACGCCTTCACTTTCGGCGCGTTCAATGCCTTTTTTCACCACATCGGGGTTGCGTCCCATCACCGCTTCGGGATTAATGATGGCTTTGCCCGTGCGGATATCGGTGTAGCCGATGTCTTTAAGGCGTTCGACAACGATGTAGGTTGTGTGAAATTCCGTCCAACCTTCTTCGGGGATCGTGTGCAGAAGGCGGCGTGTTTGAATCATTTCATCAAAGAGAGTTTTATCCATCATGGTGGAAATTCCTATTGGGGAAAGTATGAAAAAACACCACCCGAGGGTTGTTGGCAGCGGGTGGTGTTTCGTTCGGTCATATCATCGACTAATTAGATATGGATCATGGCGCTGAAGTAAACCGCGATGCCGGTTAAGAACATCACCGGAATCGAGCGGCGGACCACGACGAACGGATCCAAGCCGCTTAAGCCGGAGACGGCAATCGTGACGCCGGCCACCGGGCTCGAAGAGCGCATGATACCGCTGATTAATTGCAAGGGCGAAATCATGAACGCGGCGTTCGCGCCGACCGTCAAAGCCGCATCCGGAATCATCGGAGCGAAGCTAAAGAAGGAGGCGTTGCCCGAACCCGTAACGAAGGCAGCCAAAGCAACGATCAAGACCATGGCCGTGTAAAGGGCTACGGCGCCTGCATCCATGCTCGAAACCGCTTGGATGATCGTGTCGATGCCGCCCGACTTCGTCAAGCCCGTTGCGAAGACTTCGGCGCAGACGATCAGGAATACGGTCGAGGTAAAGACCTTGCCCATGCCTTGGGCAAAGCTCTTTAAGGTGGCCAAGCATTCCTTCAAGCTGCGGATGCGCAAGCCGTGGATGACCATGGCAAACAAGGTCGAGCAGATCAAGGCCGTGACCACTTCCATGCGGATGCCTTGGTACATCAAGGGCGAGAAGACGAAGAGCATGATCACCGGAATGAGCGGGAACAAAGCGTAGAAAGCCGGAGCCGGCGGTTGGTTCTTGGCTTCGCCCTGATCGGCCGTCGCCAAGAAGTCTTCCTTGGTGATCTTGCCGCTTGCGAGATCGCGCTTATCGAACCACTGTTGGATGAAGTAGTGCGAGATAAAGAGCACGATCAAGGCAGGCCAGGCGATGATCCATTGCACATTCAGGAAGAAGTCCATCACGTGCATGTTGGTCAATTCCGAACCCAAGAGGTTGTTAGCGCCCGACGGGCCTAAGCACACGCAGCCGCTCATCACGATGGTGGCGGCAGCCGACTGGCGGGAAACGCCCGCAGCCAACAAAATCGGGTACAAGGAAACCATCAGCAACAGAGCCAAGCCTGCGGCCGACGGAATGAAGATATTCAATGCAATGCTGATCATGCTGCCTACCACCATCACCAAATAGGGCGAATGGATGTAAGACAGGGGCTTTACGCTCAAACGAACCAGGGCACCGGCAGCGCCGATGCGATCCATGTAAGAGGCAAAGCCGCCGATGATCATGATGTTCATGCCAAGGCCGGCAGCGCGGCTTTGCAAGAGGTTGGTCATGATCTGGACGACGTCAAGACCGGCCAAGTGCGTTGCTTTTTTCCCGGTGATCAAAGGATCCGGGGAAATCAGCGTCACAACAGCCAAGGTGACGAGGCCCACGAGCAAAAGGGCGCCGGGCGCGTAGTACTTTTTAACGATAAGAAACGCGGCGGCAATAACGGCGACAATGACGATACAAATACCGACCATCTGGGGGCTCCTTAGGGGACAAGAGGTAGGGTTGACAGGAGAGAGTTTTCAATCTGTTAAACGAATTTCCTGCTTAATACCTATTTTCTTATGATTTATACGAATAAAGACATTCGCAATTTCCCCTAAAGCAGATCGTCTAGACAAATCGGCGCAACGCCAATGCGTTGCGCCGATTCAAAAACAAGCCGCTCAAACGGGTAGATCGTTATTGGCCCTTAGCGATTTTATCCATGAATTCGCAGTAGCTTTCCTTGGTCAATTGGGGCTTAAATTCGCGGCAGATACGGTCAGCTTCCGAAGCTTGGTCGGCCAGTAAATCGACAAGCGTCATGGCCAGGACCTTGGCCGTCTTGTTGTAAGCGGTTTTCGGATCGGTCAGTCGGTAGCTTGCGCCGTGCAGCACGCCCGTCACGCATCCCACCCAAGGGTGCACGACCGGCATCAGGTGCGAGACATCGCCCATGTCCGTGCTGCCAGCTTGGTGCGTGCCCTCGGCAACGTTTTCGCGGCCGAAGACGGCCACGGCGTTTTCGCGCAAAATGTCGCGCATTTTTTCATCGGGCCGTAGCGGAAGGTACCCCGGCAAGTCTTTGATCTCGCAGCTCGCACCGATCGCATCGCCTCCGGCTCGCAGAGCGCGGTTGATGGCGCGGTTGTAGCGATCCAGTGCGGCGATATTGGCCGCGCGCACGTAGCTTTCCATCGTGACGCGGTCGGGGATGACGTTTACCAAGTCGCCGCCCGAATTGATGATCGGGTGAAAGCGCACGCAATCGTCATCGCGGAACGTTTCGCGAATGGCATTAACGCCCATGACGCCCATCATGGCGGCATTTAATGCGTTGACGCCCTTGTCGGGTGCGCCGGCAGCGTGCGCTGCCACACCCCGGTACTCGATGAGTTTGCCGATAAAGCCGTTGCACGAGGAACCGACCATGAATTCACCGTTGGGGTTGTTGGTGGCATCGGCATGCATCTGCATGGCCATGTCGATGTCATCGAAAGCACCTTCGGCGATGAGTTCGCATTTGCCTCCCAAGTAGCGCAGGCGCCCTTCTTCGCGCAGACGGTTGCGGTAGTCGATTTCCACGTATTCTTCCGCCGGTACGGCAAAAAGTACGAGATCGCCGTCGAGTTCGTCCATCAGTCCTGTGTCTTTAAAGGCCATGGCCACGGCGGCTAAGTTGGCCAATTGGATGTTGTGCCCGCAGCAGTGCGCCGCGCCTGTCACAGGATCGCAATCGGGGTGGTCGCGGCAGACGATGGCATCAAGTTCGGCCAATAGCGCCACCGTGCGCCGGCTCTGCCGACCTTTAATGCGCCCCTTGATGCCGGTGATGCCGAGGTGCTCTTCATAGCCGATGCCGAGTTCGTCAAAAAGCGCTTTGACTTTTTGGGCCGTTTTATTTTCTTTAAAGCCGAGTTCCGGCTCCTTAAAAATGGCTTCGCCGAAACGGACGATATCGTCGTAGCGACGGTCAATCGCCTCAGAGAGTTTGGCTTTGATTGCATTTTTATCCATGATGAAGTTTTCCTTTCTTCAAAGCAATTACGGGAAATTTTAGAACACGCCTTCTAAGTGCAGCATGATTTCTGCCAGCGCCGTGGCACAGATAAAGCTGCCTGCCGAAACGGCCAGGGCCACGGGAACGATTTTCCAGGAAAGGCGCTTGAAAGCATCCAGGTCTTTGCCCAAGCACAGGCCGCCGTAAGCCAGAATCGGCGTCGTAATGGCTAAAAAGCCGACGTCCTTGGTGTGGCTCAGTATCCAGGCGCTAAGCGGGAATTGGGGCATCGAAGCCACAACGGCCACAAGCGAGACCCAAAAGACCATGGGGAGCTTTTTCAGTACGGGCAGCTGGCTCAGCACGATACCGATCAAGGCAATGACCACGAGAAAGAGGCTGCCGATCGAGGCGGCGGCGAGGTTGCCGTTGCTGCCTACCGTATGGGCAATGGCCGAGAAAATTGCCGTTACGACCAGGATAAAGAGGATGTCTTTCATTTTTTCAAAATATGCCAACATGATGTTTCTCCTAAAGGCTCAATGGTTTTCCTACGCGATGATTTTGGCTTCCTGGTGATCGGCTTCGCAGCCCTTGTCGCCCGTGACGAATTCGTAGATCTTGATCGTAACCGGAAGCGAAATGAACAGGGCAAAGTAGATGCCGAGAATCGAGGTCATCAAGTTGGCGGCTGCTGCATAGGCTTGGACCAGTTGCGCTTCTTCGGGGTAAGCGGCGACAATCGAGCCCACGCCTGCGGCCATCATGCTGGCCGAGCCGATGCCCGCGCCCATCGCCAGAGCGTGCGGGTGAAAGATATCCAATTGGGCAATGATGCCCGATAGGAGCGAAATCCAGAGCGCGCCAAAGAGCGTGCCGCAGATGTACATGCCCATGACGCCGTGGCCTTCGGGACTCGACAGACCGAACTTTTCGCCGATGATGGCCACATTGGCTTCGCGGTCAATCGAGTAGCAGGCGCCGATCGCTTCGCGCTTCATCTTTAAAAGCAGCGCCACCGGCAGGCCGAAAACGAGCGTGCCGAAGAAGTGGCCGAACTCTTGCATGATTAGTGCCCAGCCCGAATTGAGCAGAATCGACAGATTCGGACCGATATCCAAGCCGATTTTGGCAACCAACAGCAGCATGGCAATCGGCATGAATTTCGAGGCGCGCTGCATTTGCTCATTGTTGAGAATGTGCAGGCTCGGCAAACTCACGATGCCGCCGAGCACGAGGGCGTACAGTAGCGGCAAAAGAACCACAAGCCCGAATTTTTGAACGCCGATCATTTCCGCAATGACCACGATAATGAGGGCGAATAGATGAAGTTTTAGATTTCCAAGTGCTTGCATAATAAGCATCCTTTCTCGGTATTGGGAGCAAATCCATCGAATTTGCCGGTTTACGGATACTCTGAGCCCAGGGGATATCGCCGCCTTATAGGGGCTTCATTGCCGGCGACCGGATGGACTTTTCCCATGAGGGATAAGGTTCAATACCGACGGGCGGAGTATCTTAATTTTTCGTGTTGATTCAGTGATGTTTGACTCGAGAGAGCAGGCGCGTCACCAAGCCCGATCGAAGCGTTGCCGATTAGAGTGAGCAACGTGATGAAGATGTGGTAGTAGTGGATGTAGTGCAGGAGAGGGAGAAAGCAGCCATCATCGAAATAGCGTTAAACGTCGCTCGCTGACATGGGACATAAGCCGCAAAGGGTAATGCTTGACATAGCATGATGATTCTCCTAAACACATTGCCTTGGATAAGCCGTCCGGCTTTTCCTGCAGGCATACTTTACTGTAGCAGACTCCGGGCCCTGCGAGTGGCATTTCTCTAGCGCATAGTGCCTAGGAAGGCACAAAAAAAGCCCGGGCAGCCGGCCCGGGCGTGGCAAAAGTGTCTAAAAAAGTGTCTTAGCCGGGGAAAGCCTGTGCCAACCGGTCAAACTCTTCGGCCCAGTCTTTTTTCCATTTTTGCTTGGTTTGCTCATCAATCCAAGCCCCGTCAATGCCGTTGATCATGAAGCCCTTGAGATCGTCCAAAGTGAAGTTCAGGAAGTTGTACATGAGCATCCAAGTTTGCGTTGCGTTTACGTGGTGCATTGTCGGGTCGTCCGTGTTCGGATGCACGCGCAAGCCCATGGCGACCATCTTGCGGATGGGCTGCTTCAAGGCCCACTCTTCATCGGAGAAAGTACGCAGGTAGTACGAGTTGGTGGGCACCACGGTGAAAATCAAGTGGCGGCGCTTAGCTTCTTCGAGCAATTCGGGGTTGTCAACAATCGTGTAGCCGTGGTCGATGCGGTCGGCTTTGAGTAAGTCCATTGCGGTTTGGACATTGCGCCAGTGGCAGCCGAATTCGCCGGCATGAATCGTAATCTTAAAGCCCGCGTCCTTAGCCATGAAAAAAGCCCGCCAGAAGTTCTCGGGCTCGTGATCATTTTCCCGGTAGTCGATGCCTAAACCGATGGTCTCCGGGGCGCGGTTTTCAATCATGGCCTGCACCAACTCAACGGCGCGTTCGGGTTCGGCCTCACGGTCAATTGAGGGAATGAGGCGGCCGATGACGCCGAAGTCACGTTCGCCCTCATGAATGCCCTCAATGATGGCGGCTTGGGCTTCGGCAAAACTGTAGTGGCGGGCAAGCCCCGTGTAGTTCCAGAAAAATTCAGTGTAGCGGATGCCGTGTTTTTTGCAGTCGGCGAGGTACTCGTAGGTGATGCGCTTTAGCATATCGGCGCGTACGAGTATGTGCTCTTCGAGCGCGCGGAAAATACGCAAAACGCCCACAGGTTTATCGCCTCGGGTGAAAAAGCCGTCGATTTCCTCTTGCGTGACGGGGGCGTTTGACTCTCGCACCAAGTCTTCAAACGTCGATTTGCAGGTCGTACCGAGCAAATGGCAATGCAGTTCGGTCTTCGGAATGGCCGTGAAAAAGGCCATATGCTCGGGCGTCATCGGACGGGCAAAAGGGGAATCGGGAACAAAAGCCGGGTTGTCTTTACGCATGAAGGCACCTCCAAAAGCGCAAAAGTAATAACAATCAATTTATCTTCACGTGAAGAAACTTAGAAGGCATTATACCGTTGAAAAGAAAAAGAGCGCGGCGACGAAAAAGGCACCCGATTCTGAGGTGCCTTTTCCAGGTAAGCCGGTTGAAAAGGGCTTTGTCGCTAAATGACGATGCAGCCCGGGTCGCCTGCCTTACGCTCGACGATTTCGCCCAAGCGGAAGACCTTTTCGCCCTCGGCTTCAAAAGCTTTCATCGCGCGCTCGGCCTCTTCAGCGGCCACGATAACCACCATGCCGATGCCGTTATTGAAGACGCGGTGCATTTCGTGGGGATCGATGCCGCCCGCTTGCTCGAGCCAGTCAAAGACGGCGGGCCGCGTCCAACGGTCAGCGTGGATGACAGCCTGGGTATTCTCAGGCAGCACGCGCGGCACATTTTCAATCAGGCCGCCGCCCGTGATGTGGGCCATGCCTTTAATTTTGACGGTCTTCATGACGTTAAGCACCTGCTTGACATAGATGCGGGTGGGTTCCATCACGCAGTCGGCCAATGTGCGGCCGTCTAAGGGCATATCCCACGGGGTATTGGTGACTTCCACCACTTTGCGGATTAAAGAAAAACCGTTGGAGTGTGGGCCGCTGGAAGCCAACCCGAGGACCGCGTCTCCGGCGGCAATGCTGTGGCCGTCGATGGCTTCATCTTTTTCCACGATGCCGACGGCAAAGCCGGCCAAGTCGTATTCGCCTTCCGGATACATGCCGGGCATTTCGGCGGTTTCACCGCCGATTAGGGCACAGCCGGCTAATTCGCAGCCGCGGGCAACGCCGGCTACAACGCGTTCGGCCACATCCACATCGAGTTTGCCGCAAGCGTAGTAGTCTAGGAAAAAGAGGCTCTTGGCGCCTTGCACCAAGATGTCGTTGACGCTCATGCCGACCAAGTCTTGGCCGACCGTGTCGTGGCGGCCGAGCGTAAAGGCGAGCTTGAGCTTGGTGCCGACGCCGTCGGTACCGGTCACGAGCACCGGGTTCTTGTAGTCCTTGGAAATTTCGAACATTGCCCCGAAGCCGCCAACGCTGGCGAGCACGCCCGGGATCATGGTGCGCTTAGCCAACGGCTTAATGCGTTCAACGAGTTCATCGCCGGCATCGATATCCACGCCGGCGGCAGCATAAGAAAGTTGCGTCATAATTAGCCCAAAAAAGTGAAGGTGGCGGTACACTTGCGTATCCGCATAACAATCGTCTTATTTTAGCAAGGACAGGCTACTTTTCGTACGAGACCATGTTGTTTGAACAATTGCCTTTGGATATTGCCATGGAGCCGCCCGCCACGCTCGAGACGTTCGTGGCGGGCGACAACGCCGAAGCGCTTGCCTGCTTGCAGCGCATGCAGCAAAACTCCGACCCCCAGCTGGCCTATCTTTGGGGGGAGTCGGGCGTCGGCAAGACGCACTTGGCGGTGGCGATGGGGCTTATCGATGATGATGTGCCCGATTTTGATCCCGAACGTTTGCGCTATGCCGTTGACGATGTCGATACGCTCTCGGAATCCGGCTTGGACCGGCTTTTTGCCCTGATCAACGAAGTGCGCCTGCATCCGCAATGCACCCTGGTGATGACCGGGAAAAAGTCTCCTGCTGAGGAATTCGTCAGGCCGGATATCCGCACGCGCCTCGCTTGGGGCGCAGTTTTTCACATCAAGCCCTTGAATGCGGAAATTTGGCCCGTGCTTTTAAAGCAGGCCGCCGAACGCGGCATCTCGGTAACGCCTGAGGCCGAGCAATGGATGAGAAACTACCTGCCGCGGGATATCAAAACCCTTTCGCATGTGCTCTCGGCCATGGACCGGGAGCTGCTTGCGAAAAAGCGGGCCGCCGTGACGGTGCCGCTTCTGAAAAAGTGGCTTCAAAAAAAGGCTTCGCAGCCAGAGACTGCGTAGTGCCGGAAGCGAATTTTCAAGCCTTCGGTTCAAACTGGTACAATCCGGCGCGACTGAGGACAAGTTTTTGTTTTTGCAATGCATTCGGATAACCGAACAAAAGAAAAATCGAAAAAACGGCAAGCCTGAGAACAGGTCTGACTTTTCGAGTGCGTTGCTTTTCTAAGGATGGAAATGCTCAAAGATTTTATTGCGCATACGAAGGAGTTGTTTTTCCCGAAAAACGTCAAAATTAACCGTACCCCCCGTATCATCGGAAAAGACGAGCACGGCATCGACCGCCGCAAGGTGAGCCTGGAAGCTATCCGTACGGTCGAGAATTTGCAAAAGGCGGGCTACGAAGCCTATGTGGTAGGCGGCGCCGTCCGCGACTTGTTGCTTGGCGTAACGCCGAAAGACTTTGACGTGGTTACCAACGCCACTCCGGAGCAAGTAAAGCGCTGCCAACGCCGCGCCATAATTATCGGCCGCAGGTTTCGCCTCGTGCATGTCATTTTCGGTCGCGAAATCGTCGAGTGCTCGACCTTTCGCTCTCTAAGCAGCGAAGGCGTGCAAAAGGACAGTTTCGGGCGCGTTGTCTCCGACAACGTGTTCGGTGAAATGTGGGAAGACGCCGCTCGGCGCGACTTTACCATCAACGCCCTTTACTACAATCCCACCACCGAAGAGGTGATTGACTACCACGACGGCATGAAAGACATTTTGGCCGGCGTCGTGCGCATTATCGGCGAGCCCGAAAAGCGCTACCGCGAAGATCCGGTGCGCATGTTGCGCGCCGTGCGTATTGCCGCCAAGCTTAATTTCACGATTGATTCGAAAACGCTGGCACCGATCTCGCGCCAGGCCGGGCTTTTAGCCAATGTGCCCGATGCTCGCCTTTTTGATGAGGCCGTGAAGCTTTTAACCTGCGGGCGCTCCCTGCAGTGCATCGAGTCGTTGCGCGCCTTGGGGCTTTACCGCAACGTGATTCCGCTTTTGGAGGTGGCGCTTCAGGAAGCTAACGGAGAAAAATTCCTGATGCTCGCGATGAAGCGCACCGATGAGCGCATTGCCATCGGGAAAAAAGTATCCCCGTCCTTTTTGTTTGCCACGCTTTTGTGGCCCTTAACCTACCGGATGTTTCAAGAGCGCTTGGCCCGCGGCGAGCCTCAGGTGGCCGCGATGATTGCGGCGGGCCAACAGGTGCTTCGCCAGCAGTGCGACCGCTTGGCGATTAACCACCGTTTCACGGACGATATCCTGACGATTTGGACAATGCAGATTAAGCTTTTGAGGCGCTCCTCCAAGTCGGCCTTCGGTATGCTCAATGTGCCGAAGTTTCGTGCTAGCTACGACTTCATGCTGCTTAGAAGTTTGCTCGGTTTTGTCGATAGCGAGATTGTGGACTGGTGGACGCGCTTTCAGGAAGCCGATAGCGACGTGCGCGCCGAGATGATCCGCGAACAAGCAGAACTCAATGCCAAGAATCGTAAAGCCAAGAAGGGCGAAATCAAAAAGCTGAAAAAGGCGCAAATTAAGCGCCAATTAATGCAAGAAGCGAGCACTTGGCAGGAAACGCGGGATATGAATTTGCTTTTGGACGAGTTGCCCGACGAGGAGGAAGTCCTGTTGTCGGAAGAGCCTCCGGAGCCGGAGAAAAAGCCGCGCCGTCGGCGTCGCACGCGAAGCGCCAAGCCTAAGGCCCAACCGAAGTAAGGAGAATTCTGATGCCCGTTGCCTATGTTGCTCTGGGAGCGAATTTAGGGGAACCCGTGCGTGCGCTCAAAGGGGCGCTGCGCGCGATGTCCGAAGCCGGCATTGAGCTGCTGGCGTGTTCGTCTTTTTATCGAACCGAGCCTATTGATTCGAACGGACCGGACTATGTCAATGCCGTCGCAAAAGTGTCGACGAACTTGACGGCGGATGATTTATTGCGCCGGCTGTTGGCGATTGAAAAAGAATTCGGCCGCATTCGGCCCGCCGGGGTGCATAATGCTCCCCGTACGCTTGACTTGGATCTTCTGCTTTACGAGGAAAACGTGCTGCAAACGCCCTTTTTAACGCTGCCTCACCCGAGAATGCACGAGCGGGCGTTTGTTCTGGTACCTTTGGCCGAAATCAGTCCCGAAACAGTGATTCCGGGTAAGGGCCGCGTGAAGGATCTTTTGCCCGGCGTAACGGATCAACGAATAGAAAAAATGGCTTAAATTATGTTTTCCGTTTTCTCTCAATTGCCGCCTCTCGTGCAGACGGTAGTTTTGCTCTGTATTTCCAACACGATTATGTTTTGTGCCTGGTACGGGCACTTGCGTTTTGTAAGTCCGAACCGCAGCTGGCTCTTTGCCGTGCTTTTAGGCTGGGGCATTGCCTTCTTCGAATACCTCTTTAATGTGCCGGCCAACCGCATCGGCTATACGGTCATGAGCGTAGCGCAGCTGAAAATTCTTCAGGAAGTGGTCTCGCTGGTCATGTTCATTCCCTTCATGATGCTCGTGATGAAGGAGCCGCTAAAGCTTAACTACATTTATGCGGGCTGCTGCATGGTGGGGGCCGTTTACTTCATGTTCCGCGATTAGAGCCGTGCGATTTTCGGCGCGAGCCACAGCATGCAAAGAAGGCCGCCAGCCATGGCAAAAAGCCCGCCGGCGTAACCGATGTGGGCGATAGCCGCATGCGTGGTCACTAAGCCTCCGATCAATGCTCCGCCTCCGATGCCGACGTTGCAAATGCCGGAATAAATCGACATGGCAAGCGGCGTCCCTTCGGGCGCAAGCCGAATCACGGCCGCCTGAAAGACCAAGCCGAAAATGGTAAACGCCATGCCCCAGAGGGCGCAAAGCGCCATAGCGCTTTCAATAGTGGCAGCGCTTGCGGCTAAAAGCCAAAGGAAAATCCCCACCCCGAACGTAGCCGTAAAGTAAAAGAGTTTCGGCATGCGATCAAAGTACTTGGAAAAAAGAATGCTCGCCAGAATGCCGGCGATACCGAATAAGGTGAGCGTCCAAGTGATTTCAGCTTCAGGCATACGGGCCGTTTGGGCCAAAAACGGCTCAATAAAGCTATAGGCCGTGTAGTGGGCTGTAAACAAAAGAGCGGTAATGGCGTAAACGCCCCACAAGAGCTTATTTTGAAGAATGATGGGGAGCTTGGCCACAGCCGAGCCCTTGGGAGCGGCCACGGTCGGAAATAGCGCTAAGAGGCTTAACGTGATCAACAGCGCCACAACGGCAATACTGAAAAAGGTCGCCCGCCAGCCCAAGTACAGGCCAACGACCCGTCCTAACGGCATGCCGGCAATCATGGCAATGGCCGTGCCTGTGGCAACCATGCTAAGCGCCGCGGCTTTTTTCCCGGCCGGAGCAATTCTCACGGCAAGCGGCGAAGCAATGGACCAGAATACCGCATGCGAGCACGCGACGCCGATACGCGAAAGCATGAGCGTAATAAAGCTTGGAGCCACGGCTGACAAGATGTGGCTTACCGCAAACAGCGCCAAAACGCCGAGCAAAAGTTTCTTAAATTCGAGCTTCGAAACCAAGAGCATGAGCGGCAACGACAAGATGGTCACGATCCAGGCATAAACCGTGATAATTAGGCCGGCGGTGGCTTCGCTAATTTGGAAGTCATCGGCGATGTCGGTGAGCAAGCCGATCGGAATGAATTCCGAGGTGTTGAAAATAAAGGCCGATAAGGTCAGACAGGCAACAGGAGCCCAACGGCGAAAAAAACTATCGTTGTCAGATATTGGCATGGCAATTCTTTTAAAAACGAAGCGATTATAGCCGCTGCTGCCGTCTGAAGAAAAAGCAAAGCCGCTGTGTTTTTTGGACGACAGCGGCTTTGCAACGAGAGAGAGCGGATCAATGGTTATTGGCCGAACCACTTCTTGTAGAGGCGGTCATATTCGCCGTTTTCTTTCACAGCCTTGAGGCCGTCGTTGACCATCTTGAGCAATTCTTTGTTGTCTTTGGCAACGGCGATACCGGTTTGTTCGCTATTGAGCTGGCCGGGTAGGACGACGACATCCTTGTCGCCACGCTTGGCGACGTAGTAGTTCACGACCGGCTTATCATGCACAACGGCGTCGCAGCCCTTGTTATTAAGTTCCATGAATGCTTCCGGTCCGTTGTTAAAGAGCTTGACGTTCTTGCCGCTCATCTTGCCGGCGGTAATGGCTCCCGTTGTGCCGATTTGAGCGCACAAGGTCTTGCCTTTGATGTCGTCGATGGATTTGAATTTGTCTTTGTCGGCGGCACGCACGAGTACCACCAGACCGTTATCGTAGTAGGGCTCGGAGAAGCTCACGCGTTTTTTGCGTTCCTCGGTAATCGTCATGCCGGACATGGCAATGTCGATCGTGCCGGCTTGCAAGGCCGGAATCAAGCCGTCAAAGGGGAGGTTGTTGAGCTGAACTTCAGCGCCTTGCGTTTTCATGATGGCAACGATCAGATCCATGTCAAAACCGGCGGGCTTGCCGTCTTCAACAAATTCAAACGGGGCAAAGGCCATGTTCGAGCCCACTTGGTAGACCTTGTCAGCGGCTTGTGCGCTGCAAACCATCCCGAACGCGGAAACGGCAAAGGCGGCGAATTTCAGTGTTTGTTTCAATTGCATTGTTCTTCTCCTCAGAAGCCGGCTCTTAAAAGTCCGCGCGGCTGTAATTTTGTTCATCTCGCTCAACGGCGAATCGGATTGGGTGTAGTTTATCGGCTGAAAAAATTTCAACAAGTTAGAGACGGTTTCAAGAAGAGGCGTATCTGTTCGCAATAATTACGTGTAATTGTCGGCTATTTGTTTTATCTTGCCGATTAGAGAGCAGAATTTTTCGTTTTGTTTATTGACTCAGTACTTTTTTGTCTGTGAAGGTCGGTAAAAACTAATGCATTGTGCTTAAGGCTTTTAGGCAGTACGTAAAAGGCGGCTTTAAATTAAGCCGCCCGAGCAACAAATAGTCGGTAATTGTCACCAAAATAGAAATTTGATCTCGCTCAAATAATAACGAATTCTTCAGTTAGCCAGTTAGTTTTCATCTTCGCAAAAGGGGACGCGAGGCGCCACGGCGCATAAAAGCTCGGCGGCAATGGTGCCGGCACGAGTAGCCAAATCGGCAACCGCAATATGTTCGCCCCATAGCTCCACAGTGCTTCCGACATGGGCTTGGGGAATGTCCGTTAAGTCCACCATCATCACGTCCATGGCGATGTTGCCCACAATCGGCGCCATGTGTCCTTCGACGTAAACCGGGCTTCCCTGCGGCATGCCACGAAGGTAGCCGTCAGCAAAGCCGCAAGCAACAACGCCGATGCGGCTCGGACGTTGAGCCGTAAATCGGCTGCAGTAGCCTACGGATTCGCCGGGGCGGATATTTTGGATCGCTAAAATTTCAGAGCTCAGCGTCATCGCCGGCTTGATATTGAGCGTGCGGCTTGCAATGGCAGGCTCGGGACTGACGCCGTATAAGCTAATGCCAACCCGTACGGCGTCGCCCGCGACTTGCGGCAGCCAGATGGTTGCCGCCGAATTGGCAAAGCAAGCGCCGGTTTGGCGACGGGCAAGCTCTCCTAAGTTTTGCATTTGCTCTTTTACAGAAACCGGTCCGCCATAGTCCCATTCGGGACAGGCATTGGCAAAGTGGGTCGTGATGCCCATCACGGTCACGCCGGCAATACTTGAAAGCGTTGCGCGTACACTCGCCTCTTCCTCGGGGCGAAAACCGAAGCGGTTCATGCCGGAGTTAATTTTGATATGGACTTTTAAATTCTTAAAAGGTGCAAACTGCTGCAGCAATCGAATGCCTTCTTCGTTGTGAACAACGGTTTCGGCGTCGTTGGCTTCAATCATCGGAAGATCTTGGGGTTTAAAAAAGCCCTGCAAAAGTAACAGGCGTTTTTTCCAACCGAAGCGCCGGGCCCGCTCAATATCGAAAATGTCGATAATGGCCAAGCCGTCAGCTTCTTCAAAGGCCCGGACGGCCCGTTCTAGGCCGTGCCCGTAGGCATCGGCTTTGACAACGGCCCACAACATTCTTTTCCCGGCAAGCTTTCGCATGCTTTGCAGGTTATGGCGAAGACTGCCCATATGGATGGTGGCTTTGATAGGACGCGGCATGATGAGATCTCTTTACGTTTCAGATCAGAACCTTCGGCTAATTATAGGAGGCCTCAGGGGAAACCAAATCCGCGAAAGTCTCTAGATTGCTTTGAAAAGACTTTAACTTTGAGCATCTTCTTGAAATTTAGGTTGAAAAATGATTAAAATACGGCTTCTTTTGCACTCTCGCTTAGGATTTGGCAGTGTTCTTCTGCCGAATAATCCAATTTGGGTTTGATCATATTTCGCTTGGGATAGTCGATGTTTTTCCGTTTTTTTGTCTTTTTCTGTGGTTTGTGCATTCTTTCTTTGGGTATTGCCACCGTGACTAACGCTGGCCTCGGTACCGGTACCGTCAGTTCCGTCGCTTTTGTGATGTCGAAGTTAACCGGATTGACGATGGGCTTTTATGTGTTTTTGACGAATGCTTTTTTCTTTGTCATCCAGATTTGTGTTGATCCGAAAAATATTCTCGGTAAAGCCATCCGGCAACTACCTATTTGTTTTGTCTTCGGCATGGTTTTTGACGTGGCGCTTTGGGTGAGCAGCCACATTGTCCCGCAAGCTTACTGGCAGCAAATTGTTATGGCTTTTGCCGGATCGGTGCTCACCGGCTTGGGTATCGCTTCCATGGTTTTTGCCCGTTTAGCTATCTTGCCCCCGGAAGGCTTGGTGCTTGCCATTATGAAGCGCTGGGGCGGCTCGTTTGGCACCCTTCGCATGATGGTTGATATTTTCTTGTTGACGGCAACCGTGATTTTGTCGTTTATCTTTTTCAGCACGGTGGTCGGTATTCGAGAGGGGACGTTTATTACGGCCATCTGTTCAGGACCGATTTCGAAGTTCTTTTTGAAGGCTTGGGGGCGCTTTTTCCCGGCTCATCGACCGATTGACTAAAGTGGCGAGCAAAAAAGTGCCGAAAATATTTGACAAGGAGCATTCGGTCGGTATAATTTCACTCCTCACTTGTTGACGCGCGGTTAGCTCAGCGGTAGAGCACTGCCTTCACACGGCAGGGGTCACAGGTTCGAACCCTGTATCGCGCACCAGTCAATTTTGTGATATAATGAATAACTCAGTTGCCCGGGTGGCGGAATGGTAGACGCAGTGGATTCAAAATCCACCGGTGATGAGCCGTGAGAGTTCGAGTCTCTCCCCGGGCACCAAAAATAGCACGTTGAACGTGCTTTTTTTATACCTGCTAACAGCATAATTTCATTATAAATCAATAAGTTATATATTCTTGTATATTCGTGTTTTTGAGCGTCTTTGCCGATTTTTATCAGTGAGAACCAAAATTGAGCAAATTTTGATGTAACTATTTTGCTTAAGCCTCTCGAATTGGCGAAAAATGCCCGGGCTTTTAGAAAAAAATCAGTATCCGGAAATCATTCTTCTCAAAAAACGCCTGCCCGAAGACAATAAGGCATTGATGACTATCAATCCGGATAAAGAAGGCACCTGGAAAATTCTTGTTTAATGTTTTTCCGATAAGGCACAGGGTAGCTGTGAGGGTGACTGTAAATTAGACAACAAAGGGGCTCCTCCTTAGCGAACGCTATTTGCAGCCCCTTGTTGTTAATTAAAGAGCATCAATGTTTGAGATTGGCTCGAAGCAAGCCCTTCTTCTCCCGCTCTTTCATGATAAAGCCCATGAAAGCCAGCATAGTCATGGCACCTAAACGGCAAGTAATGCCGGAGGGGTCATATTGTGGTGCAACTTCAACCAAGTCAAAAGCAACCACGTTTCCTTTCTTAGCAATTCCTTCAAGCACGTCTGTTTCAAAGACATAATTTAAACCACCGGGCGAGGGAGAACCCACGCCAGGGGCCGTGCTCATATCGTAACCATCAATATCAATGGTCACGAAATAATTTTTGGCTTCCGGAATCATACGAATGACTTCTTCTGCTCCCAACTCCAATGCTTTGCGGGCAGGAATGACGACGGAGCCATAATCATAAGCGGATTGGAAGTCCTCGCGGGTATTGCTACCTAAACCGCGCATGCCAATCTGGCACATCTTGGTAAAGTGCGGCATTTCTGAGATCATTCGCATGGGACTGCCATTAGTCCAACGGCGTTTCCCAAAGTCCAAATGCGCATCAAATTGAACAACACACAAATCGTCATACATATCCAACGCTCGAGCTGTCGGAATTGTGACCGAATGGTCACCCCCCATCATGACAGGGATTGCGCCTTTGGAGATGATTTTACGTACGGTTTCTGTCACATTATCAAAAGAAGCATGGAAATCCATTGGATCCATGTCAACGTCACCACCGTCCACAATTTTTACCGGCTCTTCCAAATATTGTGTAAGGCGTTCAGGATCCCAGAATCCGGCGCCTCCACGACCATAATGGCAAGAAACTTCACGAATGCGACGAGGGCCAAATTTTGTGCCGCTTAAATAGGGAGCCCCCATATCGTAGGGAATACCCATCACGCACATGTCGGCATCCAGTTCATCCAAGTTCGTGCAAATAGGATACTTTGCAAAACTCGCAATTCCAGTAATAGGTAGGTTATGAATTACCTTGGGCATTGACTTCTCTCCTTATTTCGGAAACTTGAGATTGCTGATGTAATCAGCTTTTTTCATATTAAGGAGGGATCTGAAAGGTACGAATCATAATTAAATAGGCTTGTAGAGAGCATTAGTTAAATTTATTTTTTATAACAATGTCGCTGTGGTCCAAAATAAAAGAAAAAATATTTCTAAAGTTTTTCATATAGTTAAATAATGATTATTCCTGAATGGAATTAGAATTTTTCCATGCAATCATCATATTCATCGTTACTCTGACAATCAGCAATAATCAAAACATTCAAACGATTTTCCTTGTAAGTAAGGAAGGAGCTAAAACATGCGCAGGGAAAAAGATGCTTTGGGAGAATTGCTTGTACCGGACGATGCTTACTATGGCATTCAAACAGTACGGTGCGCCCAAAACCATAATGTTACCGATCATACATTTGAAGAACTCCCGCAGGTAATTCGTGCATTGGCAGAAATCAAAAAAGCGTGTGCCATGACGAACGCAAAAATTGGTGCATTGGAGGAACATAAAGCACAAGCGATTGTTGAGGCTTGTAATGAGGTGATTGAGGGGCGATTCAATGATCAATTCCCGATTAATATCTGGCGCTCACACGGTACCGGGGCCAACATGAATGCCAACGAAGTCATCGCTAATCGTGCAAACGAAATCCTAACCGGGCATAAGGGATACGATCAGATTCATCCTAATACTCACGTTAACATGTGCCAATCCAGCAATGACGTTTATCCTACGGTTCAATCCATTGTTTTGTTTCGAATGATTGGTGAGGCCCTGGAAAGTATTAAAGATTTGGAGAGCGCTTTAGGTGAAAAAGCAAAAGAATTCCAGCACGTTGTTCGCTTAGGAAGAACTTGCCTGCAAGACGCGGTTCCTAATACTTTCGGCCAGGTTTTCGGTGGCTGGCAGCATATGATGTACAGAAATCGTAGGAAGCTTGAAAGCTATCGAGATGAATATCGTGAGGTCGTTTTAGGCGCAACGGTTTTAGGAACCGGTATGGGGCAGATGCCGGGGTACTCGGAACGGATCATGTCGAATCTTTCCAACGTTGTAGGGTTTGAAGTTCGATGGCCGACTTGGAATGATGAAGTAATTCAAGATAGTGCCGTGTTTGATGGAATGCAAAACTGTGACCATAACATGGTGCTCGGGGGGCTGCTCAAAGCGATTACCTGCGGTGCCGCTCGCATCTGTTCTGACCTTTGCATTTTGTCTTCAGGCCCGCGTTCTGGATTCGGTGAAATTAAACTGCCCCATGTTTTTACTGGGCCCGCATCAATAGGGGGAGATGACTATCCCTACATACCAGACATGATTTATCAAATCATGCAACAGTCCATTATTGCCGATCATGTTGCCACTCTCACAGTAAATGAAAACGACAGTGATGAGGCGATTACTGACGGGGCCAGCTTCATGGGATCTATTGAGACCCTCGAAAATATAACAAAAGGTTTTAGGCTTTTCTCTGATCAATGTATTCGCGGAATTACCGTTAATCAAGAAAGGGTCCAAGAGAATGCAGAGATGTCAACTTCCTTAGCTACCATGGTGAGCGCTCTTTTCGGATACCCCATAGGGACAAAAATTGCACAAAAAGCATACAGGGAAGGCATTTCGTGTAAATCCGCTGCCTTGGAAGACAAACTCTTAAATCCAGAAGTCGCTGAAGAACTGTTTGATCTTCAAAAACTTACTGACCGAGAAGCAATGGTAGAAATGTTCAGGCGCTGCGGTCAATTACGTCACATCGACTGAGTTAGCTAAAGGAAAGGGGTAAATAATATGAAATCCACAGCAACCAACAATGTTTTCAATGTCGGATCCCTCAAATACGGCGATTATGCAGATGTGATTAAAGCGTTTCTCTGGGTAAAAAAAGCTGCGTTAAAAGCCAGGTTAGAAATGGGAAAAATCAATGAGGAACAAGCATTGCCGCTAATCAAGGCT
Source organism: Candidatus Aphodousia gallistercoris (assembly GCA_018714185.1). GTDB lineage: Bacteria > Pseudomonadota > Gammaproteobacteria > Burkholderiales > Burkholderiaceae_F > Aphodousia > Aphodousia gallistercoris. Next base: position 61,435 of record DVNT01000008.1, on the reverse strand, counting down.
TGTGACCGCCTTATGTCGAGTTCGGTAAAAGATTTGTTCACAGGATGTATTTACGGAGGCAGTAAGGATGTACTGAATGCAGAAATCGATTCGGCGATTTTAAGAGAAATTCCAAAAGAAAATCTTGATATGTGCAGGAAAGAGTTGCATTTGTCTCTTTCGGTTAATGCTTGTACCGCCACGGCTAGTGAAATCGTCCGGCACCTCGGATTGAAAAAGCTAATACTAGCTTCCGAACACTTTACAGAAGTACTGCTACAGAAAGCAAAAGCTTTTCAGAATGTGGAGAAACTAGGACGCCTTGGATTGCGTGACTATCTACCCACTTCTCTGGGGGATCAATTTTTGGGTTACGCCAGCGGTATGCAACGTTTGCTTGAACGATTAAAAGAGGACTACAGCCGTCCCATTGTCAGCCTTATTGGCTCTGACGAAATTGGAACGACGAATAACAGTAATCGTGTATATGCATCTCATGCAGCTCAAAAGTTGTCACTATTGCTTCAGTGGCCGGTTCAAGTGGCTGAGAATTTCAATGATCGCCTTATAGCCAATGATAGCCTCATGTTGAGCCATGCAATTGCTCAGGCTGTGTCCGTACAGGTTTGGCGTGTAGCGCATGATATTCGTCTAATGTGTAGCGGTCCTCGCGGTGGTTTACAAGAGATTACGGTTCCTGCCGTAGCCCCGGGATCATCAATCATGCCCGGAAAGCTCAATCCAGTTATTGCCGAGATGGTTTTTACTACCGTTGATCAAGTCGACGCTAACCACACGGGCCTTGTCATGGCAATGAAATCGGGTTGGCTAGAAGGCGGAAACTCCTCTTTCGTACCCCTCAGAAGTTTTATAAATAGCACCGATCTTTTGGCAAGAACGATGATTAGTTTTGCCGATCTTTGCATCCAAGGTATCACTGCCAACGAAAAGCGATGCTCTGATTTAGTCAATCGCTCCTTAGCATTAGTGTTGTTGGTCAAAAATAAAATTGGCGAGCAAAAAGCGAAAGAAGTCGTGAAGCTTGCGATTGAGAGGGACTGTACGGTGAAGGAAGCATACTTAGCTCTCCACGTTTTACCGGAAACGGAAATTTCCAAAATATTTTCGGCTGGTGGTAATGAGCCGGCTTCCTCGGAGCCTTTCCCGGAGAAAAAGTAATGCCAAACACATGCAAAGGCGCCATACTGACCCTATTGAGTGCTCTCTGCTTTAGCGTTAGCGGTACATTGCAAGCGATAGCTCCTGATGGTGCCACCCCTTTCGTGATAACTGAAGCGAGAATGTTGGTAGGAGGACTTTTTCTCCTGTGTTGGTGTGTAGTGACTAATAAACTTCCGAAATCAATCAGTATCCTACCGGTTAAGACACTTTTGTTTTGCTCCGCCTGTCTCTTGATCGGTCAGCTTTGTTTTTTTTCAGGGATGTACTATATCGGTGTTTCCGCCGGGGCGATCATCTCGGTAGGAAGCTCTCCCATTTGGGCTGCTGTCATTGCACGTTTAGTTTTTAAAAAGTCGCCGCATATCGAGTGGTACATTGCCACAGCCATGGCCATTGGAGGGATCGTTTGCATTAACGGATTTGATTTGGATCTGTCTCGAATCTTTTTCATTGGGCTTCTTCTTCTTGATGGCTTGACGTATGCAGCTTATATCACCGCGAGTCCCAAACTTGTAGAAACGATTGGGCCGGAAGCGTCAATAATGATGGTTTTACTAACGATTGCTTTAGTACTTTTCCCAGTTCTTTTCCTCTTCCCAATCCAATGGACCCTTACTCCGAGAGGAATTTTTGTTTGCCTTGGAATTGGCATAGTCACTGCAGGCATGGCTTTCACATTGTTGACAGCTGGTACGGGTTACATTAGTCCTATCGTTGCATCAACACTATGTCTTGCCGAACCTATGGGGGCGGCCTGTTGGGGTATTTTCCTGTTGCATGAGGATTCTAGTCCAACGAGATTAACAGGGATCGGTTTAATTTTTATTTCCATTATTGTTTTATTATGCGGGGGGAGCCTTCGGGAACAAAAAAATAGCTCAATAACGGAGTCATGATGCTGCAGCGTATAAGTGCGATTAAAAACAGCAATCGAATGTATTCTTTGAGTGAATCATGGAACTCTTTTTTGGTGTTATATGATCGAAGGAATTTCTCGCTTGCCGCAAAAAGCTTAGGGATTTCGCAGTCTGCTCTTAGCAAAATTATTCAAAAATTGGAGGAGACGATTGGGATAACTCTTTTTGATCGACGCGTAAGACCTATCCGTCCGACTCCGGAAGCTGTGGCCTTGTATGATGAAATTCGTCGTAATGCAGCGAATATTGAGGCCTTGATAAAAACACTGAGATCAGAAAATTTTTTGCGTCCAATATTACGCTTTGGCTGCACAGAGAGTACCAGAAGATTGGTGGCTCCAAGAGTCGCTGAGTCTTTTGGACGGAGAATTTCAAGATTTATTCAATTCACTGGAAGCAGTGATGTCCTTGTTAAGCGCCTTTTGGATCACGAAGCCGATGTGATCTTAATTTGTGACTCCTTTGATGAAATTAAAGGATTGACTCGTCGTTTTGTCTATGAGGAACCCTCCGTACTTTTATTGCCTCAAACACTGGCAGCGACTCGAGCAAATTGGACTCTCGATGAACTGCTGCACTGCGGGCTTCCAATGATTTCCATTTCCGGCAACAGCGGCGCGGGTCGGCTAAACGATCGTTTTCTTGCAAGCCAACACTTGCAATTTCCATCCCTATTTGAAGTTGATAGTGATGTTGTACTCGTTGAAATGATTAAAGAGGGGCTCGGGTGGGCCATTTCGCGCCCCTCAACTCTTTTGTCGGGCATTGACTACGAGGGGAAAATTGCCAAACTCCCCATTTTTAACTCGGAAGACAAATTAAAGTTTTATGTTGTCAATCGCATGAATGAATTTGAAAATGAAGCAGAGGAGATTGCTACTCTTTGTCGTCGGTGCAATCCCAACATTTTGATCGAGGAGCAAAAATAACTCTAATCCGATCAATTGGTTCTTTGGCTTTATTCAGTGTCTGTTTGGTTTTTATTTAAAAAGTTAAGGGCGCACTCTTGCTCTTTATTAAAATTGCCAACAAAAGTGGATAAGTATTCACGTTTAGGTGCTAAGTTGATTGTCACGTTGTCACCGGCGTGTTCAATAAAGAGTTGCTTTTGCTTTTCTGGTAAATACAAATTTTTCCCGGGGAAAAAGACCAAGGTTGGCACAGTAAGCTGCGGGATAATATCTTTGGGCTCAGGCGAATGTGTTTTTAAAGACCATGCGGCAAAATCGCCTACCATCGGTCCCCAGTGATCCTGCAACCACCCCTTTCGCGAGTAATAGGGTGATTCCAAAATAAGGGCAGATACTTCTGTGGGGTAGGTTAGGCAAAAACGCAGGGCGGCGTCACAGCCTACTCCTTGGGCAAACACAGAAATTTTGCCTTCGAATATTCGGTTTTTCTTTGAATGCTCAAAGACCAGCCGGGCATCCTCGCTCATCCCATCCAAGCTAAGAGGCCCTTCACTAGCTCCGGCTCCGGCATAGTCAAAGACAACAACTTGGTAGCCGCTCAGAAGCAAATAAAGTATTTGCGGTAGATTGAATTGCCAATTGCGCAAGCCGGCATAAAAGTACAAAACCGTCGGTGCAGACTGCACATCCGGATGACGAATAAGCCCCGCAGAAATGCGTTTTTTCTTATCGGCTGCCTCAGCAAAAAAATACTTTCCTGCTAGACCAAAATGCTGTGGGATCCAGTAAGAACGGTTATCACACTGAAAGAAAAACGATTCGATGAAAGAAGAAAGTAGATTCATGACTCAGCCGAAAAAACAGAAAGCACCGATGAGGGTATCAAATCAGCACAACAGCCGGGCTGACCCTTGGGGCCACCCGGCCATACATGCCGTATTAGCGACTAAACATTTCGATAGGAAGCGTACTTGTGGAACAAAGCCTCCATACGATCGGCTTCAACCAAATTGTGAATGTCAAACAAGTCTTCGATGACAGCCTCGGGTAAAACCCTCAGCTCCAAGGCAGCCTGCTTGCAAGTCAGGTCATGTTCGATTGCAAAGTGTGCCACTTTGGTACCGATCTCATAGCCAAAAATCGCTGAAATCATCGTCGAAAGTGAGGCGGATTTTTCAGCCAATTCCGCACAGTGAGCAGCATTGGCCTTGATGTGCACCAGTATCTTATCGACAAAAAGATTCATCGCATTAGCGAGCATTTCGCAGCTGGAGATGATGCAGCGAATCGGAATTCCCGACGCGCTTCCTAAGTTGAGCCAGCCGGACTGAACGCCCAGCACCACGCCCGAATTGTTGGCACTGACTCGATTGGTTGTCGTAATGAGCAGCTCTGCGTAGTCCGGTTCGTCGTCGTTGCGTAAAGGAAGTTGGATTTCCCTTAAACCGGTACGTTTTCCGCTCGACATAATCCTTAAGTCCCGAGTGACTTTCCAAATTTCCGTCGACAGGGCCAAGATGTGAGCATGGACAATAATTAAACCGTCCAAGGCCATCATGCCGTCGACAAGATTTTCCTCAGGTTCCATCTTTCGAGCTAAAACGGCCGACAAATGCTTATGAATGACAGCCCTAAAGCCCGGCATGCAACCCATACCGGTTCCTACAGCCGTTCCGCCTAAGCAGGAGTGGTTCCAGCGGGCTCTCTCCGTTAGCAAACGATCGCGCATCCGAAAGATGCCGTGAGAGTAGCCTTCAAGCTCTTGGCCCATGGTAATTGGCACTGCGTCTTGAAGACCGGTACGGCCCAGCTTAAGGACATCCTTAAATTCAACCGCTTTCTCATGCAGGACTTCGGCAAAACGGCCGGCCGCCTCAATCACCTTGTCCAACTCCCAATAAATCACCAAATCCTTGGCCGAAGGAATAACGTCATTGCTCGATTGGGCCATATTCACGTGAGTGTTGGGATGAATGCCTCCTTGGGTCTTGTCCCCGGTGAGCATTTCATTGGCGCGGTGGGCGATCACCTCATTGACAGCCGCATTAAGCGGAGTACCCGAACCTCGGAAAATATTGATATTAAAGTTACCGGCAAATTTTCCCTCAGCCACTTCCCATGCCGCCTTTTCAATCCATTCTGCTTTCCGGGGGTCTAAAGCGCCGATTTCGGCGTTGGCCCGTGCGCACGCAATTTTGATCAAAGCAACAGCTTTAATGTACGGGGCGTAATCGTCTAATGTAAAGGGGCCGACGTCAAAGGCTACACGGTGGCGTTCTGCCACGCTGCCGTAATAGGCCTCATCGGGAAGCTTCAGTTCGCCTAAACCATCATGTTCAATACGCATCTTCGTGCTCCTTTACTTTTTTAAGCCCATAAAGAAAGCCACCTTCTCGGGGTCCATACCCGAGTAAGCCATCGTCTTAAGATCGAAGAGGCAGCCGGCTTCTTTTTCGCTGTAAAGACCTTCTTTGATGCAGGCCTCTTTGCAACCGATTCCTTCCGAGTGCATGCGTTGCCGTACTTTCTGAGCGGCATCCTGCCCCTTGAAGGCTTCAACAAGGTTCGCCAGTGACGGCGAATGACGTACGTGGTCTTTATTGTTGTCAGACAATACGGTAAAGCCCTTGACACACTTGTCGACAAACAGCCTGGAGCCCTTGCCGAGCGCTTCAAGCATTTCGATCATCGTAATAAATGCCCCGCCCATCTGATGGGTCAGGTCAAAGTCAAGTTCATTGAACGCAAAGGCCGCCATTTGCTCATTGACAGAGACGAATTCGGCAATTTGGAACATTAAGTGAGCCATGCTCGGGTTAATCTTGCCGGGCATGATCGTCGAGCCCGGAGCGATGGCCGGCAATGAGATCTCGCTTATGCCGGCTCGAGGCCCGGAACCGTAGATAACGAACCCGTGACCTATGCGGGCATTGATCATAGCCAAGGCTTTCAGATCGCCGGCAAGATAAATAAATTTTTCGTTACCCATCATTTCGTTAATCAGAGCGCTCTTGGCAACGGGTTCATACACTGAATGCGGTTCTTCGAGATCAATGCCGAGTTCTTTAGACAGTCTCTCTAAAAGAGCTTTCGTGTAAACATTGGAGTCATTAATGGCTACCCCAAAGAGCATTCGCCCCAAGACCACCTGCTTGTACTCACCCCGATGAGAGATCAAATGGCGCCTAGCACGGTCAATTGACAGGGCAAGCGCTCCGAACGTTTGTCCCCAAGTGCCGACAGCACTTTCCATGACGTGGGTACGCATGAGGCGAATTTCATTCGAAAATTCGTTGGCTTTTTCCGTCAAGGCTTTTTGCAAGTAGGCAACATCGTCGATCAAGATACTCAGCCTACGATAAATGACGATCGATTCCACCGTTTGGCTTATATCTTGAATAGACTGCAGCAGGTTGATTTTGTCGGCACCGATGCCGGTTTTTTCTGTAACATAGGCGGCAAAACGCGTATTTAAAAGCGTGAAATCACTTTGCCAGAGTTCAACCTTTAGCGTTGAGGGATTTTGCGCCAAAAGATCACACTGTTGGGCAATCGAACAGGCAAGCTCTTGAGGCAAGAAGCCGAATTGGGCATTCGTCAACGCATAGGCTTTTTTGACCAAGGCAAAAACCTTGATCACATCGGGAAACTTTTCGAGCGATTTGCCGGTAATTTTCACTTCTTCGCTTACTGACATGTCCACTCCTTTTAGAAAAATAAAGAAAACGGAACCGAAGGCGCCTATGTCCGCGGTTCCGTCGATAACACCTGGTTTTTAAGGCATTAAGCCGCGATCATGGCATCGGTCATTGCATCCAACTCGGCCTTGGCCTTGGCGAGATGCTCATGACGTTGAGCACAAACGTCCTTGTCTTTAAGTAACTGCTCTTCAATCATGTCGAGCTGGTGGGTCACTTCTTCCTTGGCCGTGCCGCCGATAATCTTCTTGGCTTCGGCAATACGGACCGGATCAAGGGCTTCACGGATAAGCTCGTCGGTCAGTTTTGTTTCAAAGCCAAAGGCCGGGACACTGACTTCATTGATGGCCTGGCGGTCAATTTCTGCGCAGCTCAACCCGCGCTCATACATATTGCCGACGACGGCTGCAATAATTTCGTGGGCTTCACGGAACGAAATATTGTCATGGCGAACAAGGTAGTTAGCTAATTCCGTGACTGTGCAGAAATTACGCCGTGCGTGGTCAAGCATCACATTGCGTTTAACCGACATCGTACGTACGGTCAATTCCGTGAGAACAAAGTCGCCTTCCATCTCGAGCATGGCCGCCCGCAGGTTCTTCGTTGCCTCAACGCTCGTATCTTTGCTATGCGAGTAGATGATGGTCTTCATGCAAGCAAGCATAGCCATCAGATAGCCGTGCATATGGGCAGCGCGTGCTTTGATATGTTCCAGGGTAAAGGCGTTCTTCTTTTGCGGCATGATCGATGAGCAAACCGCGCAGCTGTCGTCGACCTCAATGTAGCTGTATTCGGGCGTTGCCCAAATGTAGAGGTCAAAAGCCAAACGAGATAACGTATCGGAAGCGATTGCTAGAGCTGAAGTGATTTCCACGGCGTAGTCACGCGACGCAACGGTGTCGATGGAATTGGCCATCGGCTTATCAAAGCCTAATAAGCGAGCCGTCATCGTACGGTCAATGTTAAAAGAGGTAGAGCCCATGGAGCAGCCGCCCAACGGGCAGATGTTGAGCCCTTGCCAGGCATTTTCCAAACGATGGTAGTCGCGTTCGAGCCCGTTTAAAACGGCCGACAGATAATGAGCAAGCGTTACCGGTTCGGACGGCTGCATATGCGTGTAGCCGGAGAAGACGGCGTCGTAGTTCTGGCGAGCCACATTGAGCAACGTTTCGCGAGTCTTAATGAACAACTCGCAAAGCTTGAGGTAATAGTCACGGGTATCCATGCGCAATACCGTTGCGCCCAAGTCGTTGCGAGAGCGAGCGGTATGTTGCTGGCCGCCGATTTCAAGACCGACCATCTTAATGAGGCGTTTTTCAAGCGATGTGTACAGGTCTTCGATGCCCGATTCTTTCTTAAAGTCCGGAGCGATCGGATTGGCTTCAATCTCACGAGTGGCTTTCAAGATCGCCTGGCAGACTTCCTTTGTAATGATGCCCTGCTTTTCAAGCATCAAAACATGAGCGCGGTTAATCGTCAAATAAGTGAAGTAAGAGGTCTCGTAGTCACTCTTGGCGACCGGATCATTAATATATTTAACTACTTCCGGAGCAATCGCTTTGCGGATGCGGCCGCGGTTATTATTTTCAGACATTGATGTTTCTCCTTAGAACATAACAAAAGTCAGTAAATAGGCCGCAACCGTTGCGGTCGTCGTTGCAGTAACGCAAGGAACCAAGAACGAGTGGTTGATCACGTATTTACCAATGTGAGTCGTACCGGATTGGTCAAAAGCGATCGTCGACACCACTACACCCGAAGTCGGCAGGAAGGACGTGCCGTTACAGGCCGGGTACAGACCCAAGAGCGTCGGAGCGGGCATGCCGAGAGCAAAGCCCAAAGGCATCACGGCGCGAACCGTTGCCGCTTGGGAGTTCAAAAGCATCGAACCGAAGAAAATCACGAAGGCAAAGATCCAAGGCATCGTCTGGACTAAACCGCCGATTTCCTCAACCCATACGGCTTTATGAGCCGAAATAAACGTATCGGACATCCAAGACAAGCCAAACACCGTGATCACGGCCGTCATACCGGCCCGCATGATGGAGCTCGACATGGCGTTGGAGAGTTTCGGGCGGCAGATCACCAAAATTAAACCGGCAGCAACAAACATACCGATCTGAAGGAACACACCCATGTTGATGGGCTTGCCGTTGTTCGGCGTACGCAATTCAGGGAAAATCCCTGTCACGACCACGCCGGCAACACAAAGCACAAAAAGCAAGGCCGACAAACCCGCCTTCTTGGGAAGCGGCGGACGTTCGGATTGACTGGTAACCGCTTTGACCAGACCGGCTTTTAAGCGAGCCTGATATTCAGGGTCATCCTTCAAATCTTTACCGTAACGCAACATAACGGTCGAGACAGCCAACACGGCGATCAATGTGGCCGGAATCGTGATCATCAAAATCGTTTGTAAACCGAAGTCATAGCCATTTTGAGTGTACAAGCCAATCAAAGCAGCAGTGCAAGCGGCTACGGGGCTGGCTACCAAGGCTTGTTGAGCAGCAACGCCGGAGGCCGTCATGGCGCGCTCCGGACGAATTCCAACGCCGTGGGCCACTTCGTAGATAACGGGCATCAGGGATTGAGCAATATTGGCTGTGCCGGCAAGGAAGGCAAAGAACCATGTCACCAGGGGGGCCACATAAACAATACGGTTCGGATTGGCACGAATGATTTTTTCTGCAATACGCACCATGTAATCGACTCCGCCTGCGGCATCCATCACCGATGCTGCTGTTGCAACAGCGATCATGATCAATAGAACATCGACCGGAGCCGTTGTTGGAGCCAAACCGAAAACCGTTACCAGAGTAAACAAACCGATACCGCCCCAAATGCCGAGGCCGATACCGGCATAGCGGGCACCGATGGCAATCACACCGAAGACCACTATGGCTTGTAAGATAACACTCATTTAATATCTCCGAGAAAGGGTAGATGAGATACAGATCAGACGACCCATTCTCACATTCCAACCCTAGAAACTCAGAGACTCAACATCTTGCAATGTTTAATAAAAGGTTTATGCATTTTTGAGATAAAACATGGGGGATAAAGCTTAATTTTTAAGAAGAACCTCATCTTTTAAGGTGCGTTTGAACGTGTCTTAAGTAAACGAGGTTCAAGAAATTCGGGCCGCCTCATTCGCTTGTTTACAATCGTTTGTATGCGGGAAAAAAGAATTTATTGGAATAGTTGCGCTTAGTGCCGGGACGAATCCTAGGGCGGGCGAGACCTCAAGTCGGGTGACTATCGTTGGGTTGTCCCGAAAGAAGAGGGCGGTACTGGATAAGCATTGCGCTATCGACTTTTTTGGGCAAAGAACGAAATAACAACTTCTAGTCAGCGGGAAGTGTTTATGGATGAAACTTCAAAATAGCGTGAGTGCCTGAGTCTCGTTTCCAATATCAGAACACCGTACTAGTTCTGCTCGGACGCTCATTTGGAAATGCCGGCACTCTGTCTAACGCAGATTTACCCTGAATCATCAAATAAGGTTTAATCCATGGAGCCCAATGGAGCATCCTAGGAATAAGAGTTTCAACAATCAGTATTTTTATTTCGCGGGCAATTTTTTCTGCCATATCGGAGAAGGCATTATTTTTATAAATCAAAAAAAGTTCTCTGGAAGCCAGTGGATCGGGCATTTCGTAAACATTCACATTTTGCGCGTAGCCGGGGAATTGAACCAAAGCTGTAACTCTAGTTAATGCCCAGCCCATATTTTCTGCCACCATACGCATTAAAAGGATATTGAGATCGACCTCGATGCGTCGAATAAAATTTAGGCCGTTTTCATTGAAAAGACGACGCTCTATGGCTGCTCCCGAGTTATCTTTGTCATATGAAACTTGGGGTAAGCCAATAAATTTAAGTCGCTCCCAAGACAAGGGCTGAGGTAAAGTGATGCACTTCGACGTCACAATGATTGACGGTTCTTGCAAAATAAAAAATCTTTTTAAGTCGTTTCGATAGCTGAAAGGGTTCGATGAAACAATAAAGTCGACTCTCTCTTCATCGAGAAGTTCCAGAAGCCGGGTGCTCACCGCTGTGAGGGCTAGAGCGTTTGAAAATTCACCTTTTAACCGTTGAAAAAGCGGGACTGTTAGGCAGTCTGCCATGCTTTCAATAAGACCAATCCTTAACGGCATGTGCCTGAGATTATTTTGACGAATGTATAAAAGCATTTGCTCAAGCGAGTTTTGGCATTCTGACAATGATTTCTCAAGCAAAAGTCCGGATCTTGTGATTTTAATGGGACGAGTTTGTCGCTCAACAAGTTGAAATCCCAAAACTTCCTCCAGCTCAATAATCGATCTTGAAACGGAAGACTGGGAGGTCTTTAGTTGCTTTGCCGTTTGCGTATAACTGTGTGTCTTACATAAGCTCAGAAAGCATAAAACACCAGTCGGAAACAACGATTTAAGGTAGGTTATATTTTTAATATCCGCCATAGGATACAGCCCCTTCATTGCTAATTGGAGGTTGAGAGCAAAATAAGAAGCCTTGCATGTAAAAGGTTAACAATTGGGCTTTTCCATTCCTGCTTAGCAGTCATTTCAAAGCCCAATTTGAAACACAAAGATCGAAATCGAAGATCGTTCCGATACAGATCCCTTCATTACGCTTAACGCTAATGAAGACAGCTTGCGGCTAATCCTTAATGGCTATCTGTACCAGAGATTCCAATTGTTCTTTGGCTTGTTGCAACGCGTGCTGTCTCTGAGAAAGTTCTTCATTATCCATTGCGAGTTTGGATTGGCGGCGCGCTAATTGACGAAGGACTTCTTCCGGAGCAGTACCGCCCAAGACCTTTTTTGACTGAGCGTTCAATACCGGGTCTAAAGCCATTTGGATATCGTGATCACTCATTGTTGTCTTTCGGTTAAAGAGCTTCATAAAGATTTCGTCAACTACGGCCTTCCCGATTTCGTTGGCTTTTTTGTTGTTCGTAATCATGTAGTCAACGACCATTGCCACGATCTCATGGGCGGCTCTAAATGAAATCTGGTCATGTCGCACAAGATAGTTTGCTAATTCTGTTGCTGTGCAAAAGTTGCCTGTTGCGGTTTGTACCATGCGATCTTTATGCAACGTGATGCCTTTTAGCGTACTTCTCAGCAGCTCAATGCTTGCCTGCATTTCTCGCATTGCTGTCCAGAGAAAATAGGTGGACTCGCCGTTGACATCTTGATTATGAGTGTATGGGGTATTCTTTTGTGCATTAAAGGCCGAAATGAAGAAGCCCTCGATGTGGGCGCATTTGCCTTTAATATGCTCGAGTGTCCATGGATTCTTCTTTTGCGGCATGATGGATGAACACACAGCGGAACTGTCATCAACCTCAACATACCCATAGTCAGGAGTCGCCCAAACATAAAGGTCAAAACACAATCGACTAAAGGTGTTTGCCGCCATAGCTAAAGCGGATAAAAGCTCAGTTGCATAATCTCTACTTCCAACACAATCAATGGAATTATCGAGAGGCTCATCAAAACCTAATAAGCTACTCGTCATTTCCCGGTCAATATTGAAAGTAGTAGACCCCATGGAACCGCCGCCCAAGGGAGAAAGATTTAACGATTTATAGACTGCGCTAATTCGGCGGTAGTCTCGCTCCAGTGCGGACAATACGGCAGAACAGTAGTGCGCAAATGTGATCGGTTCGGAAGGCTGCAAATGTGTGTAGCCCGACATGACGGCATCGGTATTGTTTTCTGCAAGATCAATTAGCGTTTGCCTCATCTCGTTAAAGAGTTTGCAGATAAACAAGTAATATTTTCTGGTGGATAATCGCGTGACAGTTGCAATGAGATCATTCCTTGAACGAGCAGTGTGCTGTTGGCCGCCGATTTCAAGTCCAGTTCGCGTAATCAGGTAATGCTCCAAATTGAAATACGTGTCCTCTCGAGAGGGGTCGATAGGGAATGTGGGTTTGTCGCCCATATTCGCCATCTCATCGGTAACTTTGAGTATTTCTTTTGCGACTTTCTTTTTAATGATGCCTTGCTTTGCAAGCATGAGCACGTGAGCTTTGTTGACATCCAAGTAGCATTGATAGGCGTGATCCAGGTCGCTTTCGATGCCTGGTTGAATAATCCAACGGACGACCTCGGCTGAAGGAGGATTTTTAATTTTTCCGCGGCGATTCTCCATTTCGTTCATGATAAATGTCCTTTTTCAAAGGTTAGCAAGACAATCTAAAGCCGAAGCCAAGCTTCGCTCAAAAGTACCCATCTTCAGTTTTATTCAATCTGCCCAAATTGCCAAACGCCATAAAGAACGTCTCTAGGGCTTATAAAAAAACAAAATAGTGGTTTTCACATTTAACGAAATGCTTTTACAAATGGAGTTGCTGTGCGGCTTTATATGTTGGAGGGGTTAATGTTTGCCGGCGTATTGTATGGTTTAAGCGCTTGTGCGCTTTGGGGGCTAACCTATCTATTGCCTGTGTTGCTGCCCGAATACGATGCTCTTTATATTGCCATTGCCCGTGCTTTTGTCATGGGGCTGGTTTCCCTAGTTCTTATCATCGTCTTTTTCCCAAAATTTAGAAGCATTACAAAACAAGATTGGATCTTTGCTGTCAAGCTGACATTGATCGGAAATCTAATACAGGCTTGGTTTTTGATGCTTTCAGTCGAATATGCCGGCGTTCCGGTAGCGGGTATTTGTTTTGGTGCAGTGCCCGTTTTAGTAGCCCTAATTTCCAATGAGCGCTCACGCAGAAAAGGTAAGCCTTTTGTTCATTTAAAGGCATTGGTGATCCCCCTATTGTGTATTTTTGTTGGCTTTGTAATGATCAACTTTACTGAATTGGAGGAATTTTTAGCTAACAATAGCGGGACATCCGGAACTTTCTTTTTGGGTTTGGGCTGTGGTTTAATTTCAACCCTCATGTGGACTTGGTACCCCATTCGCAATGCTGATTGGCTGCTGGACCACCCCAAGGTTGATCCTACTATTTGGACTTGTGCTCAGTGCGTAGTCCTCTGTCCCATCTCTGCGGTGCTTTATTGCGTGGTTTACGCTTTTGATCCGGAGATGCCGTCCTTACTGGGACCTACACCGGTACGATATTTCGTCATTATGCTTTTTGCCGGAGTTTGCTGCTCCTGGCTTGCCACTGCACTTTGGAATATGTGCAGTGCAAAATTGCCCACGGCATTGGTGGGGCAGCTTTTGGTGTTTGAGACAATTTTTTCTGTCGTCTATGGGCATATATTCCGTATGCAATGGCCAACAATCACTCTGTCGATCGGTTTTTGTCTGTTGATTGCCGGCATTTCTGTTGCGGTTCGGATATTTAATAAGGTTCAGGCTCAATCCTAATGATGTCATGAGAGGAGATGCATTCACATAGAACTTATCGCGAGATTTAGCCGTACGTTTAGGTTAATAAAAATTTCGGGTTCTATGAGTTTGCACTCCTTGGCCATAGGGAGACATTGTGAGAACAAGGGCTCCAGTACCTGTTGCAGGAGCCGTAGTGATGGAATTGGGTGAAAAATGTGTGCATCGACTCACATAGACGCGCGGGGTCGTAGGAATAATTGCCATTTCTATCCGATAGTATAAGAAGAACTGTATTAAAAAAATTAATAGAAAATAATAAAATCATTAATGCTCTCACGAGTGTGGGTTCACTTCTCTTAAATTGTCCCTTAGGAGGGTGCTCCTATGATGAAGTCGGACATTGATTTTTCTAGCCTGAAGGTTTTCCTTGAAGTTAGCCAGGATTGCAATATGAGTGCGGCTGCAAAGCGCCTCGATATTACGCAGCCGGCAATCTCCTCGGCCATTCACAAGCTTGAAGAAGCTCTTGATGTGGAGCTTTTTGATCGTTCATCTCGTCCTCTTTCGCTTACTTCGGCTGGAAGGATTCTGCAAAGCCGTGGAGAAGAGATTTTGAGCTCTGTTGAAAATCTCACCACTGAGGTTGTACAGTCGATGCATGGGAAAATGCCCCATTTACGTTTGGGCTCATCGGACTCATTGAGCATCTGTTGCGTTCCATACTTTATTGACAAGTTGATTCCTATTACGAGCAGTCTCACAGCCTATACTTCTGGAACTCCGGGCATCTGTCGGCGCCTTTTAGACAAAAAATTGGATATTGCCTTGGTGACAGACCCTCTATCAACGCACAAGGAAATTCGTTCCATACCATTACATTCGGAAGACTTTTTAATTGTTGCTCCTAAAGAATATTCTGGACGCATAAACCATCTGGCCGATGTTATTCAGCTTATTCGCAAGGTGCCGGTAATACGTTTTAACGATTCGAGCTTGGATGCTATCCAGGTAGAAAGAGTTTTGAGGCAGTGTAACGTTTTTTCACCTCACATTATTGAGGCGGATACGAATCAAATGATTTTAAGCCTGGTATCCGGGGGTAAGGGATGGACGGTGATGCCCGTCTTGAACTTGTGGCTTGCGAAAGAATTTTTGCCCCGGGTGAGTGTGCATAAACTTCCCATGTTGCAAGCTAAAAGGACTGCATATGTGCTTTACACCAACTCTTTTTATACGCAAGTGGCCGAAAAAATTGCTGAGTATGTAAAGCAGACAGTAAACGAAATTATCTTGCCTAAGATGGGGCAACAATATCCTATTCTGTCGAGATCTCTGACTGTACTTTAACAATAAAGAAAACTAATCGCATTTCCAATATTTTTTTATGAAGATAGTCAAGACGGCGTGAACGTGAAATAGTAAATCATCGTCAATTGATCTCAGTTTGGAAGGAGAGGAAATGCGTAAAGAGCATGATTGTCTGGGGGAAATGGATGTCCCTGACGAAAATTATTATGGAATTCAAACTATAAGAGTACAGTCGGTTTCCGGACTTTTGGGTGTGCCTGTAATCCGCTATCCGTATCTACACCGTTGCCTCGTACATATGAAAAAGGCTAGTGCTCTTGCCAATAAGGAAATCGGGGCACTGAACCCGACGATTGCCGATGCCATTGCTCAAGCCGCTGATTTGGTACTCACGGGCAAGTACGATGATCAATTCCCGCTAGATATGTTTCAAGGAGGCGGGTATACCTGCGTGAACATGAATGTAAACGAGGTCCTCGCTAACTTGGCAAATGAAATCCTAACTGAGCACAAAGGCTACGATAAGGTCCATCCCAATACACACGTCAATATGGGGCAGTCCACGAATGATGTTGTGACCTCTGCCGAGCATCTTTGCGTTTACCCCGCAATTGATAAATTAGTACCGCAATTGTGGGCGCTTTCAGAAGCTTTTGATAAAAAGGCAAAGGAATTTGCAGATGTTGTGAAGGTTGGGAGGACTTGTTTGCAGGATGCCGTCCCGATGACATTAGGTCAAGAGTTTAGCGGCTACGCTGAATTTTGCCGTCGGCAAGCGCAAAATGTCGCTTCTTTGCGTGAGGAATGCTTTACTCTTATCGTCGGTGCGACAGCCGTTGGGACTGGGATGGGTGCAGCTCCTGGTTACAAGGAAGCTTTTTACCGAATCTTGTCTGAAGAGTTAGGTGAGAAGGTTGTTTGCGCATCCAATCTCTTCGATGGAATGCAGAATGATGATTTCTATGTAAAGGTCTCTGCTGCAGTAAAGCAGGCTGCAAGTGGTATCAGCAAGATTGCTAAGGATTTGCGGTTACTTTCTTCCGGTCCTAGGGCTGGTTTCTGCGAGATCTCACTTCCTGCGTTAAGTCCTGGAAGCTCTATTATGCCGGGCAAGATTAATCCGATTATTCCCGAATTGGCTTGCCAGGTTGCTCAACAGACGATCGGTAATGATATGGTCATCAGCATGGCTTTCGAACAAGGTGAGCTGGAAATCAGCTGCTGGGCGCCGACGCTGTATAAAAACCTTTTTGAATCGTTTGATCTGTTAACTAACTTCATTCCGCTTTTCATTGATAAATGTATTTCTGGCATTGAGGCCAATCGTGAGCGCTGCCATAAGGAAGCCGAAGAGACATTGGCTCTAGCCACTGTCGTTGGTGAGACTTTGGGCTATGAGGAAGGCGTTCGAGTTGCACACTATGCATCAGAGCATCGTTTGACGGTAAAGCAAGCGGTACTGGAAATGCAAGTCATGACGCAAAAGGAAGCCGATTGGCTGCTGGATCCGGCCTTGCTTGTCGATCCTGAGAAGATGGCAACGGCCATTGCTCAATGGAAGAAAGAAAAAAATGTTATTAAGTGAAAGTTTCCATAGCACCTTGGTTGAGAGTCTTTAGCATAGAGCCCCTCCCCATGGTAGCCGGTTGGTAGACTCTACCAATCGTTCGCCCCGAGATCTGTATAAGACTCGGGGCCTTTTTTGGTCTCTTCAATAGGGAATAATGCCGGAGGGCGTTTAGGTTTTAGTGGCGGTGGGTGACCAAAAAATAAAAAGAACGCCCGTTGATCGGGCGTTCTCGTAATGATGACGGAAAGTCTGAAAATTACGCTTTAGCGATCATTTCGGACACGGCGCATTCCATATCGGCTTTTGCCTTGGCGACAGCCTGTTCACGGCTTTCCAACTCAGCGTTATCACGATTGAGCGCATCTTGACGGCCGTCCAACTGGCGTTGAACTTCGTCAGGGGCTGTACCGCCGATACAAGTTTTAGCGTACGCAATTTTCTTAGGATCTAATGCAGCGCGAACTTCTTCGTCGGTCATCGTCGTAGTGCGTCCAAAGAGCTTCATGAAGATCGGGTTAACTACATCAGTACCGATTTCGTCAGCCTTCTTGTTATGCTCGATCATGTGAGCGACAACTTCGGCGACAATGTCATGAGCCATGCGGAAGCTAATCTTGTCATGGCGAACCAAGTAATTAGCTAGCTCGGTGACGGTGCAGAAATTGCCCTTCGCCGTTTCGATCATGCGTTCTTTCTTGACGGTAATGCCCTTGATACTCACGGTCATCAATTCACACATTTCTCGCATTTCGTCAATGCCGGTAAAGAGATACTTAGCGCATTCACCGCAGGTGTCCTCACTGTGCGAGTAGATGACGTTTTTCAATACATTAAGGGAGCTCATAAAGGCTCCTTCAACGTGAGCGGCCTTTGCCTTGATGTGTTCGAGAACCCAAGGATTCTTCTTTTGCGGCATGATGGAAGAGCAAACGGCACAGCTGTCGGAGACTTCAATGTATCCGTAGTCCGGTGTGGCCCAGACATAGAGGTCCTGGCAGAGCCGGCTCAGAGTGTTGGCTGCAAGCGATAACACGGCAAGGATGTCCGTTGTAAAGTCGCGGGATGCAACGCAGTCAATCGAGTTGTCAACGGGCTTATCAAAACCCAATAACTTGGAGGTGTATTCCCTATCAATATTCCAAGTTGTTGAGCCCATTGAACCGCCGCCTAACGGGCAGATATTTAGCCCTTCAAAGCAATGTGCCAGACGGCGATAGTCACGCTCCATGGCATTTAAAATGGCCGAGCAGTAGTGAGCAAAGGTAATCGGCTCGGAGGGTTGCATATGTGTATACCCGGCAAATACCGCGTCTTTATTTGCTTCAGCCACGTCAATGACCGCTTGGCGCATTTGATTGAACACATGACAAATGTCAAAGTACGCTTTGCGAACGGCTAACCGGGCGCAAGTTGCGTAAAGATCGTTTCTTGAGCGGGCGGTATGTTGTTGGCCGCCAATTTCAATACCCACTTTTTCAATGAGGTATGCTTCAATGTTGAAGTAAAAGTCTTCACGGCCCGGATCAACGTCAAAAGTCGGCCCATCGCCCATTGCAGCCAATTCATTGTTAACCTTCAAAATAGCTGCAGCAACCGGTTCGGTAACAATTCCCTGTTTAGCCAGCATCAAAACGTGGGCTTTATTGCAATCCAAAAAAGCCTGATAACGATATTTGATGTCGCTTTTAATGGCCGGTTCAATCAAATATTTCACGACTAGAGGATCAGGCGGTGTTTTAATCTTGCCGCGATGAATCTTTTCAGACATAGCGATCTCCATAAGGACTAGTAAAGTGATCGGGTTCGTTATCCTCTGATACCAAGACCCTACGAAAGCCATTCTTGTTGAATTCTTTGATCGAGTCTTTTTCTATAAATAATTTTAATGGGCGAAATTAGAAACAGTGATCAGTAGGCTTAATTGGATTCAGAATTTTTCTAATAATTAGAAAAAATTTTAAAGAAAATCAAATTGTTTTTTCTGGCAAGTTCTTAAAGATCAATCGAACATGATGATTAATATTTTGAAATTAAAGCAGAATTATTTGAAAACAAAACCCCAAATCTGCAAAGAATATCTTAATTTTGTCAATTATGGTTTCAAATAAATATTAGTAAATATTTATTACATCATAATTTTATTTTATGTTAGATGCCCGATGCGACGTTAGGCTGGGACAATTTTTTTATCTCATCATGAAGTGTGTATGCATTGAGATGAGGATTTGCGGGTTTGCTCTTTATCTTGCGGCTTATGCCGATTGGGTGAACTGGGGGTCGCCTACTTTAGGTGATGTTTAAGACTAACGATAAGAGGCATTGGACGGAGCTATTGGCGGACGTTCAACAGTTATATCTATGCTGACTTTTATTGAGTTTGTAATCGTTTTCGGCGCCATTATTTTAGGCGTCCGATTCGGTGGAGTTGCTCTAGGGTTCTGGGGCGGCTTCGGTTTGGTATTGCTCACAGCGATTTTCGGTATTATGCCGACCTCGCCTCCTATTGACGTGATGCTAATCATTTTGGCAGTCTGCCTGTGCGCAGGGTGCATGGAGGCCGTGGGTGGATTGGACATTTTGGTCCGCTTTGCAGCTAAAATCATTCGGAAAAAACCGAAATATGTTGCAGTGGTAGCACCGGTCGTTAGCTTCTTCCTTACATTCTTTGCCGGTACCGGTAATGCAGTGTATGCGATTTTGCCCGTGATTTATGAGGTGTCTTATAACGCTCAAGTTCGCCCCGAACGTGCTATGGCTGGGGCTGCCGTTGCGGGCCAAGTGGGTATTACTGCTTGCCCGATTTCTGCTGCTACCGCAGCCATGATTGGCTTAATGGCCCAGAATGGTTTCCCCGAAATCGGTTTGGGTACGATTTTGATGATCACATTCCCGTCCTGCTTGATCGGTGTTGTTCTCTCCTCGTTGATTTGCATGAATAAGGGCAAAGAACTTAAGGATGATCCTGAATATTTAGCCAGGGTTGCCGCCGGTCAGGTACAACCTCCCCAGAAGCTCGATGACCGCCCCTTGCCTAAAGAAGCAGGTTGGTCAGTGGCAATCTTCTTCTTGGGAATCATCGTCATTGTGGTTACGGGCTTTTTCCCTGAGTTGCGTACTTTGGGCGACAAAGGTTCGATTAGCATGAGCTTAGTGATTGAAGCCGTCATGCTGGCTGCCGGTGCCGTAATGTGCTTCTTCTGCAAGCCTGATATGGCTAAAGTAGCCGGTAGTCCCGTATTGCACGCAGGCGTTATTTCGTTAGCCGCTGTTTTCGGTGTGGCTTGGATGTCTGACTCTTTCATCAATGCGAACCGGGAAGTTTTCATGCAAGTTGCCGGTGGTTTGGCTGAAAGCGCTCCTGTACTCTTTGCCTTTGTTTTGGCAATCATGTCGGCTTTGCTGTCAAGCCAAGGTGCAACAACCCGAGCCATTATGCCGTTAGGGTTCGCTTTAGGCATTTCTCCCATGATGTTGGTTGCCATGTTCCCGGCTGTTAACTGCTTGTTTGTTTTGCCGACTTCGGGTCCTGCTTTGGCGGCAGTCGGTATGGACCGATCCGGTACGACAAAGATTGGTAAATTTGTCTTTAACCATTCAATGCAGGTTCCGGGGCTACTTATGGTAGTTATCTCAGTTGCAGTCGGTGTGTTGATGGTAGAAGTGATCTAAGGATTCATTAACACTTGGTGATTGAGAAGAGGGTCAACTCTGGTTCGGAGTGACCCTCTTTGAGTAAGAGGTATTCATGTCATTTCTCTCTGAATTCATTGAAGGCATCCTATTTAAAAACGACCATAGAAATTATTGGCGCCCCCAGCACTTCGGCATGATAGGGGAGCCTTTTAAAGTAAAAAATAGCTCAGATCTGTCCATCGAAGGGGTGTTGCTGAAACCTATTGATGTCGAAGTTAAAGGAACGGTTCTTTTTTTTGAATCAGCCCACTATAACCTGCAGTTTCATCTTCCCCAAGTCAGCTGCCTCTGTCGAAAGGGGTATCGTGTCATCATGTTTGATTACAGCGGATTCGGGGGTAGTGAAGGGAAGCCATCTTTTAACGGTTTAGCCAATGATGCTGAATGCGTTTTTAAATGGGTAGCAACGCGTTTCAAGCAGGATAAATTGATATTTTTTGCTCAAGGGATCGGCTGTGACGTAGCGTTGCAACTTTACAAACGTCATGAGGATAAAGTGGCTGGCCTCATTTTGGAGTCGGCTTATGCAAGTCGTAAGGGATGGATAAAGGATCGCTGGGGGCCGGTAATCGGTGATTTCGCCGCTTCGTGTCTCAAGTGCAGCGCGCCTGAGCCATCGGCTATTCTCCCCTTTGTCAAAGTTCCGGTTTTAATGGTGTTCCCTGGCCGTGATAACTATATTCATTCTGCTCAACGTAAAGCCCTTTTGAAAATTCTTCCCAAAAGTGCAGAAATACTTAAAGTGCCCGAAGCAAAATTTTTAAGCGTTTTTGTCGGTAAACCGAATCGTTGGCATGACGCCCTGTTGAACTTTATCTCGAAAAAGTGTGCTTCAGGGAAAAAGAACCGGCCCAACGGAGTGGGTAAGTAAGGATTCATTATCCTTTCATGGTTTTTGACTTTGGCTGCAGTTAACGCGGTGGATAGATACGCTGTCATCGTTGCCATTGTTGGGAAAAGCGCATTGCGGCTTAGGTACTGCGTTTTACTAATAGGCAAGGCAGAGCACTTAACGAAGAAAAAGGACGGGTAAGAAGCCCGTCCTCAAAGAACAGTTTATGTATTTAAACGAATTCTTCTAAAACTTGGGCATGCCGATCAAAATTTTCCAGCTGCATATAGTATTCACAGCAGTCCATAAGCGCTTCGCGCGAAATCATGCCGCATACATCCGTTCCAATGACTGGTACGCCATAGCGCTTGGCTTCACTTCTAACCATTTCAATGATTCGGTAAAGTGGTACTACTTGATAATTGATCATGCAACTCACTTGAACAATGTTTCGTTCCGCTACGTAAACACCGATAGCGCGAGCATCTTGGTAGCCACCTTTTGCTTCACGGAAACTTTGGGCAATCTTTTTGGCAATTTTTACATCTGAAGTTCCCAGTGAAATGTTAAAGGCCACAAGAGGTCCTCGAACACCCAAGGGCATGGCACCGGCTGTTGGATGCATGGCCGGTTCGCCAAAGTCAGGTTTCCACTCCGGCCGTCCGATTAGTTCTTTTAACCCTTCATATTCCGGATGACGAATATTTTGAAGTTTCACACGTTCAGGAGAGCGGGCGGCTTTTTCATAAAGGTATACCGGGACTTTCAGTTCTTTGGCCACGCGTGCACCGAGCTGATTGGCGTATTCAACGCATTCTTCAATTGTAACATCGCGCACCGGGACGAAGGGGGAGGCGTCAATAGCCCCGATTCTTGGGTGTTCGCCCTTATGCTTATTCATATCAATTAGCTCTACCGCTTTGGCACAAGCTCTGAACGTAGCCTCAATGACAGCCTGAGGTTCACCGATGATAGTTAATACACAGCGGTTGTAGCTTGGTTCTACATTGACATTGATAAGTTTTGCGCCTTCAACTTCGGATGCTGCTTTTGCAATGGCATCAATTACTTCGTGATTTCGGCCTTCACTAAAATTAGGAATGCACTCGACTATCTTCGACATTTTTCTCTCCTCTTGATAGTTAGCTCAGCGATGATTTTTTAAGGATTTCACTCTCTAAAACATTCGCTTGCGCTTCCAAGTAATTTAATTTTTTCTCCATCTCTTGCACGTAGAGAGGGTCCTTTACGCTCGCAAGGTTGATGCGAGCATTAAGCACGGCAGCTAAAACTGCAGCTCTAGCCTCTATCGCACAAACAGCCGCATCGGAGCTCGCGTTGCGGTTAGCTTTGTTTATTAACTCGTTAGCTATGGCGAATAGAGTCATGGCATCCTGGGCGACCCCGTACGGGACTTCGCAAGCATGCTGTAAAGCTTCTTGCATTCGTTTAAATCGAATTTGTTTGTCCTCGTTGCTTATTTTCGGCAGGCGAGAGGCAGCCAGAAAATCATTGAAGCTTTGGGCATCTTCATCGATGGCCCGGATAAAGCGTTCCTGAAGGAGCTTGGACTGCTTTGCGATGCTAAGCATTTGATCCTGGACGCCTTCATAGCCTTTTTTCTGAATGGTGAGTTCAGCCACCATAGATCCCAAGCTAGCTGCCAGCGCCGCCGATAAGGCAGCTACACTTCCCCCTCCGGGCGCAGGAGACTTGGAAGCAAGTTCGTCGCAAAATTCAGTAAGTGACAACTTATCTAGTAGCATTTGCACTCCGTATTTACTACAAGTTCACTCCTCATTCTCGGGAAATTCGGTATTAGGTTGCTAGATTTATAGTGTTAGACTAATTAAGACTATCATTTCTTTTTATGGAGGAAAGGTGCGGCCATGGGGAAAAAAGAGGCGGGTTTACTTTTTGCTAGACCTTTTGAAGTATTCTTGGCAGTAGCTTCTCAGAAGAGTTATACCCTAGCGGCAAAAACGCTCGGTGTGACGCAAAGTGCGGTATCCCAGCAAATTGCAATATTACAAAAGCAGTTGGGTTTTGATTTGTTCGTCCAAGGGGTTAGACCCTTACAGTTGACTCCCGAGGCGATTATCCTTCGGTCAGAAATTCAAGCGCAGCGTTCTAGTTTGGAGCAGACGATTACCAGTTTGCAGAAACGCAATCTTTATAAGCCCGTCCTTAAAATTGGCGCAGTGGAGAGCATGATTTTCAACCTCTCTGCTTTTTTCTTTAAAGACATTTTGAAAAACTTTTCAAAGGTACATCTGCAATCCGGAGTCACCAATGATCTTTTGGATAAGTTAATCATGGGTAGAGTGGATGTCGTTGTTGCAAGTGACCACACTCTTGCAGAAGATAAGTTTCTTAAAGTTTTTGTTTTTTCTGAACCCTATATCCTCCTTTTGCCAAAAGAAATAGGAAGGAAAAGAAATTATTGGACGTGGGAGTCAATGCGTTTGATTGGGTTACCATTTGCGCATTACACAGCCAACACATCAACAAGCCATCAAACGGAAGCTTTTTTCTATGAAAACATGGGAATAGTTCCTAGTCGTATTGAAGTTGATAGTAACCGCTTGGTATTTTCCTTGGTCGAATCCGGGATGGCTTGTGGTGTTTGTCAGCCGTCGGCACTGCTCGCTGAGGGAGAAGACATGTTCGAGCGGCTAGCGATCTTTCCTATGCCTTCACCTTTATCGTGTCGATCCATTTATGCGTATGCGCGCTCCGACTATCCGTTGCCGTGGTTGTATAAAGTACGTGATGTTTTTGTTCGGGGCATTCAAGAAATTGTTTTGCCGAAACTTCAAAAGTGTTTGGCTAACCATCCGGAAATTCTTGTCGGTCTTGCTACTTTCGGCGATGTTAAGCAGGAAAATACAGAGAAAGGCTCAAAGTTACAATGATTTTGTTTTAGATTGAAACTTTTTTGTGAAAGATCGGCTTTTGTACGCTGGTTTTGTTTGAAGAATAGCATTGAGTCTTATTTGCACGCCGCTAGCTCTGTCTCATGCATTCCATCGCGACCTTGAAAGTCAGACTTTTTTCAAGTTATGGCGGCAAGGCCTAAGCAAGCATGGCATGTCATTTTGCTTAAAAGGTTTGATCTGTCCATTCGGATTTAAATTGGCTAGAAAAATCCGTATCATCAGGAGTCTCGCTCCCTAAGCGCTAAAAAATACTCTAATAAAATCTCTTAAAAAATAAGTAGATAAGCTCAACTTCTTTATCGAATTTTGTTGTAATATTGGACTTGTTCGGCGTTGTTTGGGGTGTAGTGTTTTCGAGAAAGGGATCCTATGCGGTTTTTAGTTCTTGTGCTTACCCTCGGGTGCTCCGGTTTTGTCTTGGCGCAGACGGTGCCTGCTGTTCCGCGTACTGCCGAGCGGGACTTGCAGCAACTGCAGCAAGACTTCGATCAACGTCGTATTGAATCGGAAATTGATGAAATGAGGCTCAAGGCCCAGCCCGAAGCGGCGAGCGTGCCTTTGCATTCCGTGCCCTCGAGTGAGGCCTCTTTTGAGTTTCACCTCTCCGGCATTACTCATGACAAAAGCACGGTTTTAACCGAGCAGGAAATTCTCAAAGCCGTTTCGCCCTGGATCGGCAAAACCATCTCGGCCGCGGATCTTTCTCAAATCTTAAATGCCATTAATGCGCTCTATCACGAAAAGGGCTATGCCGTTTGCATGGCGGTGCTCAAGCCTCAGCGCATTCAAGACGGCGTCTTGCATATTTCGTTGATCGAAGGAAAAACCGACGAGGTTACCGTGCAAGGGGCCAAGCACACCAGTGCCTCCTACATATTTAGCGCATTTGATTTTGAAAAGGGCAAAGTGGCCAATTATGCGCAGATGTACGACGATCTGGTCGAATTCAACATGACCAATGATGTTTTGCTAACGGTCGATATCCGTCCGGGGAGCCGGGAGGAGACGACCAGTTATGCTATCGGCGTGCATGAACCGGCGAATTGGACGGGGGCGATTTTTGCCGATACGGTCGGCACCAAATCAACGGGGCGTCCCCGCTTGGGAGCTTCTGTCACTAACCGAAGCGTCTTCGGGCGGCGCGATGCCGCTACGCTTTTGGGTGTTGTCAGCCAAGGCAGTAAAAGTGTCATGGCAAGCTATGCTTTGCCGTTAACGGCAAAGGGAACCAGGCTGACGGGGGCGCTTTCCTACGGCAAAGTGGAGATTGTGAGCGGGCCGTCCGAGGTCTTGGATATTACCGGCGATTCATTGCTCTGGAACGTGAGGCTTGACCATCCGGTGTATGTGAGCAACAACGCCAAGTGGACGGCATTTGTCGAATACACTCGCCGAGAATCCCAAACGGACGTGTTTACCGATATCCGCATGAATGACACGGAAATTGCCACTTACAGCTTCGGTTTGGAAACTATTTATCTAGCGTCGAATTCGCTTTTTTATCTCAACAATGCCTTAGTGGCGGCCGATGCCGAGGATAATGTCTTTGTCAACAATGACCGAAAGTATCGTTTTTACAAAGGCAATCTGCTCATGCAGCATAACCTCGCCGAGGACGTAAAGGTTTCTTTTTCGGCCGCATGGCAGGCCAAGCTGGCCGGCGATGAAATGATGACGGCCGATTATTTCTACCTCGGGCATGTGAGCGGCGTTCGAGGCTACGACAATGACTTGATTTCGGCTGAAAACGGCTTTTACCTGAATGCGCAAGCCGGCTGGAATTTCCTCGGGCCGGCGGAGACCGAGCTTTACGGTTTCTTCGATTACGGCAGGCTCTCCGGGCTCAATTCTTATTCGGCCAAGCGCCTTGCAAGCGCGGGGTTGGGGTTGCGATGGCCGCTCTTTAAAGGAGCAAGCCTTGAAGTGGTGGGCTCGGTGCCGCTTTATAAAGACGTGGGCGAGGCCGGGCACGTCAGTTCCGCTCGGGCCGATCTCACGGCCACAATCGTTTGGTAACAAATTCTCAATGCCGAAACGGCTGGGGTTTCACCGCTTTCGGTATGCCATATAAATGAAAGGTTGGCGATGAACAAGATCTATAAGGTACTTTGGAACCGGTCGCGTGAATGTCACGTGGTCACGGATGAAGCTAAGAAAACCCGCAAAAAAGGGAAAGTGCGCTCTGTCGTGGACCGCACGGCTGGGGTCGCTCTCGGCGCTGTGGTTGGTTCGGTCCTTTTGGCGGCCCCGCCTTTGTGGGCGGCCTCAACCGTAACCAATACGAACATTAAAGTAGACTCTTCTTGGAGCCACACCCAAGTTCAAGTCGATTCGAGCGGTAAGGTCCACAACATTACAACGGACTATAAAACCGATGCGAATATCGGCATCAACAAGTTCTCTGACTTTGAACTCAAGGCCGAGCACATCGCCAACTTGCATTTTGCGGCCGGCTCCAACGATTTGGTCAATTTCGTCAACAATACGATCAAAGTCGATGGGACGGTCAACGCAGTCAAAGATAGCGGCATTGGGGGTAATTTGACCTTTGTTTCGCCCGGCGGCATGACTGTCGGCAGCACGGGAGTCATCAATGCGGGCAGCTTTACCGCGGTTGCACCCGATCAAGACACTTATGACAAGTTAAGTGAAGTCAGCTCCAGCGGCCACATGCTCAATCTGACACAGACGGCCTATCAGAATTTGCGCCAAGGGGAAGTTCCCTTAAATCCCAATGCCATTATTACGATTTCCGGCAGCATCAATGCCGGAAATCGGGTGACGTTGGCCGCCGGCAAGCTAAAGGTTGACAAGGCCGCTCGGATTGACAACACTGTGACCGATTTTTCGAATCTCGTCAACATTAAAAAAGATGATGTCCTTGTGACGTCAAGCGGCTTGACGGGCTCGCTTTCTTTGGTCCCCGATGCCGGCAGCGATGAGGGGGATATTTTGCTTTTAGCCCGAGCCGATACATCGGCCTTTTCCGTTGCCCCGAATATCAAGGCGGAAATTACGGTTGACGGTACGGTCAAGTCTCGCGGGGATTTAACGGTAACCGCCATGGCCGGCAACGGAACCTATGACGTTGAAAAAACGTTGGATGCCGACAAGGACGAGGGCCATTTTACGACTTCGGGCAATAAAAATATTGCTACCGTGACGGCAGAAGTTACGGTGAACGGCAAACTGGAAGCCGCCGAAGACCTGACGGTGCAGGCGTTGGCAGAAAACCGAATTAACGATTCCGATCTTATCCGCTTAGCGGAAAATGTTTCGCTGGAAATGATCGGCATGGCCACGCCGATTAACGGTGCCGTAGCCTACGGCGACTTGACGACAAATGCCCACGTGACGGTTTCCAATGGTGCAGAGCTTATCGCGGGCGGCAACCTCAGTACCGAAGCAAACGCCGATACGCGAATGACCATCGGCACATCAACTTCAAAAATCCAGCTTTTGGATCTATTTAATCTCTCAGGCAGCACCTCCAATAAGATCCCGGCGGCAGCAGCGGTTGTGGGGTTAATTGACAGCACCTCAACCGTGGATATCGCAGGGCAACTGTCTGCGGGCAAGGATTTAACCGTTGCAAGCCGCAATAATATCGATGCGGAGCTCACTGCCAAAGCTACAACCTTTAATTCCGACGGAATCATGACGGCACTCATGGTGGGCGTTTTCGAGGGATCAAGTTCGGCCAACATTACTAAAACCGCTCAGCTAAGTATCCAGGGCGGCAACTATAGCGCCACCTCCGAGCAGACCAACTCCGTGAGCACATCAGCCTCAGCCTCGGCTGGGCGCAATAGCTACGGGGGGCTTGCATTTAACTACACGGAGTTAAATACCGGGAGTCACCTTGACATTGAAACGGGGCTCAGCGGTACCGCAAAAGAAATTAGTCTTTTGTCTTCGAATTACACCGACAGCTACTCGGTAGTTTCCAATAACGCGGCTTCCTCCGGCGGCTTCATGGACCGGCTCACGGCAACAGGCTCGGCCATGACGACCAACTTCATGAATGCGCTCTTTAACCAAAAATGGGGGGCATTGAATTCTTCCTATTCGTCGCCTTCGGCGAAGGTGGGCGGCGCCATTACCGTGGTGACCGGCGGTCAGGCTTCCGATTTGGTTCTGGATCCGGCCCTTGCCGGATTGGACAACGCGTCGCTCACGGCTCAGGACAAAATCAATGTCAGTTCCAAGGCGGAGATCTGGGACTATCAATTCAAGGCTAATTCGAGCGTGAGCAATGCCGCCGATGCCTCCGGTAATCATTCTGCCCTCCAGGGCTCGCTTGCGCTTCTTGTGCAAACCTCAGGCAAGGCCGAAAGCACGCTTTCTTCGGACTTGACCATTGGCGACAATGCCATGCTCACGGTCAATGACGGCAACCTCACCGTCACAAATGAAGCCGTGATCGAGTGGCATCGGCTTGAGGCGATGAAGGCGGAATTTGAGAAAGCCAAACAGGCTTTAAATGATATCTATCATAGCCATGACGATAAAGACTCAGCCTTTGAGGCCCAATGGAAAAAGTTTCAAGAGCAATGCGATAAAGTTGATGCGGCTTTTGGGGAAATTTCATCGGATAAGCGCAGCTTTACCGAGAAAATCAGCCAGTTGGGAACTTCGCTTGCTGAACTGGCCTCGGCTGCGGGTGAATTTCTTAAGCTGGCGGCGCCGGTAGCCGAAACGGGCGTGGAATTAGCCAATATCGGCGTGAGCCTTTTTGCCTTTGTGCAGCCCACCAGCTATCTCAATACCTCGGTATCTGCCTCAGGATCTGGCGCCCAAGGCTCGTGGGATGCTGCAGGCACGGTGGCCGTTTTGCTCCAGGATACGCAATCGTCCCTGACGATTGGTAAAGGTGCGTCGCTTACGGCAAAGGGGGCGCTCAGTACCGATCCCGATGCAACGGATGTGGCCGCCGGTGCGGTGACGATTACAGGCCGCTCGGTCAACGAGTCGCTTACTTTGGCCGGACACGTCGGATCGATTGCCGGTATTCCGATTCCGGGCAGTACTGAGGCCAATGCGGTGGGCGGAACGCTTCTTTACCAAGCCCTTTCGACTGACAATCAAGTGATGGTTCGTGAAGGGGCGTCGCTTACGGCGACCAATATTGTCAATGTCTCTGCAACCGATTCGGTTTTTTCTTTGCCGATTGCCGTCGCGGCGGACATCAGCAAGGGATCCTTCGGCTTTGATGCCTTGGCGAGTTTATCGGACATCGATACCAACAACGAGCTTTTATTTGACGACGAAGCACAAATCACGGCGAATGACATTGTTTTAAACGCTTCGCGCGACGACAGCATCCAAACCATTGCCGGCGCAATTGATCTGGGAACCGGCTCCGGTGCGTCAACAGGGATCGCCGCCGGTGTGGCCATCAATTTAGGAAGTCTCGGCAACCGGTTATCCATTAGCGATAACGATAAGCTTCTTGACGGGCAAAGCCTCTTTGAGCGCACGGACGGCGGCTTATATGCTGCAGCCGGCAGCGTCACCGTCACCGCCAACACCAATCTGGCAATGAATGCGATCGGGGCGGCGCTTGTCGCGGAAATGAGCGGCGAAGACGATCCGAGTATTCCCGATCCGGATTCCAAGTTGCAAAAAGTGTTGGACTTCTTTAAGTCGGTCGGAGACTACTTCTCCGGCTTGGGCGATAAAGTAAGCGGAAAAATCGGTCAATGGTCCGAGCTGTTAACCGAAAAGAGTACGGAATGGGGGAGCACGCTCAGAAATGAGATTTTTGCGACCCAAGACCAAAATAACTCATCGTCCGACGTAATGGCAGGAAACGGCCAGAGCAATGATCAGCGCTTTGGCGACAATGGCGCGAACGGCCAAGCCAACGCCTCCGCCGGGGTGAGCGAGCAAAATTCAGCGGCCAATTCCCAACAAGGCAAGCACCTTCAGCTAGCGCTGGCCGGCAGCGCCGGTTGGAATGACTTTGATGCCGAAACGGGCGTGACCATTGATGTCGATCACTTTACGGTCAACAGCCAGACGGCGGATATCGAAGCGGTAACCGACAAATGGGTCGGCGCTTGGGCCGGGGCCGCGGGTCTTAATTTCATTAAAAAGCATAACGATGCAAGTAACGGCGTCAGTATTGCCGGCGCCATAGCCGGCAACACGGGCTCGTACAAGTCCACGGTATCCGTTACCGGTGACTTAACCGGTACCCATACCGGTTTGCATTTCGGTGAAAATACTGCCGACATCAATATCTATGCCATCAATGACGGTACGCTCGTTGCCGAAGGTTTGGCTGCCTCCATTACCAAAGGGGGCGATGAGACAAGCAATTGGGCTTTCGATGGCAATGTTTCCGTTAATTGGCTCGATACGGAAACGGCGGTTACGGTTTCCGGTATCAGTGCCGGTACCGATGACAATGCGGTTGACTTTACCTATGACCAAGCAGCCTGGAGCGGGGAGACGCAAGTCACGGGCGGCACGGGCTTTGGACTGACCACTGAGTCTAGCTTCGGCAGAAACGCTACTTTCGGTTTGATCTTTGCCCTTGCCGATTTGGACAATACGATTACCTCGACCCTGTCGGAAGCCACCTTAAATGGGGCCCAAACGGTGGATGTGCGAGCGTTAAGTTCCCTGACGCAAGTCACGACGGCTGTGTCGGCGCAGGTGGCCTTGGGCAGTTCCGCGCTCGGATTTTCGGGGGCGGCCGCGAGCAGCGACTTTACCAATACCGTGACGGCCGGCCTAAGCAATGCCGCGATTACGCTCACGGGCCTTAATGCGCACGTAGAGGTGGCTTCTCGCGACACCAATGATTCCGAAGACAGCTATTTCGACTCTATTTCCGACGTGCAGTGGTACCCGGAGGCAGCCTCCGAACTTACCAATCTCAGCTATTACGAAGATGTGGGCCTTATCACGGACACGAGCGAAGACAACACCCCTGATAGCAGCAGTGCTCAAACGCTTAAAGAGTTCCTTGACGGTTCCAACATGCTGCAAACGAGCGTGGTGCTCTCGTTAGGCATTGCGCCGGAAGACAATAGCGGCGCTGCCGGCGTGCTTGTTAACCACATTGACAACGTCTTTTCCACGAATACGGCCGGCCTGAACATTACCTCGGATACAAGCGCCACGGACTCGTCCTTTATCGGCTCAAGCGAAGCCAATGTCGTGAGCGTCGGAGTCGTCGCCGGAGCGGCGGGCTCGGGCGGGTCCAATGCCATGCACTTTAGCGCGGCCGGTTCCGTGTTGGTTTCCAATGTGAACCAGCAGTCGGTAACCACGGCTGAAGAGCTGACCCTTGATGTTGCCGAAAATACGATTCGGGCGGGCAACAGCGCCGATACCGTGAATGTGGCGGGCAACGTAGGCGTGAGCGTGGGCGGCGGTGAAAGCACGATTGCTATTGGCGGTGCCGTCGTGGTGATGAATACTAATAACGACGCACAAGTCAGGGCGGATAGCCTTAATGTGACGGGCGGTACGCTTGACGTTCTGGCACAAAATGAAGCCAATGCTTGGGCGGCGGCCGCTGACGGCGCCGTCTCCAGCGGCTTTAGTTTCGGCGGAGCCGTGGCGGTCAATCGCGTGAAAAATACGGCAACGATCGAGTTCGACCATTCAACGCTTAACAATGTCATTTTCGCTACGCTGCATGCGTTAGACGACACAGAAACGTGGACATTGGCAGGCAACATTGCTGTCAATACAGGCTCAAGCGGGGCCGGCATATCCGGTGCGGTGGGCTATAGTATTTCCGGTCGAGCCGATAGTCCCGGGACATCCGTCACCATTGACGGATTAACAGTCAAGGGAAGTGCGGATACGGCAGAGGGGGCTGTCGCTACGGACCTTAATGTAACAGCCGAAGGCAAGGATCGCGTAAGCACTTTGGTGCTCTCGGCCGGCGGTTCTGCGAGCTCGGTCGGCTTGGGCGGCGCGGCAGGCGTTAATGAAATCAAGCGCCATGTCAATGCCACGGTTGATCATTTGGTCTCCGAGACCGTTAAGCTCGCCCAATCAGGTTCGCAAGCCCCGAGCGCCTTAGTTAACGTCAATATTTTGGCTATGGAAGATGCCGATATTGACAATTTGGGCATTGTCGCGGCCTACGGTCAAACGGCTGGGGTCGGCTTAGGCATTGCCGTTAATCGGATTGACAACGAGACCACGGCCGGGATGAGCGGTAGCGAGGGTGAAGAATTTCATGCCGAGTCGCTGTCGCTGCAAGCCAAGACCGACAACGATATCGATACGATCGGTATCGGCGGCGGCATCGGCAGTTCCGGCTCCGGTTCGGGCTCCGTTTCTATTAATCTCATCGATTCGGACACCACGGTTGATGTGAAAGACCTCAATGCCACGGTCGATGCCTACGGCATCATTAACGCGCAAAGCGACGATACGATCGGCGCTTATACGGGCAATGTGGCGGGATCGGCCGGGTATTCTGCCGCTCTTAGCGTGACGGTTAACGAAAAGCACGGTAAGACGGAAACGACGGTAACCGATTCAAACTTGACGCATACCGGCGCTTCGAGCACGACCGGAAATTGGACGACAGGCGTTGCAGACGACGCGATCAACGACGGTATTGTTAATGATGTGGATGTCGCGGCGAACTTGGTCGATAAACGCGCTACCGAAACGGTCAATGGGTTGGCGATCGGTGCAAGCAGCACGGAAACGTATAAGACCTTTGTGATCAATGGTTCAGGAGCGGCGACCGCTGCCGGAGCCGGTACGGTAAGCGTCACCTATCACGGCGGCAGCACGAAAACGAAGCTTGATAATGCTGATTTAAGTGCGTCCGGATCCATCGACGTGTTCTCGGGCGACTACGCCAATATCGATACCGTGTCGACCACGGTGGCAGGCGCTTCCACCGCTTCCGTTCCGATTTCGGTCAATGTTATGACGACTGAACATACCACCGAGACGGAGGTTGGGGAAGGCTCTATTTCTGCACAAAAGGGAGAAATTACCATTGCGGCACAAGCTAAGGAAGGGGTTTCCGGCTTGGCGATCAATGGCGGAGGTGCCGCCAACTTTGCCGTGGGTGCGCTTGTTAACGTGACCCGCGAGCTTTCGGACGTCACAACGAACGTTCATGATGTGGGGGCGATTTCGGGTTCCGTTTATAACCAAAATGCCGACTACCTCGGACGCCTGACAACGATGGGGCTGAATGCGGCCGGAGCGATGTACGGTGCCGGTACGGTGAGCGTATCGGTCAATTACGCCGATAATGGTGTGAACAGTCTTCTGAACCAAAGTCGCCTCTCGTTAACCGATGAGGTCAATTTGAACGCCCATCGACGAAGCGATTGGAGTTTTGTCGATGTGAATGTGGCCGGTTCCATTTATGGCTCGCTGGGCACCTACGTGGCCGTCAATACGCTTGAGGGGCAAACGCAAACAACGCTCGATCAAACGGTGATTGAGGGGCTGGACGGGAAAAATCCGGATGTGAGCATTTTGTCGGGCAACACCGAAAATTTTGATTCAACGATTGTAGGCGTCTCCGGGGCCGCTTTCGGTAACGTAGAAGCCATGGTGGTTGTCAACCGCTACTACGGCGACGCGAATTTGGCGGTGAATGCCTCAACGATTAACGCCCATGACTTAACACTTAAAGCTTACCAAGACCACTTTATTGATCAAACGAGCGTGACGGTGAGCGGGGCCATCGGCACGATTCAAGCCAATGTTTTAGCCAACTTTATCGGGGACTATGTCGAACCCGGCGAAACCGAAGACTCGTATTGGGACAATGAGGACCTTAAAGGCATCGGTTCGGAGGTTAACGGCTATGTGGATGAGTACGGCTCAGCTTCCTCGGAAAGCAACCCCGGGATTTTAGGTAGCCTTCTCACGGCAGGCGAAGATTATCTCAGTGATACCGATAAGAGCTTAATTATTCATTCGGCCGCCACGGCAACGGAGGCGGCTTCCACGGCGGCAGGAACAACCGTCACGGTCTCGGGGACGAAAATTCAAGCCGATACGGTTTCCATTACGGCCGAAGAGGATCGCGCGAGCGACGCCGGTATTGAGATGACGGTGGGCGGCGGTGAAATCGGAGGGGCGACCATTGCAGCCTCCGTGGGGACGCTTAGGCTTAATCACAATGCCCATGTGACCATTGCCGGCTCGGAAATCCAGACGAAGGCGGGCGGCACGATTGCCTCCTTGATCGGAGGGCACAACCAACTCGATATTTATCAAGCCAGCGTGACTTTGGCTAGCGGTACGGCCGCTTACGCCGATGCGGCTATTAACGGACAAGCGCAGGTGCAGCTTAACCATTCAACGCTTACAACGCAGTCCGATAACAGCACGCTTCACGTCATCGGCAAGAACGAGTCCGATAATGTTGTAAACGGCATTGGGATTATCGCAGGCGGCATCACGGGCGGCGGCATTGTGGGCGATTTGCGAGATACGAGCAGCGTGCTCGTTGATGCGGTGGGCGGCGATCTCTACGGCAACATTGCCCTTGAAGGCATTCGGGCTCAGTCGCTCACAGCAACGGCTGCCGTCGGCCAGGCCGGTGTTATCAATGGTGCCGGCGGCTTGGCTCGTATCCATGATTCGGGATCAGTCCGGATCACGGTAGATGGCGTTACCCATGGCGGTATTGCCGGCGAGGCGGGCGATGGACAAGAATCCGTGACCGAGTCTGACTTTACGGTTAAGGCTAACGATGAGACGCAGTCTTTTGCCCATTCGTTTGGCGTAAGCGCATCAGTCATTAGTAACGTAGGGGTTGCCCAAGCAACGATTGATAAAACGGGTTCGACTGACGTTACGATTAAAGGGAGTACTTTTGCTAACGACCGAGTCAATGTGACGGCTGCGGGCGGCATTCAGGGCAGCAATGATAGCGAAGCCATGCGGCTTAACGCCACCACCGAGTCTTACGGCGGATCAGTCGTAGGCACGTTCCTATTTAATGAAGCCACTGTGAACAATACGTATGGGGTTAATCTCACGGTTGAAGGCGGAGACTATTCTGCCTCCAACAATGTGAACCTTTTAAGTTCGGCTTATGTGCGCTATGACGTTTTAGCTGACACCGGTTCCGGCGGTCTTCTTAATTCGGGTAATAACAAAGCTGAGGTGAATCACGGCGTACAGGTTACGACGCTTTTAAACGATCTCGGATTGCTCAAGGCCCTGACGGCAAACGCTATTAATGCGGATTACTCGACACTGACAAGCGAAAGTGCGGGTGGCGGCATCCTCTCAACAGGGGCGGCTACTGAAGGTGCAAGCCCGGCAACAACGAATCACTTTAATACGGCCCAAACGACGATGACGGTCAAGGGTGAGCTGCATGCAGATGAGGATCTTTATTTGGCGGCGGAAAATATTATCAATGCGGGCTTTAAGGCCGATAACACATTGGGAACCGGCATCGGATCAAGCGGGGCATTGCTCAATAACAGCAACACGACTACTGCAAGCGTCTTATTTGATAAAAACGCAACGGTTGTAGCCGACGGAAAATTAACCGCCCGAGCTTCCACCAATTCGGACTTGCATTCTGCCGACGGCTACTACGTCGTGGATTCCGGCGTGTACGGCCTTGCTGCGGGTTCGGAAATTTCGCTCAATAACACAGAAAACAATACCAATACCGTGCAAGTGGCCGATGGCGCCCGGGTAGAGTCCGCCGATGACATGGTGCTCGAAGCCAAGACCGTACGCCATACGGACTTGAGGACGCGCTCAAGGACTGCCGGTGTGGTCAACGGCGCCACCGCCTACAACACGCACAATATCCTCTCTAACAACCATATCGACATTGATAAGGCCTCGGTTTCGGTGACAGGTCTTGAAAAGACCCTCACGGCAGCAGCCTCGGCCGAGGAGACGATTCATGCCGAAGCGATCGGTGATTTCCAAGGGGGCTTGGCGGGCGGCGCCGGTGCGCACGTAAATCTCACCCTCACCCGGACTGATACGGTTGACGTTGCCCAAGGCGCGGAAGTGTTTTCGGCAGGCGACATGGCGCTCTTTGCCGGGCGGGATGCCACGGGCAAAAATGCCGATTTGAAGCTCACCGGTTATGCCCACGCTTATGCCAAGGGCCTGATCAGCGGAGCGGATGTCAAGCTCACGGATCCGATGACGCTTAACAATCACGTCAATATTGATGGCGATGTGAGCGCTCGCAATAACATCGATGTGGTGGCTTTTAGCGGCGATACGCAAACCACGGAAATGGCGCGCTACTACCACTGGACGACCGATAGCCAGGCTGCCGACCGTTATGAGATTGCCTCCAGCGCGAACGGTACGAAAAGTGGCAGTCTCACCGAAAACAACAAGGTAACGGTTAACGGCAGCTTAATTGCCGGCTTTGCGACTTCAAGCGATATCACGATTTCCGGTATTGACTTGCCCGAGAGCAACGACTTCACGATCACGGCTGAGGGGAACCAAAAGCCCCTGGAAGTGACGCAGGAGGGTGAAGAGGCTCAATTCAGCGTCGGCGTTGAAGATATCGCTAACGTCTATTGGGAGCGGCACCAGGAAATTCAGCGCATCTTGGCCGAATACGGCGCGAATGCCACCGATGAGAACCGTTCGATGATGGTGGCCTTAAAGGCTGAAGACGCCTATTTGCTGCAGATGATGGCCGACAAAGGCTTCGCCACCCAAGATAGTTCGGGCCAATGGCAGCTCACGGGCTCGCAAGAGCGAGGCTATGTATCGATTCGCGACCTGGTGATTTCAGGCGGCAACATTAACTTTACGACAGACTCCGTGACAGGCAGTCAGGGTGCCACGATTCAAGCTAACGCGGCCGATCACATCAATATTACGAATGAGTCCAACCTCGTCTTGCATCTGGAAAATGTCTACATTGACGAAAAGGGCGGGGCGGTGACGCTCAACGACCAATCGGTGGGAACGCTCAACGGCTTTGCCGGGACATTGGTTTCCCAAGCCGATGCGAAAGATCCGACGATGTCGGTTACGTCAGCATATAACGGATCGTTGACCGTCACGGGCCAGACTCAAGACGGGAAGACCGCAACCAAGACGATTGTGCCGGATACCTCGTTGGTGGTTAACGGCCTCATCGGCAACCGTGCCGGCAATGTGACGATTAACGTCAAGGGTGACATCACGCTTGAAAGCGATGCCACGGTGAGCGCTGCCGGTAGCGTGACGATGGGCGCAACAGGCTCAGTGATGCAATCCTATACGGACGGCATCTTTAACGTCTCGGGCGAAGGAAGCGTAGAAAAGGAATGGGCCTCAGCTTCCGGCTCTGTTAGCCAAAATTGGAAGGACAATTTTGTCAATAAAGGCAACACAACGGAAAATGTTTGGTCGGGCAGCCAGTACCAGGCTAATCAAGTCCAGCATGGGGCGATTGTGGCCGGAGGCGACATTTTCATTGCCGGCGAGACGATCAATCTGAACGGGACCGTGCAAAGCGGTTTTGCCGAATACGGCCTTGATATCAATGCCGAGGATCTGGCCGCAAGCATTGAAAAAATCAAGCAGAACTGGCAAAACGCGGGTTCGCCTGAATCCTTTGACGTTAAGAGCCAAAGCTATCAGATTGTGCAGGGCGGATATAAGCAAAATGCCAAGGGCGAGTACGTCTGGCAGGTCGGCGCCTGGTACGATCCGCTCAATGATCGGGTGGTGATCGATGACGTGACGCCCCAGGGCGGACACATTTACCTGACCGGCCAAATAGCAAGCACCGGCGGCGGAAACCTCATCGTGGCTGACGGCCATGCGAGCGTGACCGTGGACGCCGGGAACCACGATTTGCTTACGGGCAACATCGAAACCGGTAATTTAGCGGGCTCCATCACCATTACCGATACCGCGTTCCGTGATGCCAATCGCGACGCCTTGGTGACGGTGTATACGAAAAATGAGGCAGGGGCATTGGTTACCCAAAGCCATGACTTGCTTGTAAGCGGAGAATCCGGTTCGGTGAGCGAAACGGCCGGCTGGTCGGCCTATTCTCCCAAAGACGGTTTGCTTTACGCTTGGTCCGAAGGCTGGGGTACGACCAATGTTGTGACCAAGTCCGATTCGGAAGACTTTTACCTGTGGGGTGCCATTGATATGGACCCTGATCATTGGGAAAACCAATATACGACGGTAAAAGAAAAGGAAGAAATGAGCTCGGCCGGAACCGTGGGGTCCATGGGTAGGCCTACCGGTGCAAGCGATAGTGACTTCGTGGCTTGGGGTGAATATAAAAACGTTACGGCAGGTGAATGGGATATTCATACCTGGACCGAGTACCACGACTTTTTGCATTTCTCGGGCACCCATTACGGTGAAGCTACGCAGACCACCACGTCGAACTATCTGCTTACCTATACGGTCAAAGCCGATAAGGACGTGCAGGTCGGAACCTTGACGGGCAATAACACCATCAGCTTGACCTCGGATAAATCCGTGCTCTTAGGTGGCTCGTTGCGGGCCGAGCAGGGCTCTGTCAGCATTGAAGCCGGCCAGGATATCCTGAACCACTCCGGCTTTGCGGGCTTGTACGGTGCAGCCGATATTAGCCTGACAGCGGGCGGCTCAATCGGAACGCAAAGCTCGGCTATCAAGATTGCCGATTCGGGCAACCTTGCCCTGAAGGCTCAGGCCGCAGGTGACCTGTATTTGGATGCTTCTGCGATTAAGCAAGGCGCATTAATCTCCGCGTCGACTTTAACGGCCGGCAGCAACGTCGATGTCATCAGCCGCGGCGATCTTTCGATAAATGAGCTTACCGGTACGAATTTGGCCTTAAGTTCAGTCGAAGGCAACATCACCATTGATCAGTTGACGCAGAAGGCAACGATTGACGGCACGCAGCGCTTTGATGCTTCCGCTAAGAACGTCACGATTAGCAATACAACGACGGACTTGGCGGTGGGCTTAATCAAGGCCGAGGGATCCGTTAGCATTAAGACCGATCATGCGCTGCTTGACGCCCAAGACCGCACCGATACGGATACGGCCAATGCGCAGCAAAAGATACAGGCCTGGATTGAGGCGGGCATTATCAACGCAGACGGATCGGCTGCGACCGAAGGCGGCATGTCGCAGACGGAACTGCTCTTTGCGATTGCCGACTCGATCATCAACCCTGACCCGGGCGCAACGCCCGAGGCCGGTTCGGCCAATATCATCGGCGAGACGATCTCCATTGAGTCGGCTGCCGTGGGTAGCTCCGACGGCGTCTTAACGGGCAGTTTCTCGGACTTCGGAACGGAAAAGGGCCAAGCGCTTTACGAAGCACTTTCGCGCGCCGATGTGGGCGATGCGGTATGGGACTTCGAAAATCAAACGGTTTCCGTGCAAACCCGCCGTCCGATTATTGTGAAGCAAACGGGCGAAGGTTTAACGCTTGACATTACGGCTCCTGAGAACATCTACATCCAATCAACCGATGATTCCAGTTTGCGAGTCAATCAAATCGTTTCTTTGGGACCGGTGCGACTAATTAGTGCGAACGGCATCTACGGGACGGCCCAGAATCTTATTACGGGGTCGACCATTACGCTGCGCGGCGGCACGGGCGGAATCGGTACGGCCGATACCGCGATCAATATTGCTCATCCGGATAATCTGCGGTCAAGCCAGTGGGTTGCTTTGTCTGCTTCGGATGCTATTTACATTGATTCGAGCGATGCCCTATCGCTTTACTCGGTAGCCACCGATACCGGCCTTTATTTATCGGCCGCTTCGGTGAGTTCCTATAACGGCGAGGCCGATGCTTCGGAAGAAGTGAGTACGGATGAATTGGGTTATATCAATGCGCCGGTTATTGAAATAACGGTTGCCAATGGAGGCGATGTCGGTAGCGATCAAGCGGCTCTTCGCATCCGCGGCGACGCCTCGGTGCAGCTTGCGGCTCTCGACTCAACGGCTGCGTTAGGCAGCGTCTACCTTAAGACGGTGACAAACGGTACCCTTGCACTCTCGGGCTTTTCTGCCGCAGAAACCGTTTCGATTAATGCGGATGGCTTGAAAGCGACGGGCCTGATTGCTTCGGGTAACGATCTTACCTTGGAAGCAGCCGGCGATATGCTGGTTTCAGGACTTAAGAGCGAAAGCGGAGCGATCAGTGCTACGGCAAATGCCCTCAGTGCGACGGGGTCACTGGTTTCGGCAAAAGACCTCACCCTGAAAGCAACGGCAGCCATGAGCCTCACGGCTCTTGAGAGCGAAAGCGGTGCGATCAGCGTTACCGCGAATAACCTCAATGCGACCGGTTTGATTGATGCAGCCGGAGCTATCACTTTGAACTCAACGGCCAACATGGGTCTTTCGGGCCTCAAGAGCGACAGTGGTTCGGTCAATGCCGACGCCGGCGGCAAGCTATCTGTGGCTGATGACTCGCTGTTATCGGCTCAGAAAGGGCAATTGTCGCTTTCGGGCAAACCGGTGGTGTTAGGAAGCGGCCTGACCGTTGAATCGCAAGGGTTATCTCTCGAAACCAATGACAATATTGCTCTGACCGATACAAAGATCCAGGTGGGGAGCGGTGGCTTATCTTTGACGACTGACGGCCTTTTGTCGATTTCCGGAACGAGTGCCTTGCAATCGTCCGGAGCGGTTACCCTGTCGGGAACCCAAGGGGTCAGTTTGGTTGATTCAAGTCGCGTGGAGCTTACCGGTGAAGCGGCGGCCTTGTCGGTTCGATCCGATGAAGGCGCGCTAAGTTTTTCCGGCAGCAGCACCTTGATTGCGTCTGGCTCGACAACCCTTTCGGGCACCCTCGGTGTTCACTTTAGTGATGAAAGTACCCTGCAATCGAGTGCTAATTCCGCTTTGACGATTCAGTCGGATATGGGCAGCGTGGAGCTTACAGCCGGTCAAACTTTGCAAGCCTCCTCGATTAGCATTCAGGCAGCCGGAAAGCTTATTGCTAAGGATTTGGGCCTTCTGTCCGGATCCGATATCACGCTTTCGGGTGAGGGCTTGGATTTACGGGATACTTCTTTTGCGGGCTTAACCGAAAGCGCCTTAGCCGGAACGCTCACCCTCAAGGCAAGTGCTTCAAGCTTGGACTTAACGCAAACGCATGGCTTTAACGCCGGGAACTTAACGATCTCGGCGCAAGGCGATATCGCCTTTGCCGAGAAAGAAACGCTCAATGCGGCTCAAGACCTTCGCGTTGAATCAACGGCCGGGTCGGTTGTGCTTGAAAACGGCTCAATTCAAGCGTCACAGTTAATTCGCTTCGCGGCCATGGGTGGCGATTTGGATTTGATGGGCACCAATATGGCTGATGACACGATAACGCTAACAGCCGGCACGGTGAGCCTGCAGGCGTTGCAAGAACTGGTGATGGGCGAAGCAAAAGCGCAGTTTACGGCCCAAAGCGGCACTCTTACCGTGGAAGCGGGGAGCCTATCGTTGGCGGCCGGTTCAAGCCTAGTCGCTAACAACGAGCTCTCTGTGGATGCTTCGAACTTCCTGAGCGTGGGCGACAGCCTTTCGATGAAGGGGAGTTCCGTGTCTCTTACCGGCGGAAAAGACCATTTCGCGCTGGGTAATGGAGCGAGTTTCAAGGCTACGAGCGGCGCCATTAGCGTGCTGGCAAGCGGCGATGCAACCTTGGGCGGGAGCCTTACGGTTAACGCCACAGCTGAAAACGACGCGGCGCCGGTTACCATCGGGGCGCAAGGCGTTCTTTCCGTGACGGGCAATGATTTTACGGTAGAAGCCACCCAGGGCGACGTGACGGTTTACGGCGGTCAAGGCATGAATATTCTTGATAATTTGACCGTTATTACTGATCGGAATGCGCTCATAAAAACCGGTGCCGGCAATTTAAGCATCGGAAACAATGCCCAAGTCATGGCGGGCTCTAGCGTTGACCAAATCACGCAGGGCATTTACGGCGTGATCGGCATTAGCGCCGGCGAAAATCTCACGATCGGAGACAATGCCAAAGTCTTTGCCGACAATTTGGATATCCAGGCGCTTAACGGCGACATCCGTTTCGGTAACAACGCCGACCTCTACGGTTTGACGGACGGGGTCAATATTGTGGCTGAAACGGGATCCATTTACATGGGTGAAAACCTCACCGTTCATTCCAAGGCCGAAGAAACGGTTTTGCAGGCCGCTGACGATATCGTCATTGAACGCTCCGCTTCGCTTATGAGCTCGGGCAATGCCATTGAATTTGAGGCCGGGGGCGACATTATCTTTGATGATGACTTCCTTGCGACCGGTAAAGCCTTTACGCTTTCAGCGGGCGGCCGGGTTAGCGTGGGCGACAATGCCTATGTGCATACGGATTTCGGCGAAACGCTGAATTCGGAGATAAATTTCACAACCATTGAAGCGGCTGACGGCATCTCTTTCGGAGAAAAGGCAACTTTCGAGACAACCGATCTACTGATGACAGCGGGCGTCTCGCAAGGAAGCGCAGCCGACATCGTTTTGGGAGACAATGCTTTAGTTTCAACGACGGATTTCGGCATCGTCGTCAATGCAACCGGGGATGTGCTTTTTGGAAACAATGCGGTACTTAAGACCTCGCAAGACAATCTTGATCATGATATTGCTCTTCAAGCCGGCGGCACGCTCACCATGGGAGACAATGCAAGCATTGCCGGCATGAATCGGGTTTCTGTCATCGCTTCAGAAGGAATTAACTTCGGAAAGAAGGCCTCGATTCTTAATGCTTCGATTGATGACTCAGACTCCGTGACCCTCGTTCAAACGAACATGGGCAATATCACCTTGGGCGAAGAGGCACGTATTTCAGGCCAAAACGTTTCGATTTGGGCTTCAGACGAGGACATGACTCACGGAGGTTCGGTTTTCCTCGGAGACGGCGCTCTTATTGAAGTCGATAGCAATACGGGCTCTTTGAATTTGCAAGCCTATGATTCGATCGTTGTGGAGAATCAATTGACGATTCAGTCCCAGGACCTCGTTAATATGACAACGAGGGTCGGCGACATTATTTTGGGGGAGGGGGCAAATCTAACGACGGCAGCGGACATGACGCTCACGTCCGGGCGCGATATTTTGATGGGCAATAATGCTTCCCTGACGACGGCGCTAAGCGGCGCTACCGGTCACGATGATGTTGTGATGACCGCGCAAGGCACTGTGAGTTTCGGTGACAATACCCGCATGGAAAGCGATGCCATGATCTCCATCAGTGCGACCGAGGGCGATGTCAGTTTTGGCAAAAATGCCTCCGTCGGCGTGCAGGGCAACATGCAGGGTCAAAACGGCGTCTTTAGCATTTCGGCTCAAAAGGGCTCCGTGACAGTTGATGACGGTTCGGTGATCTATGGCCAACAAGCCATGACGATTCAAGCCGGAGAAAGCATCACGCTCACGGGCGATGTCTGGCTCGATTCGGATAAACGCATCGATCTGGATGCCCAAGGGGGCGATATTTTGATGCAAGGTTCCGTGCAATTGGGCGGTTTTGATGATTCTCTTTATCAAGCCAGCGAAGAAGTGGTGCTTAGTGCGGCCGGCGACGTGCTGCAAAGCTCTCCGAGCGGCATGATGGGCATCTCGGCCGTGAATTTGAGCGTGACGGCTCAAGGCGATGTATCGCTCGGGGCTAATGGCTCAACCGGTGCGAATGAAGTGCAAAATGCGCAAATTAATGCCGGCGGCAATGTCACGCTCGCCTTTGAATACTTTGATACGGCCTTAACGGTTAACGGCAATGGCTCGAACGAGCCCTCCGTTATTAACGGCGATTTTGTTTTGATAGGAAATGACAACACGATCAACTTGGGTAGTGAAAGCGTCTCTGTGGCCGGTGAAGCGGTCATCAAAGCCCAAAACCTTGAGGGCCTCAAAGGGCTGGAAGCGGCTGGCGATGTTCAACTCATCCTTGCCGGAGAACAAGACTTGGTCTTAGATAGCATCAAAGGCCAATATGTGGGCATTTCCACCCAGTCCGGCGGCATCACGGTCGGTTCTGTTTCTTCTGAAAAAGGAACTGAGGTGATACGTACGGATACGCAAAGCGCTTCAAGCGTGAATATCGGGCGCGTGGACTCGGGAGAAAACGTCCTTGTCATTAACGGAAGCGGCACCGTGAGTACCGGCCCTATTAATGCTCAAGAGGAAATCTGGGTCTTTGCTCAAAATGCGGCTGATATTGAGCACGGCGAATGGACTTCCGGCAATAGCCAGGCGGCTGCTTTCGGCCATGCACAACAAGTGATCGGGTACCTGAAAGCACAAGCAGGCGGCGATGTCGGAGAACTGACCGGCCACAGGATTTTGCCTGCGCTTAATTTTGCGGCCTTCGGTCTTAATCAAGCGGTAACGCGCACCGATAGCAGCGTGCTGCATGATCAGACGGATGTCCTTAATCCGAACGCGCCGTACTTCTTTATGCACTTAAGAAAAGAAAATACGGACGAAAGCGGATTGCCGATTTTGTTGGAGCCCGAGATTAACAACGAGTGGATAGCCACTTTTGA
The DNA here is from genome assembly GCA_018714185.1 of Candidatus Aphodousia gallistercoris. Taxonomy (GTDB): domain Bacteria; phylum Pseudomonadota; class Gammaproteobacteria; order Burkholderiales; family Burkholderiaceae_F; genus Aphodousia; species Aphodousia gallistercoris. Next base: position 16,645 of record DVNT01000008.1, on the reverse strand, counting down.
ATTGGAAGATAAGTCCGTTCTTGGGGCGCTGTAGCTTACTTTGTTTCTAAGACCGGAGATAGGCGGAGAAAGACAGGCTTCGCCTATTTCCTTTAGTCTCAAGGACGACATGCGCCCTGTTTTTGGGCTTGCACACCGGACCGGCCGTTTAAGTTGAATAGAGCGTCAAAATTTTCAATAACCGGGGCGTCGGTGCATCTCAATAAACACCGGCGCCCTTAGTATTTTTACTGAGCAAGACCACTTTATGGTTTAATGAGTGCTTCCGGCACGAGCGGGTTGCAATCAATTAATTGCAAGTCCTTGACCATATTCAAGGTGCCTTTCTTGTATTTTTGGAAGTGCTCCGTTGCAATGTGGTGCTTATAGGCAGCTTCGTCGGCATAGATTTCAAGAATATAGAATTGGGTCGGGTCCTTTTGGACTTGCATGCTGTACAAAACGCGAACGCCCGGCTCATTTTTCATGGATTCGCGTCCGACTTCCGCGGCAGCGGCTTTATATTCTTCAAGCTGTGCCGGATCGACCCGAATGCTCGATAAACGGACGATGTTATTTTGGGTAGAAGCAGGGGAAGCCGTGACCCATTGCGTGTCGGCTCCGATGGCAACGCCGGCTGCAGCCGCGCAAACAGCCCCGGCAAGCAAACGTTTCAATTGACGCATCATGATTCTCCTTTTGAGCAAAAAATACGGTGCGAGGTTTGGCCGTTAAAACGATTATTCAGTTAAAGCCTGAACACAAACCCGGCCGATCTTCATTTCGGTTGTTTGGTACCAAACACTTTGGCAGCTGTGTAGCGGATCCGCCGCTAAAAGCGCGTCCATCGCCTCACGAGAGTCAGCCCGGGCAATCAACATTCCGCCTTCGCCGTTGGCGTAGGCAGCAAACATCAAAAAATCGCCCGAATCAAAATGTGCGTTAAGGTAGGCAAGATGATCCTTCAGAAAAGGCTCTGCCGCCTTTCTATCCGGAATGCGAATATCGGCTAAAAATTTCATGGTGCGTAAACCTCATTGTTGAAAATCACTTCAAAAAGCCGTTTAGCATGCTGCTTTGCCGTTTGTTCTATCCGAAGGCGGTCATCTTCGGTGCTGACGCCGGCAATAAAGCTCATGCCGCTTGACCAAACCGGGGCAAGTGACGTCATTCCGCAAAGGCGTGCGGTCTGAAGCAGCGGCGGTAAAAAGTCTTCAACCGGCCAACCCATGGCGCCGCCCTCGACGTACTTGTCGGCTGCCGCACCGGTGGTAAAGGAAAGCAGGAGCTTTTTTCCGTGTAGAGCCGTACCTTGCGTGCCGAAGGCAAAACCGTGAACGAGCACGGAGTCGATCCAGTTTTTCATTAAAGCGGGTACGGAATACCAATAAAACGGAAATTGCCAAACGATCGTATCGGCCGTGAGCAATGCGGCTTGCTCGGCGGCCACATCAAAGTTTGCTCCATTGACGGTTTCGCTTAAGGAGCGAATGCAAGCTTGAGGGCAAAGGGATTTGAAGGCTTCCAAAATGCATTTCCCCGCTAGGGAAGCTTGAGGATGCGGGTGCCCGTTTATTACCAAGATAGACGTCGTCATCATCATTTTCCTTTAAATCATCGGTAACCGAGACGGATTACTGCGGATGGTCTTTGAATTATTGCTATTTTCTATTTTTAAGTTTGACAAAACTACATAAATCGGCTCATATTTTTGATTTTTCCGATCAACGTGACAATAATCGTCGGTATGTTTTTGAGCGATTTTGAGGGTTCTGATGAAAGAGGAAAGCGTTTTACGGGCCGCCCTCGCTTTACAGAGCGAGCAAGAGCTTTTGCAACAAGGATGCCGATTGATTTTGCAGCATGCGCCCGCAGCCGGCATTTTCCCGACGACAGTGCCCGGGCTGACGCTTTATCGGATCGAAAGCAATGAGTTTATCGAGCGCTATGCTGGTGAACTTATGACGACCTATATCCTTAGCGGTCGCAAGACCACGGTGATTGGGAATCGACAGCTTTGCTACGGTCCCGGAGAAAGCTTGGTTTGCGGCATAGCATCGCCTTCGGAATTTCGTACGTTGGATGCCACGCCCGAACATCCCTTTCTGGCGCTTTCGGTCTCCCTGGATTTGTCCGTTTTGATGGAGTGCGCGGCGGCTTTATCCGATGATGCTCCCAAGCCTTATCCTCGGGATGGCATTTTTGTTATTCGACCCGACCAGGATTTGGCCGCGGCCTTTGTCCATTTATTAAGTCTTTTGGAGCGGCCAAAGCTTATTGGAATTCGGGCCCAGCCTGCGTTGCGAGAACTGCATGCGCTTTTGCTCGATAGCCCTTGCGGGGATGCGCTTAGAGTTCTTGCTAGCGCGGGCTCAGAGGGCTACGCCGTCTTGCAGGCGGCTGCTTGGATTCGCAAGAACTACGCACAATCGTTCTCCGTAGAATCTCTAGCCAAGCACGCTGCCATGTCTGCTGCGACCTTTCATCGGCGATTTCGCATGCTGACAGGTTATTCGCCCGTGCAGTACAGAAAGCGAGTGAGGCTCTACGAGGCACGAAGGCAGTTGCTCGCAAAACGACAGAATGTCACGTCGGCTGCGTTTTTTGTGGGCTACGACAGCACCGCGCGTTTTGTGCGCGACTACAAGGCACTCTTTGGCGAGCCTCCTCTTCGGGATATGCGCAAGATGCAAGAAACCGGCGTTTGATCGAAAACCTCACGGCTATGATCAGCTCGTTTCGCGTGCCGGCGATCTCCTTTTGCAAATCTTCTACGGCGAATTTATAAAACTATCGTGCTGATAGAAAACTATAAGAATCAAATAATTAGAAACAAAATAAGATTGATTCTTATTTATTTGAATACTAATATGACCATACAAACATTGTTAACAAAAGGAGGAGCATCATGGCATGCACCGAAAAACTCAATGTCTATTTGGCCAACCTTGCTGTCTGGAATATCAAGCTTCACAATTTGCACTGGAACGTGACTGGCCACTTTTTCAAGTCCTTGCACGAGTACACGGAAACTCTTTACGAGGGGGCCTTTGAAGCCTTTGATTCCGTTGCCGAAGTTTTGAAAATGCGTGGAGAAATGCCGTTGAGCACCATGAAGGATTATTTGGCTCATGCAACGATTCAAGAAGTGCAGCCTAAAGCCTTTGCCGGTCGCGAGACGGTTGAAATGATCCAAGCCGATATGCTGGCGCTAAAGGCGCTTGCAACCGAGATCCGCAATGAAGCGGCCGGCAACGATGATTTTGAGGTACAGGCTTTGTTTGAAGGCTTCATCGCCGAATTTTCCAAGCAATTGTGGTTTATTCGCGCAATGCAAACGAAGTCCGAATGTGGTTGCCGCTCGCATTAAGGCATTTTCGCTTGCTGTAGCACTCGGCATTTAAAAACTAAACAGCTCGGGACCTGCGAAGGTTGCCGGGCTTTTTTAAAAGCTCTTGTTTTGGCGTTCAAAGATATAGCGCGATACCGCTTGCTCTCCGAAACGTTCTTAGATAAACACGGCTACTGCTGCCGCTCATCATTTTTTGAAGCTGCACGTTTTTAGAAATGGCCTGCTTTTGATCGACGAAAATTTAATCCATTCTAAAGAGAAAAATAATAACTTGTTGATTTTTAATGAAGTATTAACAAAATTGCAGAGTTCTTTAATCTAGGTCAGAAGTTTTCTTTTTAGAAAGATAATTTTTTCCAAAGAAGCCTACACTCGATAGAACACTTGTTTTCTCATCTCTTTTGTTCCCACCGGTCTATTTTCCAAGGAGATTCTTATGAAAAAGACGACCCTAGCTCTTTGCGTCGGCGCTTTGCTTGCCGGCGTCAGCCTTTCCTCTCAAGCTTGCTTTACGGTTATTGTGGGCAAGGATGCCTCTGCGACCGGCGAAATTATTATCGGGCACAATGAAGATAACGACCGGCGAATTATCACGAACCAATATTGGGTTCCAGCTGCCGAGCATAAAGCCGGTGAAATGATTGAATTTGAACCGTCTGCAGCCAAAATTCCCCAGGTAGCGAAAACTTTCGGTTTTTGGTGGACTCAAACTTTGGCACCTGAAGGCTCGAGTTTCTCTGACGGCTTCGTTAACGAAAATGGCGTCGTTGTTGTGACAAACAACTGCAACATTACGATTGAAGAAAAGGAAAAATTCAATGACGGCGGCATCGGCTACGGCATCCGGCGCCTGGTGGCTGAACGAGCCACTTCAGCCCGCCACGGTGTGGATATCGTTATTGAGCTCATGCAAAAGTACGGCTATTTCCACATGGGCCGCACCTATACGATTGCCGATAAAAACGAAGCATGGCAGATTGCCTTATTGCGCGGTCACCGCTACTTGGCCCGTAAAGTCAAGGATAACGAAATTGCTTTTATGGCCAATGCCTTCTCGTTGGATAACGTGGACTTAAACGACAAGGAAAATGTCATAGCCTCTCCGGACTTGGTCGAGCATGCCATCAAGATGGGAACCTATAAACCGGCTAAGGCCGGGGATTATTCCGATTTCAGTTTCCGCGAAGCCTACCAGCCTGAGGCGCGTCGCGTATTTCCTCGCAATAAAGAGCGCGTCTTTACCATTTTGGAAATGCTAACCGGCAAGGAGTACAAGGACGTTAACGACTACCCGATGGCTATCGTGCCCGAAAAGAAGATTGCGGTTGAAGACGTTAAAGACTTTTTGCGCGGGCATTCCAAGTTTGAAAAGCGCGAAAGCGGTTGGTATCACGAAACGATGCAGGATATTTGCAATATCGGCACCTTCGACTCCGTTGTCTTTGAATTGAACCAGGATCCGCTCATGACCGTGGCTTGGCGCTCGGCCGGCCGCCCGAGCGAGCAGTTCTATGCTCCGGCCTTCCCGTTAGCCGGGCCGGCGGCAGCGCAAAGCTATATGGATTGGGAAACGGGCACAAAGGCGCAATTCCATGCAACGCCTGAGCAGTTGAGCTACAGCCCGGATCGCAGCATCTACACGTTCTTGGCGATGCAAAACTTCTTGGATTGGATGCCTAAGGAACGAGTCGCGTTTGAAAAGGACCGCGCCGACTACGAAAAGAAAGCCGCCGGTGCTTTAGCAGCCGCTCGGGCCAAAGCCGAATCTTTAGCCGGCGTTGATCGGGACAAGGCCCGCGAATATATGCACGCATTCAATGTGGCTTCTTTTAATGACGTGCTAGCTCGAAGCGGCGATTGGGTATCTCGCTTGAACAAATACTCAATCGTGATTACTCGGGATACGTTAAGCCAATCCGATACCGGAACGGTTGATGTCGTGCTCTTGTCTCAAAAAGGTTTTGATGCAACCAAGCTTGATGCCGCCAAAACGCATTTCGGATCGCCTTATCCTGACGGCTCCATTGAATTGAATAAAGAAATGGCCAAGCCCGTTAAGGTAACGGCAAAGGATGTTAACGGCGACAAATTGCCCGATGCCGTGATTACCTTCCCGGTCAAAGGCGCAACGGCCTTCTCCTTCAAAGATGTTCTCTCCGAGCTTTATCTCTTTACTTCGGTGAACGGGGAGCCGGTGGCGGCATTTGATACGGTGAAAATCGTGAAGTAGTTTTCAGACGCTTTAGACACTGAAGACAAAGGCGTTGCCGGTGTGAGATTCTAGAACCGCCGGCAGCGCTCTTTTTTTGCGGCGAAATTCGTGCGGCGATCGGTTGGACTATTTGCCTAGAGAAAAAATTCGGAAATATAGGTAATTTCCCAAAGAAATTAAATAGATACTCGTGTATGTTGAAAACTTCAATCCCAGTCAATCATCATTAATCAGGAGGCCGAGGATGGAAGCAGTGTTTGAAAACGGAATGTGGGTCATTCGTCTGAGCATGATTCAAACGGTGGCGATGGCCGTCATAACGTATTACTTAGGAGTCTTTATTCGATCGAAAGTGGCGATATTGCAGCGTCTATCCATGCCGACGCCGGTGATCGGGGGGATGATCTTAGCCGTTATTTTGTCCGTCTTGCAGGCCTATCGAGTTTTAACGGTGCAGTTTGACTCAACGCTGCAAACGCTTTTGATGTTGGCGTTTTTTACGACCATCGGTTTGATGGCAAGCATCAAAGTGGTTAAACAAGGCGGCAAGCTTCTTTTATGGTTTCTGATTGCCGTGAGTATTCTTGCCGTTTTGCAAAACGTGCTCGGAATGAGCTTGGCTTCCTTGATGGGACTAGACAAGCACTATGGCATTTTGACAGGCGGCGTTTCCATGATGGGAGGTTTGGGTACCTCGGCTGCTTTTGGGCCCTACTTCGAGCAGGAGTACGGCATTCAAGGCGCAACGGCTGTGGCCATTACTTCGGCAACTTTTGGCATGGCCGGAGCGCTGATCGTGGGCGGGCCTTTCGGCGAATGGGTCATCCACAAGTACAAGCTGCAAACGCCTAAGGACGTTCCCGTGCCGGAACCCGAACTGCATATCCCCGAAGACTTAAAAGCAGACATCACGGAAGAACATTCGGCTGAAAAACCGACCTTTACGGCCGAACTGATGAAAGCGACCGCTGTTGTCGTGCTGTGCATGGCGCTCGGGACGATTGTGTCGTCTTTTTTGGGGCACTTTATTACGCTGCCGGCTTATATCGGCTCAATGATCGTCGCGGCTGTTATCCGCAATATTGCCGATGCGAGCAAACGCTTTGAAATTCAAGGCGAGGGGCTGAACGCAGTGGCCGATATCAGTCTCGTGCTTTTTGTGACGATGGCCGTCAATAGCTTAAAGCTTTACGAGCTTGTCAACCTGGCGGTGCCTATGGCCGTGATTTTGCTTGCGCAATGCGTGCTGACTTTGCTTTTTGCTTGGCTGGTGATCTTTTTACTTTTTGGCAAGAGCTACGATACGTTGATGCTTAGCGTCGGGGGAATCGGCTTTTCCATGGGGGCTACGGCCAACGGCTTAGCGGTGATGCAAGCCATGGCGGAAAAATACGGCTCCAATCCCAGGGCTTGGCTGATTGTGAGCTTGGTGGGCGCGTTCCTCATCGACCTAGTCAATGCGGTCATCATCACGTGGATGGCGACACTCTAATTAAGGCAAAAGGCCGATGGCTTAGGGCCATCGGCAAAGATTTCGGCTCTAAATAAAGGGCTTACGCGCCGTCGTTTCCTTAAAGGAATCCCACTCGAAATCGTCGGCTTCTTGGTGCAGGTAATCGATAAAGCGCTCGGTAAGGCTTGAGCGCGGCCGATCTTTGGGATACACCAAGACATATTCGAGCCAGTGCGGGAAGCCATCAACGGGGATGATATCCATAAAGTCGCGGTGTCGGCGGATATGCACGGAAGAGAGCATGGCCAAAAAGCCGTTGCAGGCCAGCATTTGGTTGGTTAAAAAGTAGCCGCTGCTTGTCAGACTATGGGCCGGTTCTATCTTTGCCGCTTGGGGAAACTCTTTTTTAAAGAGCTCGAATTCGGGCGTAAAAAGCCAACGGGCATGCTTGAGTTCATCAAGCGTTTTGGCTTTGCGCAACGGATGATCCAGAGCGCAGGCAATGGCAATCGGGCACTTCATCAGCGGCTCAACCACGTAGTTGCCGAGTAGCAGCTCGTCGCACGGCGTACCGATGGCAAAATCCAGCAGGCCCAAGTTAAGCCGGGGAAGGCTCGTGGAGAAGGCGGCCACTTCAACGTTGAGCTTGCACTGGGCTGTTCCGTTGATTAGCCGCATCATGCCGGCATTGAGAATGGAGCGCGTCAGGATCGGCGGCACGGCAATCGAAATGGTGTGCGCCGAACGGCCGGCAACGGCAGCGGTTTCTTCCATGGCTTGGTGCATTTCCCGCACGACGGAACTGGCGTAGTTGAAAAAGCATTGTCCGGCCGGCGTCAAGACAACGCCCGTGCCGCCTCGGGTAAAAAGCTGCACGCCGGTGGTTTCTTCCAATTCCTTGATAGAGCGGGAAAGCGTGGATTGCGGTTTGCCGAGTTTTTTGGCGGCCGCGTTAATGCTCATGCTGCGAGCAACCGCCTCGAAGGCAATCAGCTGGCTCATTTTGGGCAGACGCAAACTCATTGGAAGCCTCCGGTTTGGTTAGGGTGTCAAAATTGTAGACTGCTCGTGCAGCTATATCAAAATTGAATATCCCTTGATCGTCATTTCGGTTGGCGTATTCCAACCAAGACTAAATTGGGTGGTTCCTTCATTGAAATTTTCTCGAAGTCATAAACTGTTTCTGATGGTTATATCGAATTCGGATAGCTTATACAAATCTGTTTTCCTCTTGGCGATGGTTTTTAACTCATTGAATAATAATGCAAACTTTGTTTTTTTTTGCAGTCAATGACCATTGGTTCTCTGTCTCGAGCTCTCGTTTGATTGACGCAGATCGGATTTTTTCTAAGATGGTTGCCAAGCCTCCTTATGGCTTAACAAAACGCGGTCAATGTTGGCCGAAAACCAAGAGACGAGAAAATGGATCAAAGAGCAGAACTTGTTCAACAATTTACGGACGTTATGAGCCGCTTTACGGCTTATTTCGGTAAACATCTGCCTGAGGATGTTTACGGCAAACTCCAAGAGTTAAGGGCTCAGCAGCACACGGAGATGGCCGGCATTATCTATGACGCCATGTTTAAGGATTTGGCGTTGGCCGAACAATTGGATCGCCCCATTTGTCAGGATACCGGCGTTATTCAATACTTTATCGAAGTGGGCGACCGTTTCCCGATTTTGGGCGCCATCCCTGAAGCCCTTAGGGAAGCAACCCGCCGAGCGACCTTTAATGCACCGTTGCGCCACAATGCCGTGCAAATTTTTGAAGAAAAAAATACCGGCAACAACACCGGTAAGCGTATTCCGTGGCTTGATTGGGATATTGTGCCCGATAGCGACGAATGCACGATTTACGCTTATATGGCGGGCGGCGGTTGCTCATTACCGGGCACGGCGAAAGTGCTCATGCCGGTGGAAGGCTATGAGGGCATTGTGCAATATGTTTTCGACACGATGGTCGAGCGGGGCATTAATGCTTGTCCGCCGGTTTTGGTTGGCATCGGCATCGGGGGCAGCGTGGAAGTGGCAGCGCGCCTATCTAAAAAGGCCTTGATGAGGCCCGTTGGTTCCAGACATCCGAATGCCCGCGGTGCCGAGATGGAAAAGCGTTTGCAAGAGGGATTGGATCGCCTCAATATCGGCCCGGGCGGCTTAACCGGCGTCAATAGTGTCATGGGCGTTCATATTGAAGAAGCGGCCCGCCACCCGTCCTGTTTGGCTGTTGGCATTTCCATGGGATGCTGGGCCCATCGCCGGGCCGGGATTAAATGGTATTCAGACATGAGCTATGAGCTGTTATCGTACCCGAAAGGAGTGTTGTAATGAAAAAAATATTAACGACGCCGATCAAAGACGAAGATCTTGAAGGCATTCATGTCGGGGATGTTATTTATTTGACCGGCTACCTGATCACCGCTCGCGATGCAGCGTATACGCGCCTGGTCAAATTAGGGCGCAAGTTGCCGGTGGATCTTCAAGGCAAGGCGATTTTCCACGCCGGTCCTATCATGGTGCCGAGAAAAGACGAGCCGGGAAAATTTAACGTTGTTTCCATTGGACCGACGACCTCCATGCGTATGGAAAAATTTCAAAAGCAATTTCTTGAACAAACGGGCACAAAGCTTATTGTCGGCAAGGGCGGCATGGGCCCCAATACGGTGGCTGGCTGCCGGGAAAATAAAGCCTTGCACTGCGTCTTTCCGGGCGGATGTGCGGTCGTGGCCGCTCAGTGCGTGCAAGAAGTCGAAGATGTTCAGTGGCCTGAGCTTGGCATGCCCGAAGCTATGTGGGTGATGCGAGTCAAAGAGTTTGGCCCGCTGGTAGTCTCGATTGACACGCATGGCAACAATCTGTTCGAGCAAAACAAAAAGCATTTCAGTGAACTCAAAGGACCGATTGTTGAAGAAATCAATAAGCACGTCGGCTTTATTGGTTAACAAGAAATGGTAATATCGCACGCGCCGAATAGGCGCGTGCCGTTGATGTCTGCATCCTTGGAATGCAGAGTAAGTTGGCGGATAGTAGGAAATATTCCCGAAGACGGCAGACGGTACTCCGTTATATACTAGCGGTACTGCGGCTGTGTCGGCCGAGCCTAAGTCTTTTGGAAGAGTCCCATGATCGAATTTATTGAACTTTTTGTAGTAGGTATCGGCATCGGTACATTCGGCGCGATGGTAGGCATCGGAGGCGGCATGATTATGGTGCCGCTTTTTATGTTGACGATGATGCCGCCCAATGGGAACACCTTCAGTAACGTACAGCAGGTGATCGGCACGAGCCTTTTCGGCGTTTTCTTAAATGCCATTTCCGGAACTTGGGCTTATATCCGCCAGCACAAAGTCATGTTCCGGGCTGCTACGCCCTTTGCTTTGGCAACGGTGCCCGGGGCGTTTCTCGGCAGCTACATCACCGAGTATTTTTCCGGCAACTCCTTTTCACTGATATTCGGCACGGCGCTTTGCATCCTGGCCATTATCATGTACAGCAAGTCGCGCTCAAAGAAAGCGACGGCTTCGGTGGAGAATTTCTCCGTTGAAACGGCCAAATTCAATGTGACGCTCGGCGTCTGCTTGTCGTTTCTCGTCGGGTTCTTATCCTCGATTTTGGGTATCGGGGGCGGCGTGATCCATGTGCCGATGATGGTCTTTATTTTGGGTTTCCCGGCTCACATTGCCGTGGCGACTTCCACCTTTGTCTTGATGGTGAGCTCCATGGTGGGCGTTGTAAGCCACGCTTACCTCAATCATATCGTGTGGGTGCCGGCCATTGCGATCGGCTGCGGCGCCATGGTGGGCGCTCAGATTGGCGCAATGCTCTCCAAAAAGAGCCGCCCTCGCGTCATTATCGTCATCTTGTCATGCGTCATGTTTGTCTTAGGCGGACAATTTATCTACCGCGGTCTCTTCTAGCCGTGTCGTAAGGCATTTTAGGATAACGAACGGCGGCTTCGGCCGCCGGTTTCGTAAGCGCATCAACCTTTAATGCAAAGAATTTGCTTGAGCTCATGCAAGGGCCGCGTTAAGTCGCTTTGGTTTTGCATCACTTTCTTAATGGACTTATACGCTGACGGGATTTCGTCAAGCACTCCGCGATCTTTGCGACAGGCTATGCCTTCGGTTTGCGCTTTTAGGTCATTGACGCTAAAGCGCGATTTGGCTTGAGCTCGGCTCATTCGCCGGCCGGCGCCGTGCGCGCTGCTTAAAAAAGATTCTTCGTTACCTAGCCCCTCGACTAAATAGGAAGGCGCGCCCATGCTGCCCGGAATAATGCCTTTTTCGCCCGCGCCGGCTCGAATGGCCCCTTTGCGAGTGACCCAAACGGACTGCCCGAAATGAGTTTCGGAAGCGACATAGTTGTGGTGGCAATTTATTGTTTCGCCGGTCAGTTCGGTTTTCGGCTTAAAAAGTCGCAAGGCTTCGAGCACGTCTTGTAAGATGACCTGGCGATTGACAAAGGCGTAACGCTGGGCCCAGGCGGCTACCATCATGTAGCTTTCAAAATCATTCGTTCCTTCTGACAAGTAAGCCAAATTGGGATCAGGCAGGACTTCGCCGCGTTCTTCAAGAAGGCGTTTCGCTTTATTAATAAAGTGGGTCGCCATGATGTTGCCGATACCGCGGCTACCTGTATGCAAAAGAATCCAAAGCCGTTCGCTTTCGTCGTAGCAGAGCTCGATAAAATGGTTGCCGCCTCCGAGCGTTCCCATTTGGCGGCGCCAGTCCGAAGTTTTTAATGGCTCCAAAATATCGGGCTCGCGCTCGAGAATGACCTTAAGCGGAGCCTCAAATTCCGCACAAGCCGCTTCAACGACCTTTTGTTGCGTGCGTTGGGCAAAACCCACCGGAATTTTCTCGGTGATCGCTTGCATGAGGCTTTCCAGCTTTTTGTGCTTGAGGTCTTTGAGAACCAAGTTGGTGCGGCTAGCCAACATGCCGCAGCCTAAATCAACGCCGACAGCGGCGGGGATAACAGCGCCTTTTGTTGCAATGACGCTGCCGATCGTCGCCCCCTTGCCGGCATGTACATCGGGCATTGCAGCGACATGATGAAAGACAAAGGGCAGGCGGGCAACATTTTCAAGCTGTTCAATGCTTTGCAAATCCACTTCGTCGGTCCAAATTTTGACGGGGACGGTTCCGTTGTTCAATGTCTTTAGAATCGGCATATTTTTTCCCATGAGTACTAAGGATGATACAGGCCGATGCTAAAAAAGAGAGCATCAGCTTTTGATGTAAGAAAACGTGGGAAAGATGTAACTGAATGTTAGAGTTCACTTTAATGAAAAGGTATAATCGCATTTTCTTCAAAAGTGAACGGAAATTCAGTTTTTTATGAAAGACGCTCTCTCTGTTTTGGCATGGCTGGTGTTTTGGTTTGTGCTGGCAGCGCTTAGCTGCCTGGCTGCCGTATTGGTCGTTTATGCCGATGTGGCGTTGTTTCCCGAAACGTACCTCACCGAATATGGCTTAGTGGAGTGGGTTCAAGAGGGACTGCTTTTGGTGACCGGTTCGAGTTACGTGGCCATCGCTTACCGCTATCGCAGTCAAGGCTTGTGGCTTGTGGGCGGTTTTATTCTTTGCATGCTGGTGCGTGAATTGGATCTCTTTTTTGACCAATGGTTCTTTCACGGAAGCTGGAAATACTTTGCCATGACGCTTGCCGTGCTTTTTATCGGCATTGCTCTGAAAGGGGGATTTAAGGCCATGTGGATTTCGCTTGCCAAATACGTGCTCAACCCCTCGTTTGTCTGGATGTTCTGCGGGATGGTGGTTGTTCTGATTTTTTCGCGCTTAATTGGAATGAGCGAATTTTGGCAAAGCGTGCTTTATCAGGGCTATCAATACGAGATCAAGCGCATTGTGGAAGAAACCGTGGAGCTTTGGGGCTATTTCCTGATATTCCTTTCCGTGGTGACTTTTAAGCGAGAACCGAGCCAGCGAATTAGCAATCTTCTTTTCGCCAATCAAATTTCTTAATCACTTTCTTCCGGTTGATGAAGCGCTTTGTCTTATAGAGCGGATTCTGGCATAAGTCCCGTGCAATCGGGTTTCGTTGGGCGGGATTAATGCCTTTGATGATCTGTTTTTTCTTTTTGCGCATGATAAGTCCCCTTTGAATCAAGCATAGGATCTCCTGCATCCGTTTGGGATGCAAAAAATTCATAACAATTTTTCTGTTTCCCGTTGCCTTTTACACAAGAAAAATTGTTGTATAGTCAAAGAAAATTTTTGGTGAGAGCACGATGAGATTTAAGAAGATTTTGATCGGACTATTTTCCGTGGCGGCGGCTGCCACGCTGGCCGGTTGCGGCGATGAGGATGTCGGCGATGTTTCGCTAGGCTTTCTCACGCTTAAAGATATCAAGATCAACCGCTTTACCGATCCGGTAGTAACGGGGGTCACATGCCACGTGGCAAGCATCGAGGCCAATTTGTCTTTAAGCGACCCGTCGAATAACTCCGTTGAATGCCACCAGACCGGACCGATTACGCCAGCCATGATTGCTCAAATTGATAAAAGTAAGGACGGTGAGGTGATTTTTCATCGCTCCAAGAGCGTCTTTATGAAAAATATGAAGATTCGGCGCATCTACGACGCTGAAAGCCAGACGCTTTTGTATTTGGCGTATTCAACCAAGGAAACTTCCGGCAGTTTCCACCACTCGCTGTCCACGATCCCGCTTTGGGGAACCCAGGCTTATGAGCGGCGTTTGCCTCCGGTTGAACCGAAATAAGGCAATTTATGCCCTAATTTGGGACAGGGGCTTTCATTTTCCGCCATTTTTGAGCCACTTATCCCACCGAGAGTGGAAAAATCCCCAGTTATCCACAGAATATGTGAATAACTGGGGAAACTTTTAAGGAAAACCTAGGTGTAACAGGGAGTTAGCTCATTGCTTAAAAAGAAGGCAGCTAGTATTCTCTCCTGTTGCACGCACAACCTTTAGGGCTTGTTAACGATCTTGGCAAATTCAATGAAAGTGCCCAAGCCGATCGGCAGGCTGCGCGTATCTTCAATATCGAAGTCCGGGCGGTGATGGCCGTGGTTAAAGGCTCCGTAAAGGAAAAAGCCCGCTTGGCCGCCGTGCTCGGCCACGCGGCGGATCAGCCAAGAGCAGTCTTCGGAGCCCGAAGGTTCGCCATAACGCGGCAAAACCTTGGCGCCTTCGACGCGGTGCATAGCCTCTTCAAGTACGTCGTAGATCTTCGGGCAAAGCACGAGCGTGGAGGATTCGCCCACGCGTTCAATTTTTGCCTTGACTTGGTAGGCTCGTTCAACGCCTTCGATGATGTGCTCGACATTTTCCGACATAAAGTCATTGACTTCTTGCGTGGCGCCGCGCACTTCCATTTGCATAGTGGCGTGCGCAGCCACGATGTTGCGGCCTTCGCCGGCATTGAGCTTACCGACCGAGACGCGCGTATCGCCGTCGCCGTGGCGAGGAATGCCTTGAATCATCATGGTGGCGCAAGCGGCTGCCACCAAGGCGCTGTGGCCCTTTTGGGGGGCGTTGCCGGCGTGGGCTTCTTGGCCTTCGAAGGTAATGTCAAACTTTGTGGAAGCTAAGAAGCCGCCCGTTTGCACGCAAACTTCGCCCGCCTTGAAGTTCCCGCCCACGTGGCTGCCGACAAGCCAATCGGCATCATCGACGATGCCGGATTCGGCCATCGGACGGGCACCGCGTACGCCTTCTTCGGCCGGTTGAAAGAGCACCTTAAAGCGGCCGCAGAATTGGTCTTTGTGATCCCAAAGCCAGTGGGCCAGCGTTAAGCCCACGGCCGTGTGGCCGTCGTGGCCGCAAGCGTGCATGAAGCCCGGGCGTTCGCTCGCAAAACCTTCTTTAGTCGGCACGTGTTCGGGCGAATCGCTCTCGCGCACGGGCAGTGCATCCATGTCGCAGCGAAAGGCCGTCACCGGACCGGGGCGGCCCGTATCAATAATGGCCACCGCGCCCGTATAGCCTTCGGTCTTATCGATAAAGGCTTGCGGTACGCCGTGCTTTAAGGCGCGGGCAATGGCGTCTTTGACCAACAATTCGTTGCGGCCCATCACGAATTTCGGATTGATGACCTTGGTGCCCGTCAGGTACGGAATCCCCCATTGATCCAAGTGGCTGCATACGTACCACATCGTTTCAAATTCCGTCCAGCCTTCTTCCGGCCGGCGGTGAAGGGTGCGGCGAGCTTGAATCATCTCGTCAAAGTAGTGTTGGTCAGACATTGTTGCCATCCTTTCAAAAAAGAAAAACTATTGGACGCGTCCCTGATAGCGGCCGGCGTTGTCGTAATAGCGGCCGTTTTCATCGCGCCTTCCCATGTACTTGCCGCTGCGGTCGTAGTAACGGCCGTTGCTGTCGATTCGGCCTTGGTAGCGGCCGCTCTCGTCGTACATTCTTCCGTTTTGGTCGATACGTCCCTGGTAGCGCCCCGTGCGGTCATATTGCCTGCCGTTGGCCTCTTGCCGTCCCATGTAACGGCCTGCTTGGTCGTACATGCGGCCGTTCGAGTCGACGCGGCCCTGGTACTGGCCGTGGTGGTCGTAGTAGCGGCCGACTTCATGGTGGGCCAACGCCGTTTGGCTAAAGAACACTGCCAAGACGCTAAAAAGTATCGCAATGAGACGTTGAAACATACGTTCTCCCAAACCTATTTCTTAGGATAAAGAAAAGAAATCGCTTCGGTTGAAAAATTTTCCCGAAGTCGGATATCTGATTGATCCGGCTGGGCTAAGAAAAAAGCGAGCTCACGGCTCGCTTTTTCTCGCTAGGGCATGGCAGCCACTTTCGCGAAAGCTTTCCTTGCTGCCTCGATTGTTTCATCGATGACGGCATCGTCATGGGCAATTGAAACAAAGCCTGCCTCAAAGACTGAGGGGGCTAAATGCACGCCTTGGTTGAGCATTTCGTGGAAGAAAACGCTAAAGCGGCGGGTGTCGGACTTCATCACGTCGGCAAAGCCGTGGGGGACTTCCTCCAGGAAGTAAATCCCGAACATGCCGCCGATGCTTTGTGCGGTAAAGGCGACGCCGGCATCGCGGGCGGCGGCTTTCAGTCCTTGCATCAGGCGTGTTGTTTGAGCCGAAAGCTGCTCGTAAAAACCCTCGCGTTGAATTTGTTTGAGAGTTGCCAAGCCGCAGGCCACAGCTACCGGGTTGCCCGAAAGGGTTCCTGCTTGATAGACAGGGCCGCACGGGGCAATTTTTTCCATGACTTCACGCCGGCCGGCAAAGGCAGCCACGGGCATGCCGCCGCCGATTACTTTGCCGAACATCGTCAGGTCAGGGGTGACGTGGTAGAGGCTTTGGGCGCCTTGCAAAGCCACGCGAAAGCCGGTCATCACTTCGTCCACGATTAAGAGCGCCCCGTAGCGCGTGCAAAGCTCGCGCATGGTGCGGATAAATTCCGGCGTTCCGGGCACCATGTTCATGTTGCCGGCAATCGCTTCGACAATGACGCAAGCGATTTCATCGCCGTACTGCTTAAAGGCTTCCTCAAGCTGCTCGGGATTGTTATATTCGAGCACCAAGGTGTTGGCGGTCACGCCGGCGGGAACGCCCGCCGAGCTCGGATTGCCGAACGTCAGCATCCCGGAGCCCGCCTTGACGAGCAGGCTGTCGCTGTGGCCGTGGTAGCAGCCCTCAAACT
>DVNT01000071.1 GCA_018714185.1 Candidatus Aphodousia gallistercoris | reverse complement strand
CCTTCCCATTCCGAACAGGACAGTGAAACGCCTTAGCGCCGATTATAGTTGGTTGTATTTCCAGTGAAAGTAGGACATTGCCTGGCTCCCCATTCAAAAGCCTCGAGATCTTCGGATTTCGGGGCTTTTTCGTAGGTAAAAACGTATAGATTTGCGTTAAAATCCAAAGGTTGAATCCCGTTGGATTATGCCTTCAGTACAAGGGTTTTTTAATGATATTTCGACGTTCACTCGTCTCTGAACTCGCTAATACTGCCGGCGCTGTCTTTACCGTTATCTTCTCGATTGTTCTGACGATCGGTCTGGTTCGAATTCTGGGTATGGCAGCCGGCGGTCGCATCGATAGCGGCACAGTCGTTGAGATGGTGGTCTATCAGGCGCTTGTGAATCTGGCGCCGCTTTTGGCCGTCTCTTTGTTTATCGCCGTGTTGATGACCCTGACCCGCAGTTGGTTAGACAGCGAAATGGTCGTCTGGTTTTCCTCCGGCGGCATCAGCTTAGTATCTTGGATACGGCCGGTGCTGCGCTTTAGCATTCCTATCATTCTTCTTATCGGCGTTTTGTCCGTGGTAATCTCCCCTTGGGCTCGAGGGCAAAGCGATATGAATCGAGAGGTCTACGCTCAGCGTGATGATGTTGAGCGTTTGGCTCCCGGCCGCTTTACTGAAATTAGTGGCGGTCAACAGGTCTTTTTTATTGAAGAAGTCTCCGAAGACGGGACGACCGTCAAGAACGTATTTCTCACCGAGACCAGTGCTAATAAGGAAATGGTGGTCGTGGCCGAAACCGGCAATATTCTCGTTAACGACCAGGGCGACCGCTACGTGGTCTTGCACGACGGGCGACGCTATGAGGCACCGGCCGGTTCGCGGGAATTCAAGATTACCGATTTTGAGACCTATTCGTTACGCATTGACGTGAAGCCGGAAAAGGCAATTCAAATGACCGATGTGGATACTTGGCCTTTGCCGATGCTTCTTGCCCAATTCGATGACTCGGAAGCTAAAGCGGAAGTGTTTTGGCGCATTTGTTGGCCGATTGCCGCCTTGAACTTGGTGCTCATTGCCATTCCGCTGTCCTTTACGAATCCCCGCGCCGGCCGCAGTCTGAATATGATCGTGGCGCTGCTGCTTTTTGTGCTTTATCTAAACGGCATCAGTGTCGGCGAAACTTGGGTACGCCAAAATACGCTGTCGCTGCCGGTGGCGTTGGTGGTGCTGAACGGGGCATTTTTTATTTTCGGCTGCGTCTTATTCCTTAGGCGTACCGTGCTGCAACGCTGGCTTCCGGTCTGGATGAGTATCGGGTATTGGCGCACAAGGGGTCATCGATGAAAGTAATCACGCGCCATTTAACCAAAGAGATTTTGCAGGCTACCGGCTTCGTGCTTTTAGCTTTGGTGGCCTTGTTCGCCTTTTTTGACTTAATGGGCCAAATGGGGCGCATCGGCAGCCGCTACGGTCTGCTCGATGCGTTTATCATCACGGGACTGAGCTTGCCAATGCGCATCTACGAAGTGATGCCGATTGCGGCTTTGCTCGGAGCGGTTTTCGTGATGAGCCAGTGGGCCGCCCGATCGGAATTTACCATTTTGCGCGTGGCCGGACTCAGTCCGGTGAGGCTTGCCTCCATCCTGATGGTGCCGGGCGTTATTTTGATGGTCTTTACCTACGCTTTCGGCGAATTCATCGCGCCGCCTTCCGATGCCTATTCGAGGGAATATAAAGCCGCTATAGAGCATCACAACATGAATGTTCGGGGCTCGTCGACGGGAGCTTGGGTTCGAGAGGTCATGGTTGATGCCAACGGACACCGTGAAATCCGCTATATCAACGTTAAAACCATGACGCCGACTCAAGAAGCGATTACTTGGCGTGTCTACGATTTCGATAAAGACAAAAACCTAACAGAAGTCATTGCGGCCGACCGGGGCAATTATGTCAACGGCCAGGGCTGGCTCTTAAATAAGGCGGTGACGACTTCGCTACCCATATTATCGGACTTAACGCAAGCACCGATTCTGGAAAAGGTCATGATGACCGATCCGGTTAATATGATGCTGAAAACGCAAATTGATCCGAGTATTTTCGGCGTGATGATGCTCAAGCCGGAAAATATGTCGATGCGCGGCTTAGCTCGTTACGTTTCGCATTTGGAACAAAGCCAGCAACAGTCCGGGCGTTATGAAATTGCCTTGTGGAACAAGGCGTTATACCCAATTGCGATTTTGGTGATGATCGCTTTGGCGATGCCTTTTGCGTACATGAATCGACGTTCCGGGGGCGTGAGCATTAAGATTTTCGGCGGCGTGATGATCGGGCTTACCTTTTATACCGTCAACAACCTTTTTTCCTATATCGGTATGCTCAATACTTGGCCGCCGTTATTGGTGGCCATGGTCCCCACGGTTTTCATGATGATACTGGCCGTCATCGGGATGTGGTACGTGGAAAAGCGTTAATGTTCATGCGGCTAGCCGGCTTCTGCCGCGGCGTTCAGGCCCCGGCAGAGCGGCTGGCTTCTGATTATTGTTTTTTCAGCGCATCATGGCTGCGTTTGAAAGCGGCAAGAGCTTTCCCCGTGAAGCTTTTTTGCTTGAGGATGTCACCCGGAGCGCCTTCGGCCACGACACGGCCTCCCTCATCGCCTCCGTCAGGTCCCATGTCGATGATCCAGTCGGCTTGAGCCATGACGTCGAGATTATGTTCGATAACGATCACTGTATTGCCGGCCTGTACTAAGCGATGCAGGACCGCGATCAATTTTTCCACGTCAGCCATGTGCAACCCTACCGTCGGCTCGTCCAAAATATAGACCGTCTTGGGAGCACGATAGCCCCGGCGCTTAATGTCATCACGCGCTTTGATAAGCTCGGTTACCAGTTTGATGCGTTGTGCTTCGCCGCCCGACAGGGTGGGCGAGGGCTGCCCCAAGCTCAAGTAGCCGAGTCCCACATCCTGCATGAGTTTCAGGGCATGGGCGATTGAGCTTTGGCTACTGAAGAACTCCACGGCCTCATCCACGTCCATGGCTAAAGCTTCTCCGATGGACTTGCCCTTCCAGAGCACTTCAAGCGTTTCCGGGTTATAACGCAGCCCGTTGCACGCTTCACACGGCACTTTGACATCAGGCAGGAAATTCATTTCGATTGTTCGCATGCCTTGGCCTTCGCAGAGTTCGCAACGGCCGCCCTTCATGTTAAATGAAAAACGGGAAATGCCGTAACCGCGTGCCTGCGC
This sequence comes from Candidatus Aphodousia gallistercoris, assembly GCA_018714185.1. Taxonomy (GTDB): domain Bacteria; phylum Pseudomonadota; class Gammaproteobacteria; order Burkholderiales; family Burkholderiaceae_F; genus Aphodousia; species Aphodousia gallistercoris. The sequence continues at coordinate 8,898 of DVNT01000071.1, read as the reverse complement.
TTCGTTAGTGCCGGCATACAGGCGCCGAATCGTGTCCAAAAATCCCACGTAGGTGGCCGGACAAGAGCGGGGCGTCTTGCCGATCGGCGTTTGGTCGACTTCCAAAACCCTGTCAATGTATTCCAGTCCCTCAATGCCGGCGCATAGTTCCCCCTCATAGGGCGCTTTTTTCTTGCTAAGGCATTCGGATAAGACCGGAAGCAGGACGCCTCGGGCAAAGCTGCTTTTCCCTGAGCCGGAAACGCCCGTCAGGACCGTGAGCCGCTCCAAGGGAACGGCCACTTCATCGGCGCAAAGGTTATTTAATCGGGGCGACTTAACCCTGAGCCAGTGCGTGTCCTCGTCAACCGGGCGTTGCGGTTTAAAGGTGTGACGAATCGGGTGCCGCAGGTATCGCCCGGTAAGCGATTTTTCGTTTTGCATGATATCGGCCACCGAGCCTTTGGCAATGACCTCTCCGCCTCGAACGCCGGCCCCGGGGCCAATATCAATGAGATAGTCGGCTTCGCGGATCGTATCTTCATCGTGTTCGACGACCAGCAGAGTGTTTCCTTTTTGTACCAAGGCCTTGAGCGAATCCAAAAGGCGGCGGTTGTCTCTCGGATGCAAGCCGATGGTGGGTTCATCAAGGATGTAGCAGACGCCTTGTAAATTTGAGCCGAGCTGAGAAGCCAAGCGGATGCGTTGGGCCTCGCCTCCGGATAAGCTCGGCGAGGATCGATCTAAGGTGAGGTAGCCTAAGCCCACTTTTTGTAAAAAGGCCAACCTGAGCCGGATTTCTTTGAGCGCATCTTCGGCAATGTCGGCTTCGCGGCCTTTGAGCTTGAGCTTATCGAAAAAGTCTTTGGCATCGCGTACCGTCATATGGGCAATCTCGGCGATGGAACGACCGGCAAAGCGCACCGCCCGTGCAACTTCATTGAGGCGGTCGCCGTGACAAGTCGGACAAACCTTGCTCGGGGCATCAATCCAGGTGCGCTCTTCGCCCGTGGCCGTTTCATCAAAACCCTCGATGATTTGTCCGGTGCCGAAACAGGTCGGGCACCACCCCATGGAGGAGTTATAGGAAAAAAGCCGTGGATCCAGTTCAGGAAAGCTGCGTCCGCACACCGGGCAGGAGCGGTGCGTAGAGAAGATCACTTGCGTGCCGTCCTCATTTAATATCGTCATGACGCCTTTACCGATGGTAAGAGCTTCCTGCAGCGCAGACTTTAGCTCGGCTTCATCGTCGGGTTGCACCTTTAACGAGCGTACGGGCAGTTCAATCGTATGGTCCTTATAGCGGGCAAGTTTCGGGAACTTTTCCGTACTGACAAACTTGCCGTCCACACGCAATGTTTCATAACCTTTTTTAGCCGCCCATTTGGCGAGGTCGGTATAAATGCCTTTGCGTTGCATCACCAGTGGCGCAAGCACCCAAAGGAACTGTCCTTTAAAGCGGTTGAGCACTTCGGAGAAAATATTGGCAAATGACTTCGGGGCCACTTCCACGCCGCAGTCCGGGCAATATTGACGACCCAGCTTCACGTATAAAAGCCGCAGAAAGTGGTAAAGCTCGGTCATGGTGGCCACGGTGGACTTGCGGCCGCCGCGCGAGGTGCGCTGTTCAATAGCAACCGTCGGTGCGATACCGGTGATACTGTCCACGTCGGGCTTGCTCGCCGGCTGTACGATGCTGCGGGCATAGGCATTGAGCGACTCAAGGTAGCGGCGCTGCCCCTCTTTGAAAACAATATCGAAAGCGAGCGTGGATTTGCCTGAGCCGGAAGCGCCGGTCACGACCGTGAAGCGGTTATGCGGAATATCCACCGAAATGTTTTTCAGGTTATGTTCCTTGGCTCCCTTAATGGAAATGACGTCGTGCGAAGCGGCTCTCGCAACGGCGCGGTCCCCGGCCGGCACTTCGGTAACAAAGTAGGGCGTAGAACTTTCGGCGTTGAGTGTTTGCCGGTATTGGGTCAACGCCTTGGCCGTGTAAGAGCTCGGATGTGCTAGCAGCGTCTGTAGCGTTCCCTCAACAACAACCTCTCCGCCGTCTTCGCCGCCTTCCGGTCCCAAATCGACGATCCAGTCGGCGCAATTGATCACATCCAAATTATGTTCGATGACAATAACCGTGTTGCCGCGTTCGACCAATTCCTGCAAGGAGCGCATCAGCTTATCGATATCGTCAAAATGCAAGCCGGTGGTCGGCTCGTCAAAAATAAAGAGCTCGTTTTTGCCGGCTTGCGAGGCTTTTTCCGCTAAAAAGCCCGCAATTTTCAGCCGCTGCGCCTCTCCGCCCGACAATGTGGGAACGGGCTGGCCCAATTTGACGTAGTCCAGCCCGACTTGCCTGAGGGGCTCAAGCCGGGCAAGCACCGCCCGATCTTCGCTGAAGAACTCGCAAGCCTCGGAGACCGACAGATCCAATACTTGGGCAATATTGAGCGAGCGGCCGTGCCGCTCAACGGTAACCTCCAAAATTTCGGGACGGTAGCGGCTGCCGTTGCATGCCGAGCAGCGCAGGTACACGTCCGATAAAAATTGCATCTCGATGTGTTCGAAACCATTGCCGCCGCAAACCGGGCACCGGCCGTCGCCCGAATTAAAGCTGAACGTTCCGGGCTTGTAGCCGCGAGCCTGCGCGGTATCGGTCGCAGCAAAAATTTGGCGGATACTGTCAAATGCCCCGACGTAGCTTGCCGGATTGGAGCGGGTGGTTTTCCCGATCGGGGATTGGTCGACAAAGTGGACCGCCTGGATTTTTTCGGCATGAAGAAGGCTCTCATAGGCACCGGGGGCTTCCGTGGCAATGCCTTTGGCTTTGCAAAGTGCCGGTACCAGGACATTTTCTATTAACGTGGATTTGCCTGAGCCGGAAACGCCGGTGACGACGTTTAAAACGCCCAAGGGGAAGTGCACCGTGATGTTTTTTAAATTGTGGGCTCTGACGCCGGTTAGGGTGAGCGCCTCATGAAGAGAAGCAATCGGCCGGTGCACTTTGGCCGTGTTGACACGGCGCTTTCCGCTTAAATACTCACCGGTTAAGGTGCGGGCTTGCACGAGCTGCGCCGGTGTGCCCTTAAAGACAATTTCGCCTCCTTTTTCGCCGGGACCGGGGCCCATGTCGAAAATTGTGTCGGCAGCGAGCATGACTTGCGGGTCATGCTCGACCACCACCAACGTGTTGCCGCTGTCTCTGAGCCGGGCCATTACGCGGTTAATGCGGTCCATGTCGCGCGGATGCAAGCCGATGGAGGGCTCGTCCAAGACAAAAAGGGTATTGACTAGCGAAGTGCCGAGCGCCGTGGTGAGGTTAACGCGCTGCACCTCGCCGCCGGAGAGCGTGCGGCTTTGCCGGTCAAGCGTTAAGTAGCCGACTCCGACGCCGACCAGGTAGCGCAGGCGCGTGAGGATTTCCTCGACAATCATCCGGCCGGCCTCATCGAGCGAGCCTTCGCTTTGGATCGCCTCAAAGAAAACGAGCAGCCGCTTCAACGGCAGTCGCATTAAATCGTAAAGATTTAGCCCCGGCAGGGCAGCCAGCGTCTCCTCGCTGTAGGCGGCAATGTCCGGTTTGTGGCGCTTAAAGTTCAGGCCCTCGGTGGCTTTTTGTGCCGCTTGCGCTGAGCCCACGCGCCACAGAAGCGCCTCGGGCTTGAGACGAGCGCCGTGGCAGTCCGGGCACTCTTGGTAATTGCGATAGCGCGATAATAAAACCCGAACGTGCATTTTGTAGGCTTTGGTTTCAAGCCATTCAAAAAAATGCTTGATGCCGTACCACTGCCGATTCCAGTGGCCCGACCAACCGGCTTCGCCGTGAATGAGCCAGTGCTTTTCTTCTTGAGTGAGCTCTCGGAATGGGACGTCCGTGCGGATGTGGTCACGCTTGGTGTACTTGAGCATGTCCTCGTAGCAGGGGCGGTTGGTTTTGGTCATCCAAGGCTTGACCGCCCCGTCTTTCAGGCTTAGCGATTCGTCCGGAATAACCAAGGAATAGTCCACGCCGATCACGCGGCCGAATCCGCGGCAGGTTTCGCAGGCCCCCAAGGGAGAATTGAAGCTGAAGGTCGAATCGCTCGGACGATGGTAGTCGATGCCGCAGTCGGCGCAGGAGAGCTTTTCGCTAAAGCGCCAGACGCAATCTCGGCTATCTTCCCCCGGCACATAAACGGCCATTTTCCCTTTGCCGAAGCGAAGGGCTGTCTCTATGGCTTCGATCGCACGGGATTTGCCGGCTTTGCTTAAGCGAAAACGGTCGGCAATGACCTCCAACAATACGGTATCGCCTTGACGGTTTTCCCGATAGATCTTGGTAAATCCCTGGCTTTCGAGCGTTTGTTTGGCGGTGGCCAAGTCAAGGCTAGCCGGCACCGGGCAAGCAAAGGTGACATAAAGGCGCGGATCGTCAAGTTCGGCCGTTCGCTCGAGAAGCTGTGCGTAAATGCTCTCGGGGGTATCGGCCTGAACGGGTTTGCCGCATTGCCGGCAAAACAGATGAGCCTCACGGGCAAAATAGAGCTTGAGGTGGTCGTTGATTTCGGTCATCGTGCCCACGGTCGAGCGGGAAGTGCGCACCGGGTTGGTCTGATCGATGGCAATGGCGGGCGGCACCCCTTCGATGCGGTCGACTTGCGGCCGGTCCATGCGATCCAAAAATTGCCGGGCGTAGGGGCTGAAGGTTTCCACATAGCGGCGCTGCCCCTCAGCATACAGGGTATCGAAAACCAGCGAGCTTTTGCCCGAGCCGGAAACGCCGGTAACCACGGTAATTTTTCCGGTTTCAAACTCCACGTCGAGGTTTTTCAGGTTATTTTGGCGGGCTCCGAAAATTTTGATGTTTTGATCCATGGCGAGAATGCGGTACCAAAAGAAATGACGCATTGATTTTAGCCGCGGGGCTGGCTTTGTGCGAAAGATTTTGCCAATGGCTCCCATAGCGAGAGGCCGGCTTTTTCGCCGTACAATGCAACAAGGAGTTGGAGAAAGGACAGCGATGATCGATTGCATCAAGGTGCGCGGAGCACGAGTACACAATTTAAAAAACATTGATGTTGACATACCGCTTAACCGCATTGTGGGCATTGCCGGCGTTTCGGGTTCCGGAAAATCCTCCCTGGCATTGGGCGTTTTGTATGCCGAGGGCTCCAGGCGGTACTTGGAGGCGCTCTCAACGTATACGCGGCGGCGGATGACCCAGGCGGCCAAGGCCCAAGTCGATGAGGTGCTGTATGTGCCGGCGGCGCTTGCCTTGCACCAAAGGCCCGGTGTGCCCGGCATTCGCAGCACATTCGGAACCGCAACCGAGTTGCTCAACAGTTTGCGACTGATGTTTTCGCGCTTGGCAAGCCACCGCTGCCCTAACGGCCACTACGTGCCGCCTTCTTTGGCTGTCGCAGCAGGCGAAAAGCTCATCTGCCCGGTCTGCGGCGCGAGCTTTTTTGCGCCCTCGGCCGAGGAGCTCGCTTTCAATAGCCAAGGGGCATGCCGCACCTGCAGCGGCACCGGCGTGGTACAAACCGTCGACCGATCCACGTTGGTTCCCGATGAGTCCTTAACAATTGAGCAGGGCGCCGTGGCGCCTTGGAATTCGCTCATGTGGTCCTTAATGGTTGACGTGTGCAGGGCCATGGGGGTCAGAACCGACGTACCTTTTCGGCAATTAACGCCCGAGGAGCGGGATATCGTTTTTAACGGCCCGGCTGTCAAAAAGCATATTCTTTATCAGTCCAAAAATACGGGAACGGCGGGCGAACTGGATTTCACGTATTACAACGCGGTCTACACAGTGGAAAATGCCCTTTCAAAAGTGAAGGACGAAAAGGGCATGAAACGGGTGGCCAAATTTCTCAAGCAGGATGTTTGTCCGGACTGCCATGGCAGCCGCTTGTCGGAGGCAGCCCGTGCGCCGAAATTGCTGGGCATCTCGTTAGATGAGGCTTGCCGCATGACGCTCAAGCAGTTGTCGGCTTGGGTCGAGGACGTGGAGCCGTCGCTGCCGGAGCCGATGCGCCCCATGGCAGGGAGCATTGTCGAGTCATTTCAGGCGGTTGCCCGGCGGTTGATGGACCTGGGCTTGGGCTACTTGACGTTGGATCGGGCCTCTTCGAGCCTTTCTACGGGCGAGCGTCAGCGCATGCAATTGGCCCGCGCGGTCAGAAATCGCACCACCGGCGTTCTTTACGTGCTCGATGAGCCTTCGATCGGGTTGCATCCGAGTAACCTCAAGGGGCTGGTGGCGGTGATGCGCGACTTGGTCGCTGACGGCAATTCGGTCGTGCTGGTTGACCATGACGTGCAGGTGCTGCGATCGGCCGACTGGATCATTGAAATGGGGCCTGTGGCCGGAGCCGAAGGCGGCCGAGTGATCGCTCAGGGTACGGTCGAGGACTTGCAGGAAAATCCAACCTCGCAAATCGGCCCCTTCTTGGCGCAAAAGCCCTCTCGACAAAGGCGGGAAGCGGTGCCGGAGAAGCGGCTTTTTGAATTGGGCGAAATTGCGCTGCAAACAGGCGCTATTCATACGGTGAAACCATTGGCCGTTGCCATCCCCAAGGGGCGACTCACAGTGATTACGGGCGTTTCCGGCTCCGGCAAGACAACCTTGGTGCTTGAAAGCTTGGTGCCGGCCCTGCAGGCCGCTATTGAGGGTAGGCCTTTGCCATCCCACGTACTCGATATCCGCGCCGAGGGCATTAAGCAGGTCAAACTTATCGATGCCACGCCTATCGGCATCAACGTGCGCTCTACGGTTGCGACATACGCCAATATCCATGATGATCTGAGAGCGGTCTTTGCAAGGACCGAAGACGCGAAGGCGCTTCACTACAAGGCGGGCGATTTTTCGTACAACACGGGCAAATTGCGCTGTCCGGTCTGCGACGGCACGGGCGTGATCGGCCTTGACGTGCAGTTTTTGCCCGATGTGGAGATTACGTGCCCGAAGTGCGGCGGCAGCCGCTACAGTGATGAGGCGCGTCGCATCCGGTGTCGGACCGCGGCAGGGGAAAAAAGTTTGCCCGATCTCATGTCCATGGATGTGGATCAGGCGCTTGCCGCCTGCGCCGGTATGAAGGCCGTGCCCCAGAAACTGAAGGTGCTGCATGATTTGGGATTAGGCTACTTGACTTTGGGCGAAGAAACGCCGAGCTTATCGGGCGGCGAGGCGCAGCGCCTGAAACTGGCTAGCGAGATGGGGAAAAGCCAAAGCTCATCGGTTTTTGTTTTTGATGAGCCCACGATCGGGCTGCACCCGTTGGACGTGCGTACGCTCTTGCAGGTTTTTGATCGCTTGATTGCGCAAGGGGCTACGGTCATTGTGATCGAGCACGACTTGGATGTGATTGCCAACGCCGATTACATCATCGATATGGGGCCGGGCGGCGGTGAGGACGGCGGGAAAATCGTCGTGAGCGGCACGCCCGAGGCGATTCGGGCGTGCCCGCAAAGTCAAACCGGAAAGTTTCTATAAAAAACCTGCCCCGTCAAAGGGGCAGGCCTTAATAGAGATTGAAGCGTAAGCGCTTATTTCAGGTAATTTTCAGCGACGCGGGCAAAGACGCTAGCCGCAATCGGCAAGCAGGCGTCGTTGAAGTCGTAGGACGAATTGTGCAGCGCGCAGGGGCCGTCGCCGTGGCCCGCATCGCGGTGCGAACCGTCACCGGAACCGACAAAGAAGAAGGCGCCGGGGCACTTTTGCAGGTAGTCGGCAAAGTCTTCCGAGGGCATCACCGGTTCTTGTTCGTGCAGCGTCTCTTCGCCATAGAGCTCACGCACGGCCTCTTGCACGCGGTCGACGCATTCGGGCGTATTGACCACCGGGCTATATTGGCGCGTAAAGGTGAGCTTGGCGGTAGCGCCGAAGGCTTGAGCGACTTGGGTGCTGATTTTGTCCAGTTCGGTTTCAAACAGGTTCGTGACCTTGTCATCGAACGTGCGCACCGTGCCCAGAATCGTGGCCGAGTCGGGAACGACATTGTAGGTGGTGCCGGCTTCGATCTTGCAGATGGAAAGTACCGCCGGATCGATCGGGCGCTTCATGCGGGTAACGATCCCTTGGATGGATTGGCAAATCTGCAAGGCCGTGAAAATCGGGTCGATGGAGAGGTTGGGCATGGCCCCGTGCGAACCGCGCCCTTTCACATCAATGCGGAAAACGTTGCCGCTGGCCATCATGGCTTTTTTGTTAATGCCTACCTTCATGGTCGGGGTTTCCGGCCAGTTGTGGCAGCCTAAATAAAAGTCGGCGGGGAATTTTTCCATCAGACCGTCGGCAATCATATGCTGGGCGCCGAAGCCGCCTTCTTCGCCGGGTTGGAAAACAAAGTTGATCGTGCCGTTAAAATGCCGCGTTTCGGAGAGGTAGCGGGCGGCCAACAACAGCCCCGTGATGTGGCCGTCATGGCCGCAGGCGTGCATGACGCCGGGGTTTTTCGAAGCGTGGGCAAAGTGGTTGGCTTCCGTTACGGGCAGGGCGTCCATATCGGCGCGCAGCGCGATGCGCTTGCTGCCGGTGCCGTTTTTGAGAACGCCGACAACGCCGGTGACACCGATGCCGGTGTGCACTTCAATGCCCCAACTCTTGAGGTATTCGGCGATTTTTTCTGCAGTTTTAAATTCCTGATTGCTCAATTCAGGGTGTTCGTGGAATTGGCGGCGGATGCCGGCAAATTCACTGGCGAGCTCAGCGATGCGGGCGATGGCGGGCATTTTGATCCTTTCCTTGCCGTGTCCTTAGCGGACGCGAAAAAAATATAAAAACACTCGACATGATAGCGCGTTTAAAGCAGAGGATTGCTCGATGCTGCCATTTTGATAGGATTGACATCCTCCCCTTGTTAAAACAAGGGGATTCCTTGTCTGACGTTACGTCCTACAAGGATGGTTCCCGTTGATGACGGAGTTCCTGCCGTTTCC
>DVNT01000070.1 GCA_018714185.1 Candidatus Aphodousia gallistercoris | reverse complement strand
ATCACCGGAAATCGCCGCTTGGCGAAATAGCTGCATGGCTTTGGAGACATCGCGCGTGACTCCGCGTCCGGTAAGGTACATTTGCCCCAAGAGGTGTTGGCTGGCCGCATGCTCTTTTTCAACAGCTTTTTTAAGCCACTTGAGGGCTGCGCGGTTGTTGGTTGAAAGCCCTTGGCCTTCGACCAGAAGGCGTGCCAATTGGTACTGGGCGTCGGGGTTGCCTTCGGCAGCGGCCCGGGCGTAGTACTGCATGGCTTCTTTGGAAGGTTGGGGAGGGGCGTTAGCCACGCCCCCTAAAAGCCCGAGCACGTAATTGGCACGGGCATTCATGGCCGCTTCAGCTGCTTTTTTGGCATTATTGCGGGTGGCCATGATCAAAATCCGTGGTTAAAGGCCGATGCCTAAGAGGTGAAGGCCGAGCACATAGGTAATGGCCAAGCCGTAGTAGCCGACCCAGCCGCCCACGCCCCAGGTGATGCATTTGCCCCAGAACTTGTGCTCATAGGCTTCGCCCACGGTGTCGTTGACATAGCGCAGCTGCTTCATGCCGTCCATGAGCGTCCAGACAAGCCACAGGCCCACCATGATGGCGAGCAAAATGTATTGGGTAAAGGGCACGCCCCGAAGCATCGGTTCGGCAAAGATGTAAAGCACCATGATAAATAAGCTCGAGCGCATGAAGCCGAACGAGCGGATTGCCAACTCTTCTTTACCGAGGGCGCGCCAATTGAGTCCGCAGACGATGCCGCCGAAAACCGGGGTGAAAATAAAGCTCAATAAAATGGCCCACATCGGGTTCCATAAGGCCACCTCAGGGGTCTCGGCAGTAGTGTTATCAGCCATCTTGAATCAATGCGAATAGAAGAATCAATAAAGGTCAAATTTTAGGCGTTTTAAATTAAAAGAGTCTTATTTCCTGAACGGAATTCCTTGAAGGATATCTTCAGAGGAAGAAAAAGTTCAAGTTTTCTCGATCGCTAGAGTTTGCCCCTCCTGTTTTTGACCTTTCTCAAATGTTGCTACCTTTTACGGGTTAACCCTTAAGAAAAATGACAAATTTCAAATAGGAAAGGCGATAACGAGTTCGATATATTTAGCTTCTCTGTTTTTCTTTTGTTTTTTTGGAGCTAAAAATGATCATTGCCCCCCCCAGCGTTTGAGGACAACGTCTATTAATGAAGTAAGAAATCAGACGGGTTCTCTGTTACCTCTGAAAATTGTTGTTGGAGTCTCTTTGGCCTTGGCATCCTATTCAGCACTTGCCGAAGATACTGTTTTTGAAAAGGATATCACTGTTGTAACGGCAGATAATGTGTTGGTGATTCAAGATCATACAGGGACAGTATATAAGCCTACGGCCAAAAAATTCCAAAACGGGCAGGAATTTGAATATTCAGGATTAAACATTGATCACTATGCACCAATTGTGAATAGCCAATTTACCATTGAGGTTCGTAATCAGTCAACCCTTACGATCAACGGACCGACACAAGGATTGGTTTATGCGGATAAGAATCCTTTAACCAACGACTATCAAGAAGGCAATCATATGTTCCTTATCAATAAATCCAAGTTGGAATTGTTGGGTGACGTTGATGCGGTTATTCAGTTGGCTTACCACCTTCCGGATATAGGAGCCAATTTACTGTATTTGCAAGATAGCGCTACAGCAACAATCGGCGCACCTGGTGCGTCTGTCAGAATGTGGTCTATTGCTGAAAGTCCGGATTTAATTAGTGCAAAGATTGGTAATTCCTCTGCCGTGTTTCTCTCAACTAATAATCAATTGGTTGGCACGATGGACATGATGGATAGCAAGTCTTCAGATGGAGTAAGTACAATTGACATTACTTTCTCTGGTTCTGATGCCTACTGGTTTGGCGATGAAAAAACGTGGATGAATAGCGATTGGGTGGGAACAGACGAATACAAAACATGGTACGGCGAGAATGGTCGGGATAATTTCCATTTAGTCTTCAATGATGGAGCGCAGTGGACCTATATCGGTATTCAGTCTGACCGTGGATCGGCAGATGATATCCAATACACCATTCCGAAACGAATTAGCTCAATAGAATTGAATGGAGGCATCGTCAACCTGTTTGATGCGGATGTTGAAAGGTATTGGAAAGAAATCGGCTTATGGGACATGATTCAAAATGAGGACTTCCATATGGATGTGGAGGGTAAACATGACTATGTCCGCATCGGCAATCTAAAGGGTGATGGTGGTATCTTCCGCATGGACTTGAACGGGGAAGACAAAACCCAGAGCGATATGCTTTACATTGAAGCAGGTAGCGGTACTCACTACTTTGAACCGTATAACTTGAATTTGCTCGAACCGATTACTCCGGAAAACACCCTGACCTTTGCTTTGGTTGCGCCGGGAACGAGTGTGCAATTCCGTGAGAAACAAAACCTTTTTGGCGAATCGTTGTATGACTACGAATTGGAAATCGCCAAAGAAAAAATTACGGCTGAAGATTTGAATAGCGAAGAAAATGCCTATTGGGATAAGACAGCCCAAATTGCGAGTACAGCAGACCAAAAAGACCAAGCCGTCAAAGTGCACATGGACATCTTTGAGGGCGGTGATAATTGGTTCATCCGCCGTGTCACGCTTACCGAATCCGCAGCCGCTGTCGGTATGACCGGGGCGGGCTACGCAAGTTACGATGCTGCCGTTGAAATGGATCGCCATGACCGGCGCTTGGCTGAACAAGTCCGCGGTACCGAAGAAAGCGATAACGGCTTGTGGGTGCGCGTGCATCACGGTCGCAGCGGTGCCGATAACCAATACCGCTGGGACCGCACGGGCGCTACGGTGGGCTTTGATCGTGCCATCACGGAAAATAACCGCTTAGGTGCTTACTTCACTTACACGCAAGGCGATACGGAATTCTTGGACGTTCGCGGTACGGGCGACATGAAGCGCTATGAGCTGGCTCTCTTTGATACGTTAACGCTCGGTGCCCACTACTTTGACTTCGTCGGCCGCTTCGGTCGCGTCTCAAGCGACTATACGGTCGGCAACGAAGCCTATAGCACCTCCGGCGACTTCGACCAAGACTACGCCGCCTTGTCGGCCGAGTACGGCTACCACCTCAAGGATGAAAACGGCGTCTTCATTGAGCCGCAAATGCAAATTCAAGTTGCCTACTTGGACGGGTTCGACTACGAAGCTTCGCGCGGCATGCAGGTCAATGCCGATAGCGAAACGAGCGTCATCGGCCGCGTGGGCTTGCGCGCCGGTCGCGATTTTGAAGGAACGACGGCAGCCGGTACGCTTTATGCGCGTGCTGACGTCTACCATCAATTCACCGATGGCCAGGACGCTCTCTTTTCCGATCGCGACGGGCACCGTTTGGCTGTGAACTGGGGTGATACGGATACATGGGCCGGCATTGGCGTCGGTACTTCTTGGGTCTGGAAGAACCGTTTCGGCCTGCAATTGGATGTAGAAAAGGTGATGGGCGGTGAAACCGACGACACTTGGTTGATGTCCGGTCGCTTGAATTACCTCTTCTAAGCGGTTTTTCCCGTTAATCGAAAGGGGATGTCGGGTTATGGCTCGGCACCCCTTTTTCTTTAGGGTCTTCGTGGGACGAGCCTAGATCGTATGGCTTAATTTTTTTGCACGCGTGTCATATTTCGTTGCTACAATCAAGAAATCGTTTCAAAGAGGCTTTCCTATGCGTTTAAAGACCGTTTTAACGCTTACCGCTTGCATAGCGGCCGTGTCTTTGGCCGGCTGTGCGAATGCGCCCCATCGCCCGAATTGGCGTACGGAGCCGGCGACGGTCTGCCTCGTTGACAACCCCCAAGTGCGACCGCAAGTTTTCTTGACGCTTCGCCGCGCGTTAATGGATAAGGGACTGACCGTGCGTCGCGTGCAAGCGGGCGATGTGCAGGCCCTTGCCCAGTGCAAGCAAACCCTGCGCTACGAAGCGGTTTTTGCTTCGAGTTCCAGCCTTTCGGCGCTGCGCTACGCCAAGCTCGAGCTCTCCGAAGTCGGCCGCCACAACAATGTCTACACCGTCCAGTGGGATGAGCGGCGCGAGCGGCCTACGTTGTTAGATAACGTCAGCGACGCTTCCGTTGAAATCCGCGAGCTTGTCGATCAGCTCTATCCGACTGAAATTCCTTGGGAATAACTTTTTTGTTTTAGGGTTTCTTCTGGGGGACGGGCGGCCTCTTTTTCTTCAAGTTTTCTCAAACTTCTTGATTTTTTCTTGATTTTTGTGTAGGGGTTAGCCCGTAAGGTTTTTCCTATCTATCCATTTCGGATTAAAAAGCAGACAATACAAACATGGATGCGGAAAACAGCAGAGTAGTTCTTCCACATCCCTAGAGCGCTCGGTTCTTCGCTTACGGGTGCTCGAACCAGGTAGGAAGAGGGGGATACGTAGTATCTGTTCTACTTGGCGAATCGAGTCGAGATTTAGGGAGCTCGGCTCGGTTCAGGAAAGAGCAGGCGCTAGCCTTGCAGCCTTTCCAATATTTCGCCCACTGCGCCTGTCGGTTCGGTGGGCTTTTTTTGTGCGCGAATTTTGCAGCAGAGTAAAAAAGGACCGGCTGTAAGCCGATCCTTGGGAAAATGCGAATAAGGCCTCAGAGGCTTATTTTTGATCCAGTGCCGGGTCTTCCTTGGCGCGCATGAGCAAGCGGGCGATTTCCGTTGCATTGTGGATCTCGAGCTTGCGGTAGGCGGCACCGCGATGAACCTGGGCGGTCTTTTCAGAAATGCCCAGCTGTTCGGCCACTTCCTTGTTGGACTTACCCAAGCTGATGAGATTGACCACTTCACGTTCGCGTTGCGTGAGGTTTTTGAGCTTATTTTTGAATTCAATCACGTCAGCCATTTGTTCTTGGCGGTTCATGTACTCGGTAATGACGTCTTGGACCACCTTGAAGAGCCGCTCTTCACGCACGGGCTTTTGCAGAAATTCAACGGCACCGTGCTTCATGGTGTGCACAGCCATGTCGATATCGCCGTGGCCGCTCAAGAAGATGATCGGCAGGTCCACGCCCATTTCATTTAAGTGCGTTTGCAGACCGAGACCGCTCATGTTAGGCATGCGCACGTCCAAAATAATGCAACCCGGGCGGGTAAAGTCGTTGCTCGCCAAAAATTGGGAGCCGTCGCGGTACGTTTTCACTTCCCAGCCTTCACCTTCGAGCAGGAAGGCCATCGAGTTGCGGATGCCTTCGTCGTCATCGACGATCCGAACAAGGGGGGTGTTGTTTTGCATCGGAGTCTCCTTTGATCGCTTTAATCGTGTAAGTATATAAAAATCAAAGGGCAACGGTTGTTTTCCTGTCAAAAAAATTAGCTTTTAATCAAAGGATAGTCGACAAAACATAAAAAAGGGCCGGTAGAAAACCCACCGGCCCAAGTCTCATATCAAAATTGAGTTCTTATTTTCGAACGATTACCGATCGTGGCCGCGTTCCTTCGAAGAGTACTTGCGGTTGGTTTGACCTTGAATCCTCACCGTGTCGAAGGCGGTGATACGATCGCCGCCCTCGCGGGTGTAGAGGTACGTGTCAAAGACAGCGCCCGGCATCATGAAGCGGGCCAAGTCTTTTTGCGCAAAGGTCATCACCATATCGGCCTTGCCGTCGCCGTCAACGTCCGTGGCGGTGAAGGAGGTCGGTTGCGTGAGATCGCTCATCACGCCGGAGGTGGTCAAGCTCGAACGGCCGACGCCGGCGTAGGTCTTCTTTTGGTCGATCTTCGTCGCGTCAAGCTTTTCGTCGCTCAAGAGCACGATCTTCACTTCCTTGGAGCTCTTCGGATCGATGCTGTCGGCCATCACGACGATCTTGTGCGGGGCGATCTTATCCAAGTTTGCTTGGATGGCGCCGCGGGCTTCGGCAAGCTTAGCCACGTTGTAGCGGTGCAAAATCGCTTCGGCATGTTCGGGCGAAACCTTCATAGCGGCCAAGGCTTGTTGGCGGATGCCTTGTTGTTCGCCGGCCCACTTTTCTTCCAAGTCTTCGACGATGTCGAAGTTGTCATCGCGATCGTCACGTTGGAATTCCAAGGCGTTGGCGTTGTTGATGAACGTGGCGGAAGCCCATTCGGCATGGTAATCGAAGCGGTTGTCGCGGGCGTTGAAGTGTTCCTTCGTAGCCGTGGCAGCGTCCATGAAGGACAAATCCTTGCCGGGCTTGGCCAGCGGATAGAACGGGATGTAGGGCGTTTCGCACGGGCGGGCCAAGGCGCGGTAGCTCGTGATCAAGGCCGGGATGTCGTTTAATTCAAAGACGACGGATTCGTGCGTGGTTACGCGGCACGGGCCGAAGCCGAGGTGATGGTACCAGCCGTCATCATCGCCGATTTCCGGTTCATGCAAGCGCAGGATGTTCTTCACATCTTCCACGCCGAACTTCTTGTCGGGGGTGAAAGAGTACGGGAACTGTTCCGGATCGGTGATCTTCTTGCCGGTGATGTACTTCCAAGCGACTTGGTTGCGGCCGAAGTTGTAGCCGGCGGCACGTTGTTCGGCCGGTTGCACGGCTTCGCGGAAGTTGAAGTCGTTATAAACGCCCGGGGTAGCGGGTTTGTAGCGGCCGTTCTTGATCGAGCGTTCGATCAGGCCCGGGGAGACGATCACGTTTTCCGTATCCGTGGCGTCCACCTTGTCCATCATGAAGTTGTTCGGGATGTAGATCACTTCATTGTCTTTGACGCGGCGGGCGACCCAGGTGTTGCCCTTATGGATGGCGATTTGCCAGGCTTCGTTCTTATCGGCAACGGTGTAGGTACGACCTTCGGAGAAGTAGCCGTATTTGCCCAAGAGGTCGATGGCGATATCGATGGCTTCACGGGCGGAATGGGCGCGTTCGGCCATCAAGCGGCGGATGCCGTAGCCGATGCCGCCGTCTTTCAACTTTTGATCCTTATCGAAAATGTTCGAGCAAGCGTTCGAGACGATCACGACGCCGGCTTCATTGACAAAGCCGTCGGAGAAGGAGGAGCCGTTCGGGTCGAGCGTTTGGGACCAGTAAAAGCCCAGCGTTTCGCGCACTTGCGGGATCTTGGCTGCCGTGGGTTCATAGGTGATCATTTCGCCGGCCTTATGCTTGGCGGGCGGCACCCAATATTGAGGATTGAAAATACGACCGCCGTTATCTTCGTTGTGACCGATCAAAATTTCACCGGTCTTGGAAACGTCCTTGCCGACGATGACGGTTGAGCAGGCGATGGCGCTCAACGGCAAGGCGACCAAAGCGGAAGAAATGGCGCAAGCCATTAATGAGACACGAAAATTCATAGATTTACAGCGCAGAATGTTTGTCCGCGAGGGGCAAAACAACCACGCCGCCTCCTTTCTAATGTCAGTTGAAAAACAAAATTGAAGACACGGGGACTAAGCCCCGGTCTTGCGCCGGCGCTAGGGCCGGTGCCGGATCCCGGTCTCGGATGGCCGGTAGGGTTGGATGTCAACGTCCTCATCGGGCGCCTTGCCAATCCGAAGCCTGCGGGGAGTCCGCGTAGCCGGTTGCCGGGATAGGCCGATTCATTATTTAAATCGGCTGCGATGTCGGGTATTGAACAGGGTCGCGGGTTAAATGAAGCGACAAAAATACCTAACCTATTGAAAAACAAAGAGGTTAGGAAAAACGATTCACCGGCCGCATTCAACGCATGAACGGCCGCTGTCAATGGCATCAACGCCATTATGAACCTTTCAATGAAGTAAATAGCATTGCAATTATCGGGTAAATCCTTACTTCGTATGACGGATTGACTTAAGACAAAGATCTTAGTGCTCTTAAGAAACAGCGCTTAATAAGGGAGCCGCTCAAAGGCTTTGCGCATCGTATCAACTTGCAGAGGATCGGCTTGGAAGTCCCGGGCTATTTTTTCCCATTGCTGGGCGCAAAACGAGGCGATACGGGCTGATTCTTCCTCGGCAAAGCGTCTCCTTAGCCCGAAGTAAGAAGCGACCTCTACGGCCTTTTCCAGGTCAGGCCGGTCGCAGTCGTCGGTTACCGAGGTGCTGTGATGGCGTCGGGAGACGGCTACGGGAGCGGGCGTTAGCGAATAAATCGGGGCAAGGCGCCAGCCTTCGCGTTCGCGGATAAAGCCGATGTTGTCGAGCGTATCGTTGGTGTTGCCGATCGCCATATTAAAAACCATGCGCTGCCACAGTGCCTTGAGGTCTTCTTTGGGGCGGGCGCCCTCTTGGTTGAGAATGTCTGCGACTTCCAGATAAGAGTGTTCGGAGTCGTAAGGAGCTCCCAAAAGGGCTCTGGCCGAAGCAAAAGGCAAAGGGTTGCCGTCGGCATCACGGTCAAAGCGCGTACTCACCAAAGTGTCCATGCCGCGGGTTGAACGAAGTTCGGCGGAGACGGTTTGAAGACCGGCACGCTTGGCTAACGACAAACTGATCGCTTCCCAGCAAACCAAATTGCGCTCAGGATCGGGTGTATTAAATTTTGAAATGACATTTAAATTTTTACCCGTTGTGTAACCGAGCTTAAAACGCTCGCCGGGTAGGGCATCCAAGCCTCGATAGAGAGAATCTATATCCGAAATATTGAGGTGCCCCATCATCAAACGCTCTAAATCCATCGCCACCGGACCGATATTTCGGGCTTGAAGCGGGGCTTGAGAATCTTCTCCGAAGGCAATAGCGCCGGGCCTAAGCGTGTCCGAAGCCGCCAAAATAAGCTCAATGGGGGTGAGATCCCGGTTAAATAGGCGCTTGGCTGCCTTGCGGGCCCCGAGCCCGGGGATCAAGTCATATAAGAAACCAAAGTAAGGATGGGCGCGGTCGGTCTTGAAAACGCGCCCGGCTAGGGGCAAATCCTGGCCCAGCGGGTAGCCGCAGTCGATCCAGTGCGGGTCATAGGCGAAGAAAAGCTCCGAAAGTTCTGCCTCAGGATCTGCACTTAACCGACCGATAATCAATGAGTTACCCTTACTTCTAAAGTAAAGGTTTAATGTTTTCTGGGCCATGATACCGATTAGATTTGACGTCGGGGAGCACGGGCCCGTTTAGGCAGCCGTTCGGATTCCAAGCGTAAACCGGAGGTATCGGCTGCGGGCGAAGCAATCTCTCCGAGGGGAGCGCCGAGCCCGATCGCTTGCATGATAGCGGCCACGTTGCCGATGGCCACTCCGGGGTCACCGGACTCGACCTTGGCTAGGGTGTTGAGGGAGATGCCGGCGCGCTCGGCAACCTGCGATTGCGGCAAGCGTCTGCGCAAGCGGGCCACTTTCAAATTTGCTCCGAGAGCCTTTAAAGAAGTTTCAACGGCGATGGATGGGCGCATATTATTCTCAATATTTTGGTGATTTATTACGTTTAACACGTAGTATTATGATAGTTATCTCATAGACTGTCAAGTGGATCAAAAATTTTGATTGCGGGATTGCAAAGCCCTATGTTTTTTACTTTAAGTCTCATTTAAAACGCAATATAATGAGTGATAAAACCATATAACACTTAAAATAATTAGAATAAAGAAAAATTTAAAAGTGAAAAAATCCCCCGAAGCGATCATGTTTTGAGCCTAAAAAATGCTTTAACCGAATCGGTTGAGTTCCCTTTGAAAAAGGTTACAAAAAATTAAAATGGAAATTAGAGAAATGTAAAAATACCAAGCGACACTTGAGATAGTTTTTTCCTATCTCAACACCCGCTTGAATCGCCCTGAAATTTTTCCCTGGTTCAGATCACCCTGACACCCCCATTTTTCATTTCAAAAAATACCAACTCATTTTTTAAGAAATTTGAGGCTGAAAAAGTTAAAAAAAGACCGGTGATTTTCGTCACCGGCCTGAAAAATTAAATTTGTATTTATTGAACTGTTAATTCAATTTTTACCATCCAGAAAATCTCGACCAACAATCCTTAATTTCAATGGATCCGTCGACAACAAAATATTTTGAGTGCTGTGCGCCGGTCGGACACGCATGGTTTGGAAGAATCCTCAAGCGCGTTCCGATGGGGAAATCTTCCAGGTCAATCGTTTTGCCCGGCCGGGCGGAAATAATCCCGTGCTCCTGGTTGGCCGAGCTCACCCAAAGGCCGTCAATGACATGGCCCTCAATGTCGCAAACCAGCCCGTAGCCTTGGTCGACTTTTTGGTTGGCCGTTCCCCGGTCGCGCGAAAGGGCCATCCAGCCGCCGTCGGTAATGACCCAGCCCTTTTCTTTTTGGTGCCCGATCACGGTCACAAGAAGCGACAAGGCAATGTCTTTGACTTCGCAGATGCCGACGCCCGCCTGAAATAGGTCGAAAAAGACGTAAACGCCGGCTCTTAATTCGGTAACGCCCGTGAGGTCTTGATCTGAAAGCGCCGTGGGTGTTGAGCCCACGGAGACAATGTCGACGCTAAAGCCCGCTTGGCGCAGCATTTGTGCTGCGGCCACAATGCCGTCGCGCTCTTGTTCGGAGCGCGCTAAAAGCGCTTCGGGCGTATCCACGTCGTAGGAGCCGCCCGCGTGGGTGAGAACGCCGGCAAGCTTGGCGGGCGCCTCAATGGCCCGGGCCACTTCGATAATTTCCGCATCATCGGGCTTAAGTCCCGAGCGGTGTCCGTCGCAGTCGATTTCAATGAGCACCTTGATTGGCAGGCGGTTATCGCGCGCAAAGTCGCTGATGGCGCGCGCAGATACCGGATTGTCGACAATGAGCTTTAAATCCACGCCCTGACGGATCAGCGCGGCGGCGCGCTCGAGCTTTTGCGGGGCCATGCCGACCGCGTAGATCATGTCCTTGACCCCGTGCAGCGCAAATTCTTCGGCTTCCTTAAGGGTTGAGACCGTTGCGGGCCCTTCGGGCGTCCAGAGCTGCCGTTTAGCCACTTCCCAGCACTTGCTGGTTTTTAAGTGCGGGCGCAACGTGACGC
>DVNT01000069.1 GCA_018714185.1 Candidatus Aphodousia gallistercoris | reverse complement strand
GGTGTAAGACCGGGCAATCCCGGCGGTCTGCGAAGAAGCAGGAAGCCTCGTCCAAGCGTGAGCTTGGGCGGGGAGCAGTCACTAGCTTGACTATCAATAGCGGTTCTACGGTGTTCTTGGATCCGGTTTGGAACAATGACCAATCGTTGCAGACGATTCAAAACGCATCGCACTTTGATGTGGCCGAAGTGAAGGCCATTAACGGTAATCTGGTCGTCGGTCGCAATTCCGTGGCGGCGTTAGGCGCTTCCGCTCAAGAAGCCGTTAACGCCTTTGATGCGATTGCTGCTATTAATCCTGAAGTCATGTGGGGCGCAACCGGTGTAACGGCAGCCCTGTATGTGGCTTCTCCGTTGACGGTGGGGACTAACGGCAAAATTGTGGTTGACGGTGCATTGACGAGTTCTGGAGCGTTTGATAATGGCAAGTATGCCTCGCAAGTCAACGTCGCCCCCGGCGGCATGATGGTGGCGGATGTAAGCAGCTTGGGCGGCAAGGCTATCGTGAACGGTACGCTTTTCCTTGATGACGGCAGCTATGTCGGTTTAGTTAATGCAACCGAAGGTGAAGTAAAACTCGCTTCGGGTGAAGTCACTCAAAACGGAGAAGTCGCTGTCGTGACCGATAATCCTTTCATCGTCGGTGAAATGGGTACCGGTGAGCAGGCGGGCTCGGTAATTGCTACGGTTGATGCGAAAAACGGCTTAGCAGCCATCGCTTCGACGGGCATGCAATCGATGATGCGTAACGCCGATATGGTGTTAGCTCAAACGATTGCTGACCGCACCTCGACAGACCAGGAAATGAAGCCGGGTTTGAACCTTTGGGTGGATGTGACGGGCGTAGCTTACGATACCGATGAGCTCGATAACGGCGGCAACTACCGCGCCGATATGGGCTACGGTGCATTTGGCGGCGATATCGGCTTCGGTGACTTCACCGTGGGCGGCGCTTTGCAATACGGTACGGGCTCCTTGAGAAGCTCGGTTTCCGGCATCAAGAACAGCATCGATAACTACGGCGTGTCTCTTTATGGCACGTACAAGGTGACCGATGCCTTTAAGCTTGCCGCAGAATTGGCCTATGTCTGGGGTGAAAACGATATTACCTCGACTCAAACGGCTTTGAACCAAAGCGTGGATACCACGATGTACTCTGCCGGCGTTCGTGCCATGTACGAACTCAAGGCCGGCGACTTCCGCTTTGTGCCGAGTATCGGTTTGCGCGTGTCGCGCCTTTCGACCGATTCGATGAAGATCGGTCAAGTCACGGTTGACGTCCAAGACCAAACCTTGGTGCAGATGCCGATTGCCTTGCGCGTGAATGCCGGGGAATTCCAAGCCGGCAGCTGGACCGTCGCTCCGAGCATGAAGGTGGCCTATGTGCCGACGTTCGGCGACAAGGACATCGAGGTGCTGCATCATACGCAAGACGTAATCGATACCTCCCCGGTTCAAGCGGACTTGGGCCTTCGCGTCGGCAAAGACAACATGCTCTTTAACGTGAACATGTTGATTGGCGGCGGTGAATACGGTTCGTCTGCCGTCGGCGGCAAGGTGGGCTTCAAGTACGTCTTCTAAGTCGTTTCTCTAGCGTTTTGGGTTAGCGGGCTTCGGCTTGCCCCCGAAACGATCCTGAAGCTTATGGAGTGTTCGGTCGGAGAATAATTTCTCTGGCCGAACATTTTTGGTATTAGAAAAGCTCCTTGAGCCGCCGCTCTCGGAGCTTTAAACTAAGGAAGGCAGAAAGTCTTACCCGGCCTTCACTTCTTCGTGCGGATCGATTTGATCGATAAAGCCGCCGCCCAAACAGACCTCGCCGTCATAAAGGACGGCGCTTTGCCCGGGCGTTACGGCCCATTGCGGCGTTTCAAAGTCAAGGCTAAAGGCATTTTCGTCGCTACGCACCACCGTGCACTTTCCGTCTTGTTGACGGTAGCGCGTCTTGACGCTGCAGTGCGTACCCTCGGCCGGAGCCGAACCTGATACCCAGCTGGGCATGACAGCGGTCATGTGCTTGCTTAACAGCCACGGATGGTTGTGTCCTTGAGCAATCCAGAGGGTATTGCTAGCTAAGTCTTTTTTCGCAACGAACCAAGGCTCGCCGTTGCCTTCCCGGCTGCCGCCCACGCCGATGCCCTTGCGCTGACCGAGCGTATAAAAAGCCAAGCCGATATGTTCGCCGACCACGCGGCCGTCGGTTGTTTTCATGGGACCGGGGTGCGTCGGCAGATAGCGGTTTAAAAATTCCCTAAACGGCCGTTCGCCGATAAAGCAAATACCCGTGGAGTCTTTTTTCTTGGCATTCGGTAGGCCGATTTCTTCGGCAATTTTTCTCACTTGGGTCTTGCGCAGCTCACCCACGGGGAAAATCACTTTCGAAATTTGTTCCTGGGTGAGCCGATGCAGGAAGTAGCTTTGGTCTTTGGTTTCATCGAGCCCTCGAAGCAGCTCGGTCTTGCCCTCGGCCGTGCGGCGCACGCGGGCATAGTGGCCCGTGGCAATGCATTCGGCCCCCATATTCATGGCATAGTCTAAGAATGCACGGAATTTAATTTCCGCGTTGCAAAGCACGTCGGGATTGGGGGTGCGGCCTGCCGAGTATTCCCGCAAGAAATCGGCAAATACGCGCTCTTTATATTCTTTGGCGAAGTTGACGGCTTCGATGTCAATGCCGATCACATCAGCCACGCTGGTGGCATCGATAAAGTCTTGGCGCGAAGAGCAGTACTCGCTGTCATCGTCATCTTCCCAATTTTTCATAAAGAGTCCGATAACCTCATAGCCTTGCTGTTTAAGCAAATAGGCCGAGACCGAGGAATCTACGCCGCCTGAAAGGCCGACGACAACACGCTTACCCATCTTGATTGTTTCCTAATAAATCGATACGTTAGACGATCCGTCTAGGAAGGATTGTCCACGGATCATCATGACATTGCAAATGTTCGCATTGTACGGCATGTTTTTCGGGCCGGTAGGCTACAATTAATCGTTTTTTCATTTTGGGGCTGGGTATGAGTTTGGAAAAAGAGCTTTTGGCGCAAAGTCGGCGTTTAACGGAAACGCTCGGCATTGCTGAGCCGATCTTAGGGGCACCGATGTGGGGGGCTTCTTCCCCGGAGCTTGTGGCGGCTGTGAGTAACGCAGGTGGCCTCGGGATATTGCCCGTACAGTCGATGACGGGCGAAGCCATTGTAGAGGCAGCCGCGCGAGTGAAGGCGCTTACCGATCGTCCTTTTGCCCTTAATATTCGGGTAGAGGATCGGCACCCGTCAACGGCGCAGGCAACGCAAGCCGTCTTTGATGCGCTGGAGCCGTTGCGCGAGGAGCTCAAGGCAGAGCCTGTCATACCGGCTTGGCCGAGCTTTGAAGAGCAATTTGAGGCCATTTTGGCAAGCGACGTGTCGGCCGTTTCGTTTAGTTTCGGCGGACCGCGCGAAGTGTATGCCGAGGCGCTTGAAGCGCGCGGCATTATGATGATCGGTAACGTCAACTCCACGCGCGAAGCTAAAGTGCTGCGCACGGCGGGCTGCCACGTGATCGTGGCGCAAGGCGCGGAAGCGGGCGGCCCCCGTCAATATTTTGAAAACGCGCCTGAAGCAAGCCGCATCGGACTGATGGCGCTATTGCCTCCGGTGGTTCGTGTAGCGGGCTCCATTCCGGTGGTAGCTGCCGGCGCTGTCATGAGTGCCCGTTCGGTGTTGTCTTGCCTAATGCTCGGCGCTTGCGGCGTGGAGTTGGGCTCGTACTTGTTAAGAACAAAGGAGTCGGCTTGGACCGAGGCGATGAAAGCACAGATTGCTTGGTGCGATGATGCGACGACGCGCTTGACTACCTACACGAACGGCAGGGAAACGCGCGTGCTGCCGACGGGGCTTGCGGCTGCCTTAGCCGATGCCGGTGTGCCGAGTGCGGGCTATCCCGGTCAGTGGCTCGCGCAAGAGGCGGTTTATGAAGCAGCGCGTACCCAGGACCGTCTTGATTTGCTCGAAATGCCGATGGGGCAGGCAGCCCAGGTGGCGCCGGCCGGTGGCGCCGAAGAGGCATTGAACAAAATAATTAAAGAAGTTAAAGAATATTTGGGAGAGATGAATGCCGATTAAGATTTTTACGGCACTGTTAGTGCAAGATATGCAAAACGACTTTATGTCGGGCGGGGCTTTGCCCGTGGCCGGTGCCGAGACGATTTTTGAGCCGATCGCCCGTATGGCTGAAACGTTTTCCCGCGTGATCGTGACGCAAGACTTTCGTCCTGAGCATCATGTGGTGTTTGCCAGTGCCCATCCGGGGAAAAAGCCCGGCGATACGTTTCAAACGGCGTTCGGCGAAGTGGTGCTTAAGCCGGATTTCTGCGTTGAGGGCTCGGCAGGGGCCGATATGGCGCGCGGTTTGCGTTTACCGATGTCGCGCGTCATTGCCATTTTAAAAGCCACGAATCCCGACATGGACGGCTATTCAGCCTTCCTGGAAGCCGATCGAAAGACCGCGACGGGCCTTCAGGCTTACTGCGAAGACCGCTTTGTCAATCGCCTTTACTTATGCGGCATTAACCGGGAGGATGCTCTGGTGCATACGGCCTTAGATGCCCGCCACTATGAGCACAGCGTTTATTGGGTGACGGATGCTGTCGCCGGCTTTGATCCCCAAGGACGGGACAAGGCGGCCTTTGAGGCTATGCAATTGCACGGCGTGCACTTTGTCACAAGCGAAGAGGTCGTGGGCCGGGAAATCAAATAGCGCTATCCTTCGGCAAAAGCGATGAATCCGTTTTGATTTGCTTTTAACCGACGCGATCTTCTAAAACTAAGTAAAAACACCTAGACAAACGGGAATTTCTCTGTCATCTGGGTGTTTTTTTCTTGTCTGGAATTGCAGTATTGATTAAGATCAAGTAAAAATATCGTCTTTACATTGATGCCGATCTCCTTCTCCTTTTTGAGATCAACGGCTCACCGTATGGACTGCGTGTCGCTTTGTTAGCGGCATTTTCAAAGAAAGGAGCTAGTATGCAGCACCATGAATCCAGTATTGAGATCGGCGCGATCAGCAATCAGTCCAAAGTCATTCCTTTGATTTTGGGGCCCTTGGTCGCGTTGGCCGTGTACTTTTTGTTGCCGGAGCAGTTGGGCTCGTCTTCGGGCGATCCGCAAGCCTTTTCTCACGCTGCGCGAGCTTGCGCGGGGATCGTGCTTTGGATGGCCATTTGGTGGTTTACCGAAGCCGTGCCGATTGCCGTGACGTCGCTTTTGCCGATTGTGCTTTTCCCGCTTTTCGGTGTTCAAAATGCCGCCAATACCCTAAAGGAATATGCAAACGGCACGATTTTCCTCTTTTTGGGCGGCTTTTTAATTGCGGCCGGCATCGCCCGCTGGCATTTGGATCGACGCATTGCGCTGCTAACCATTCGTTTGGTGGGCACGAAACCGCAGCAGATTATTCTGGGCCTGCTCTTGTCGACCTCTTTTATTTCCGCTTGGGTGAGCAACACGGCAACGGCAGCGATGATGGTGCCCATTGCATTGGCGGTTCTGACCGTGGTGCGCTCCACGCGCAAGGACCGGCCCATTGACCGCAAGGAGCACAATTTCGGCGTTAGCGTGCTGTTGGCTGTTGCCTACGGTGCAAGCCTTGGCGGGGTGCTCACTTTGATCGGTACGCCACCGAACGGTATTTTTGCCCGTTTTGTCGAGCAGACCTACGGCGTATCGGTGAACTTTTTGGATTGGATGAAGATTTCCGTTCCCGTGATCGGCGTGATGATCGTGATCACGTACTTGCTGATGACCAAGGTGCTCTTTCGCGAACAAATTGAAGCACTGCCGGGCGGCAAGGAATGGGTCAAAGCCGAATATGCGAAGCTCGGACCCATGTCGCGGGGCGAGAAAATCGTGCTAACGGTCTTTGTGACGGCGGCGCTGTTATGGTGCTTCGGTCCGGTCATCCGCTCTTTGGAAATCGGCGGCATGACGCCTTTTAAACCGTTAAGCGATACGGTCATTGCGATGGCAGCGGGCATCATCCTCTTTATCATTCCGGTCGACTACAAAAAAGGCATCCACGCCTTGGACTGGTCGAGTGCTTCGGAAACGGTAGCCTGGGACGTGCTGCTGCTGTTCGGCGGCGGGCTTTCAATGGCCGCAGCCATTCAGTCGACTGGCTTAGCCGACATTATCGGGGCGCAAGCCGTTGCGCTATCGGCTCTGCCCGAAGCCGCAGTGATGGGCGGCATTACCACGATTGCGGTCTTTGCCTCTGAATTTACTTCCAATACGGCGTTGGCAGCGACGATGATGCCCTTGGTTTCCGCAATTGCCCAGTCCATCAATATGCATCCGGAACCGCTATTGATGTGCACGACTTTCGGGGCGTCCCTTGCCTTTATGATGCCGGTGGGTACTCCGCCGAACGCCATCATTTTCGGTACGGGCCGCATCCGTATCGGAGAGATGATTCGGGCCGGTTTCTGGCTCAATGTGTGCGGCATCGTGGTTAGTACCGTGATGTGCCTGGTTATCGACGTGGGCATTATTCAATAGCAATACCGTTTCGGAGGTTTTCCAAAATGGCAACTGCCTCAATCAGTTGCCTTTTGCCGCTTGTACTTGAAACACAAACAGCGCTATATTAAAGCTTATCGTAAACCCTAAACGAGAAGAAAAATCATGCAGTCCCTATGGATGCTCGTAGCGGCTATGTTTTTTGCCGTTTACGCAGTTTGTGTTAAGTATTCAAGTCTTGAAGGCATCGGCTCCTTCGAAGTTCTTTTCTACCGCTCTCTTTTCGGTCTGATTATTTTCTACGGCATTATGCGTTACCGCCACGTGACGGTTTACACGCACCACCCGATTGATCATGCTCTGCGTTCTGTCGTGGGGATCGGCGCCGTGGTAGCCGGTATTTTCTCCATCTCCCACCTCAACGTGGGGTTGGCGATGACGTTAAATTACACCTCGCCCTTGTTTGTCGGTTGCTTTACGATCGGCATTGCCGTTTTGCATCACCGCGGCATTAACTGGAAATTGCTCTCGACCCTCGTTTTA
>DVNT01000068.1 GCA_018714185.1 Candidatus Aphodousia gallistercoris | reverse complement strand
GCACTCGTCTTCTTCATGATGATGGTGGTGATGCTCGCCACCGCAGCAGCACTCGTCTTCTTCATGATGATGGTGGTGATGCTCGCCACCGCAGCAGCATTCGCCCTCTTCATGATGATGGTGTCCGCAGCAGCACCCCTCACCATGTCCCTTGTGTTTCGGGGGACGAATAGGATCAAAGGGCAATTCCTCTTCGGCGAATTCAACACCGGCCGAGGACAACATTTTGACTAAAGCAATGTCAGGTAAAATAGCAAAACCGCCATCGACCTTGGCAACGTCAATACCCCGATTAATTAATGCAACGGCAGCTTCGGCTGCAAATTGTTCGTCCCCTTTGATCACTAAGACCTTTTCAGCTGCCGGCACCACCACGTAGAAGTGACCGCCTTCATCAAGCAGCACATCGCCCACTTGCAAAGGACGGGCATCCTTGATACCAACCTCAATCGTCTGACCGTTAACAGTCAAAACGTGCGGCAATTGGGCACGCTCTCGGCTCGTTAAAGCAACACGGGCAGCGCGGGCCAGAATAGCCTTGGCGGGAGTGGCCTCGGCAGAAAGAATTTTGGTAATTTTCATAAGCAAAATGCGATTTCCTGTAAGGCCTGATAAGAGCCTTGAAGAAACCTATCTCCTATTTCTAAGAGTTGACCAACGGGTATATTCTTGAATGCGCATTATAGCGATTTGCCGATTGTCAAATTTCAGCGCCTCGCCTCGCCGTCCAAACTTGTTTAGTTTAGCGCCTCGATAGCATGGCTTAAGCGATCAACGGCAATCACTTCAAGTCCCTCAATCGGTTGCTTGGGAGCATTGGCGCGAGGAATAATGGCCTTTGCGAAACCGAGTTTTGCCGCCTCTTTTAATCGTTCCTGCCCGCGGGGTGCCGGGCGAATTTCGCCTGCCAGCCCAACTTCGCCAAACACAACGAGTCCTTCAGGCAGGGCTCGATTGCGCATGGACGAGCAAATGGCAAGCAACACCACCAGGTCGGCCGCCGGTTCCGTGATTTTGACGCCGCCTACGGCGTTTACAAAAACATCTTGGTCAAAGCAAACCATGCCGGCGTGCCTATGAAGCACTGCGAGCAGCATTGAAAGCCGCTGCTGATCCAAACCGACGGAAAGGCGCTTGGGCGAAGGCGAATGGGCATCGTCAACCAATGCTTGTACTTCGACTAGCAACGGCCTCGTCCCTTCTTGGGTCACCATGACAACCGACCCGGGGACGTTGGCCTTGTGCTCGGACAAGAAAATAGCGCTCGGGTTGTTCACGCCTCGTAATCCGCGATCGGTCATGGCGAAAACGCCGAGCTCATTAACGGCTCCGAAACGGTTTTTAAAGGCGCGGATCAATCGGAAATTCGAATGGGTATCCCCTTCGAAGTAAAGCACGGTATCGACAATGTGCTCCAAGACGCGAGGGCCGGCAAGGCTGCCTTCTTTCGTAACATGTCCGACAAAAATAAGCGTGATATTTTCACTTTTGGCAATGCGCGTCAGGCGCGAAGAGCATTCCCTGACTTGCGTCACGGAACCCGGGGCCGAATCAAGCTGATTGGAAAAAAGCGTTTGGATGGAGTCGATCACCACAAATTGGGGCTTTTCGCTTAAAAGCGTGCTTTCAATATTTTCCAATTGAATTTCGCTCATTAGACGAAGCCCTTGAGGATCTAACCCTAAGCGCTTAGCCCGCATGGCAATCTGCCCAGGCGATTCTTCGCCGCTGACGTACAAGGCAGAGACCCCTAAATGAACCAAACGGTGCATGACTTGCAAGAGCAAAGTCGATTTGCCGATCCCGGGATCGCCGCCGATTAATGAGACGCCGCCCGCGACCAAGCCGCCTCCCATCACGCGGTCAAACTCTTCGAATCCCGTGATGATGCGAGGAACCTCCTGGGCCTGCACGTCGCTTAAGTCAAGCACCTTCGATGAGGCGACAAGCCCTCTATGGCGGGAATCCGCATAGCGTGCGGCTGCGCCCGTTTCTACGGTAAATTCTTGCAGCGTATTCCACTCGCCGCAGTGCGGGCAACGGCCGGCCCATTTCGCCGTCGTGCCGCCGCATTCGGAACAAACCCATTCGACTTTCTTTTTCTTTGTAGTGGCCATCGCTACCGTCGCCCTAGTTTTTAGTTTTCGTCTTCAACAACCGGCACACGCAAAGCCAAGGCACACATTAATTCGTAGCCGATAGTGCCGCAGTAGCCCGCCACGTCATTGACTGAAATATTTTTGCCCCATAATTCCACGACACTGCCGACATGGGCTTCTTTCAAGTCGGTAATGTCAATGGTGAGCATGTCCATCGAAACGGCTCCGGCCAGCGGAGCGATCTTTCCTTCAACAAAGGTCGGGGTGCCGTCGGGAGCGCAACGCGGATAGCCGTCGGCATAGCCGCAAGCCACCACGGCAATGCGTGAAGGACGTTCGGTGACAAAGCGTGAACCGTAGCCCACGGCTTCGCCCTTGGCGACATCCTGGATCGCAATGATTTTGGCCGAGAGTGTCATGGCCGGAATAATGTCAAGCTCCCGGCTGGATATTTTGCTGTCGGGGCTGGCACCGTAAAGCGCAACACCCGCGCGCACGGCATCGCCTCCGACCTCATGCCGCCAAAGCGTTGCGGCGGAGTTAGCCATGCAAACATCCGTCTCGTCTTGCAGTTTACCCATGCGGGCAAGCTGCTTGGATACCGAAGCGGGCTTTTCCGAGAGGTAGCTCGGCTCGGCGTTGGCAAAATGAGTCACCACACCCATCACATGAACGCCCTTGATGCGGGAAAGCTCTTCTTTGACCACTTTTTCTTCAAGCGGCAGGAACCCCAAGCGGTTCATTCCGGAGTTCACTTTAATGTGCACTTTCAAATCCCGATAGGGAGCGTGCGCTTTGAGCATTTCGATCATCGGACGGTTATGTACGATGGTTTCAATGTCATATTTTTCAAGCAGCGGAATATCGGATTCATCGAAAAAGCCTTCGAGCAACATAATGCGCTTTTTCCACCCTGCCTCACGGACCGCTTGCGCATCGCAAAGATCAATCATGGCCAAGCCGTCGGCATCGGCAAACGCTTTGGCTGCACGCAAGAGCCCGTGGCCGTAGGCATTGGCTTTCACAACGGCCCAGACAAAGCGCCCCTCAGCTGCTCGGCGCATGCGTTGCAAATTGTGTTTTAAGGCTCCCATGTGGATCGTGGCGCATATTGGACGTGGCATAACAATTCTCTTCAATCAACGACTGCAATAGTCATAAGGCAATAAAGTACAAGTTGATAATGATAGCGCAGTCGTTCGCCGAGCGTCTTTGCCAAAGTCCGTATGTCCGAAATTTTTCGTAACAAACCTGAAAAGAATCACTTTGTCCAAATATTGTTAAAATCCACGAATGCTCAAAGAAAAACCGTCCGGTTTTAAGCGTTAAATAGGTTAAGTCAATTCGAAAGGAGAGAGGTGCCGGAGCGCATGCTTCCGTATGCCGGAGATCTATGAAGCGTGGTTTTTATTCCATTATGTGTGCCCAGTTTTTGTCAAGCTTGGCCGATAACGCGCTCCTAATTGCCGCTATCGCTTTGCTTGCTCAACTGCAAGCGCCCGATTGGATGACGCCGCTTCTGAAGCTCTTTTTCGTTTTAAGCTATATCTGCCTGGCCGCCTATGTGGGCCAATTTGCCGACTCCATGCCAAAGGGCCGCGTCATGTTTTTAACAAACATGCTCAAAGTGGTCGGTTGCCTGTTGATGCTTTTCGGCTCGCATCCCCTGTGGGCTTACGCCGTGGTCGGTATCGGCGCGGCAGCATACTCCCCTGCCAAATACGGCATTCTTACCGAATTGCTCCCGCCGGAAAAACTCGTCATTGCCAATAGCTGGATTGAAGGCTTGACCGTGGCCTCGATTATTCTCGGCGTTGTTTTGGGCGGCGTTCTCGTTAGCGATTCCGTGAGTTACGCGATACTGCATAGCGGCTTGCCCTTTAGCTACTTTGATATTGCCAGTCCGGCTCAAGCGGCCATTTCCATTATCGTGTTGGTTTATTTATCGGCTGCCGCGGTGAACCTGCTGATTCCGGATACGGGCGCTCGCTATCCGAAGGCCGACTTTCGTCCTATTGAGACGCTCAGGGCTTTCTACGGCAGCTGCATGACGCTTTGGAAAGATCCGCTCGGACAAATTTCCCTGTCGGTCACCACCCTCTTTTGGGGCGCGGGGGCCGTGCTGCAATTTCTCGTGCTGAAGTGGGCCGAGCACGCCTTGGGCATGAATTTGTCTCAAGGAGCTATTTTGCAGGCCGTTGTCAGCATCGGCATTGCCTTGGGAGCGGTTTTGGCCGCGCGCTACATATCGCTTAAGCAATCGCTTAAGGTGCTCCCGATGGGCATCGTCATGGGCGTTTTGGTCTCGTGTTCAGCCTACTTTAACCAAGATATGGTGCCGCCGGGCGGCATCAGCCTATTCGGCTTTTTGCTTCAATGGCCTGAACTGATTGCCTCCGTTATCATGGTGGCTGTCGGCATTTGCGCGGGCTTTTTCGTCGTGCCCATGAACGCGCTTTTACAACACCGAGGCTACGTTTTGATGAGTGCGGGCAAATCCATTGCCGTACAAAACTTCAATGAAAATTCCTCCATCCTCGTCATGCTCGGCATCTATTCGATCCTCATTCACTGCGATCTGAGCGTGCCGGCAACCATGGTGA
The DNA here is from genome assembly GCA_018714185.1 of Candidatus Aphodousia gallistercoris. Lineage (GTDB taxonomy): Bacteria > Pseudomonadota > Gammaproteobacteria > Burkholderiales > Burkholderiaceae_F > Aphodousia > Aphodousia gallistercoris. The sequence goes on along the minus strand of DVNT01000068.1, from coordinate 24,574 downwards.
TTTTCGGCGTATTCGTGATTGTCTCCATGTTCTTGGTGATATTCAAGCACAACCATAATCAACGAAAGTGCGATTCGCTGCACTTAATCGGCGAAGACAAACGGCACTGACAGCCGGCTAGATATTCAGCAAGCAGTGCTTGGCGGCCATGAAATCATGCCAAGCCGCCGCTTTTTCCGCCGGCGAGCGCAAGAGATAAGACGGATGATAGGTAACGAAAGTCGGCACACTGCGTCCGTTGATCGTCAAACTATGGGTTTTGCGGCGCAACCGCCCCATGGACTCTTCCGTATGCAAAAGTGAATGCGAAGCGATCCGTCCGGAGAGAATGACCACGGCCGGATTGATGATCTGCAGCTGCCGCTCAAGATAGGGGCGACAAGCGGCAATCTCATTTTCGTGCGGATCGCGATTGTTGGGCGGGCGGCACTTTAAGACATTAATAATGGCTACGTCTTTACCGCGCACAAGGCCGAGCGACTTGAGAATATTTTCGAGCAGTTCCCCGCTTTTTCCGACAAAGGGCTTGCCCTGCAAATCTTCATCCCGGCCGGGGGCTTCGCCGACAATGGCAAGCCGGGCTGTCGGCTCCCATGTTCCGAACACCGTGGAAAGGCGCTTGTCGCAAAGCGCTTTGCAAGCCACGCAACCGGCAACAATGGCTTCGAGCTGCTGCCAGTCGGCCGCAGCCACTTTCTGCGCTAGCCCCGGATCGATTTCGACAGTACCGGCAGGCGCCTCAAGCGGCTTGGTTACGGGCTTGAGTTCATGGCGCTCGGGACGATGCGATTCGGGGCTGACAAGCACTTGAGGCTGATGCCGTGGCACGGGCTTTTCCGTCAAGGACGGACGCAACGACGAGGGCTCCTTTACCACAGCCGGCGGCTCAGGCGATTGTGCGGACGGTTCGTCACGGGCAATGGCCTGCGGCGACAAGGGATCATCCTCATCGCGGCCGATCCACAAGGGACCGATATTCATGGCCATCCAAAGGCGGGCGGTTTCAGGAGTGTAAGTCATCGGAAAATGTTTTTTGCATAACGATCGCATCCTCGCGACCGTCCTGAGTGGGATAGTAACCTTTTCGGCGGGAAATTTCGACAAATCCCGTCTTGGCGTACAGCCCCCGAGCCGGTGCATTGCTTACGCGCACCTCCAGGAAAAGCGCCTTGACGCCGCCCGACATCAAATCGGCAAATAGCCGCTGCAAAAGCAAAGTTCCGATTCCCTGCCGGCGGCAAGACGGATCAACGGCAATGGTGAGAATTTCCGCCTGGTCAAATACAGCCATATAAACCGTAAAGCCTGCAATGCGGCCGCTCTCGTCACGGATAAGCAAAAATCGATGGCCGACTTCGTAGCTTGCCTTAAACTGTTCCAATGTCCAGGAAAATTCAAAGCTTGCCCGGTCAATGGCGGCAAGCGTCGGCAGGTCGGCTTCTTCGGCCCCGGTGAAATGCCACGTCAAAGCTTTTCCCCTTCACGGCGCTCCTTGATGGTGAGCGCAACATGGTTTCTTACATAAATCGGAGCGGCTAAGTCACTCTTGACCCAAAGCGAAGCGTTGGCCTTCTCATCGGCCAAGTACCACTCGATCATCCGGCTCGCCTCGGGATGAGTTTTTACGCAGGGCAGTTCGATTTGCATCGGGTAAACGCCGATGGCGGTTCCCGCTACAAATCCGACGTGCTGTTCGTCAAGCCATTGCGCAGCCATTTCGGGCTTAACAATTTGCTCGTTGCAGATTTTCCTCAGGCCGTCAGCGGTCTCGTAGACAGCGCCGTAGCATTCATTCATACGGGCATCGTTTAAAACGGCGATGCGGGCGGCTTCCCGCCGATAAGGATACGCCATGGCATCCAAGGTGCAAACGCCGAGCACCTTCTTGTCGAGCCCGAATCCGAGCCCTTGGGCAATGCCGCAAGCAATGCGCAAGCCCGTAAAAGAGCCGGGACCGGCTCCGAATAAAATGCCGTCAATATCCTTTAAGCCGATGCCCGCCTCTTTGACAAGCGCATCAATCCACGGCAGGAGCACGTCGGAGTGCCCGTTGCCGAGACGCTCGGTGCGTGAACGGCACCGGCCGGCAGCCAAAAGCGCCACGCTACAGTATTCAGTCGAAGTATCGAAAGCGAGAAAAGTTTTGTTTTCTATCGAAGTCATCGCTTAGCCCCAAAAACAATGGGGCTATCTTACCACGGCGGCACTCGTTAATTACGGTGCGGCAGCCGGTTCGGTGCCCGACGGAGCGATTTCAGGTTTGTTCGCAGATTGAGGCGGTATCGGTGTGGCCACGGCACCGGCGGGAGCCCCATGGTGATAGCGGTAAATTTGAACATGCATTTCGCGGATTTGCTCACGCATGCGGTCACGCTCTTCATCGCTCATGGCGTGCCGGCGCATATGCCCGGGCATGTCATCATTGGGCGAAACAAAGCGGCTTCGGAGTTCATCGTTGTAGCGCGGGGCTAATTCCTCGCGCATGGCTTTGCGGTCGTAGCTAGTCATGCTGCGCCAGTAGCGCTTTTTCATGCCGCGCGGCAGGAACGGCCAAATTTCAGCCCGTTCCTTGGCATTCATGTCGCGCCAAAGCTTCGGATGCTCTTGTGAGTCCGGGATGGCAAAAAGCATGTCGTCAGGAGAAAAGCACGGTTGATAAACGTCCGCTACAACGGAGTCTGAGGTGTTTACGAAAATAGGATGGGCGCTTAAAGTGCAGGCCGAACTCGCCAAAGCGAGTGCTAATGCGGCGTTAAGCCAATAGCGAGTACACATAAAAGTCTCTTCTGCCGCCCTTACTGAGAGGGGCGCCAGTTCCTCCGTCGTAAAAGTATTGGGGGAGTCAAACCGAATCCATACTCCCCGGAAACCCAGGTACAAAAGCCGGCACATCAGCCCTTGCCTGAACCCACGGCTAGATACTAAGCGAGATTGACTGCAAAAGGTGAAACGAAAGTTTAACTATTGCCCTAAAGTTGTAACCAAATCTTTGTAATGCCTTCACAAATCATTAAATTCAGTCAAAATAGCATTTGTAACAAAGCCGATTGAAATGCTTTGCTTCAATTTGAAAATATATTTCTAAAGAGGTTTAAATTATGGCAGAACGTACGCCCAAATTGCTTGTCGTTGACGACGATCCCCGTCTGCGCGATCTTTTGCGCCGCTACCTCGGAGAAAACGGCTTCCAAGTTTTTGTGGCCGACAGCGGCGTGACGATGAACCGGCTTTGGTTGCGCGAACGCTTTGACGCGCTCATCCTTGACTTGATGATGCCCGGAGAAGACGGCTTGCAAATTTTGCGCCGCTTGCGCGAGCAAAAAGATACGACGCCGATCATTATGCTTACGGCCCGCGGCGAAGACGTCGACCGCATTGTCGGCTTGGAAATGGGCGCCGATGACTATATTCCGAAGCCCTTTAATCCTCGCGAATTGCTTGCCCGCATTCACGCCGTGCTTCGCCGCCGCCCCGTTGCCGACGCTCCGGGGGCTCCGTCCATGGACAATGAAGTTGTTAAATTCGGTGAGTTTGAGCTTGACCTCGGAACGCGCGTTCTGCGCAAAAACGGTCAGCCCGTTCCACTGACGACTGGCGAATTTGCCGTTTTAAAGGCTTTTGCCCGCCACCCGAAGCAGCCGCTTTCGCGCGACAAGCTCATGGAAATTGCCCGCGGCCGCGAGTACGAAGCCTTTGACCGTTCACTTGACGTGCAAGTCTCGCGCTTGCGCAAGATGATCGAACCCGATCCGTCTAAGCCGCGCTTTTTGCAAACGGTCTGGGGCGTGGGTTACGTGTTCATTCCGGACGGACAAAACAATTAAAGTTTTACTTTAGGTGAGAGAAATGGCTTTGAAGTCAACCAGTTTATTTTGGCGCACGTTTCTGTTGCTGATGCTCTTATTGATCATCACGGCATTAGGTTGGCTTCAGAGCTTTCGGGTGCTCTCTGAAGTGCCATTTTCCCAAGGTGTGGCCCAGCAAATCGTTTCCACGGCCAATTTGACGCGCTATGCGCTGATCTCGGCAGATTCCGACTACCGCCCCGATCTTCTTCACGTCTTGGCCTATCAGGAAGGCGTTCGCATCATTCCTCGCGAGGACAATGATAAGTGGACGTCGCTTCAGGCCCAAGGAAACATCCCCGAACTCATCGAATCGCAAACAAAAGCTTCGTTAGGCGAGCAGACCATTGTGGCAGGCAGCGTCAACGGAGAACCGGGCTTATGGGTATCGATTACGATTGAGGGCGATAACTATTGGCTCATGATCCGGCGCGACCTGCTTGATCCGCCCTTCGGCACCGCTTGGGTGTGGTGGGCGTTCGTGGCGTTTTTAGTCGGTACGCTTGGCGCAACGGTGCTCACGCAGCGCACGGTAAGACCCTTGGCTGAACTCAGTTCTGCGGCTAAGAAACTCGGCCGGGGTGAAAAGCCCGATCCCCTGCCCGAGAATTCGCAAACGGCTGAAATTGCCAATGTCAACAAGAACTTTAACCATATGGTGCAAGAGCTCGAACGCATGGAAAGCGACCGGGAGCTGCTGCTTGCCGGCGTCTCGCATGACTTGAGAACGCCGATTACGCGCTTGCGCCTTGAAGTCGAATTGGCCAGTTTGCCCGAAGATACCCAACAAGCCATGGTTAGCGATCTCGAGCAAATGGAAAGCATCGTCAACCAGTTCCTTGCCTATTCGCATCGAAGCAAGCAGCCGCTTGAGCGGGTCGATTTAGGACTTTGCGTGAACGATACGATTAACGACACCCGCATGCGCAGCAAGGACGACGTGAAAATTGAGACCAGCATCATGGGCAATCTGTACGTGATGGCCCATCCGACCGAGCTCGTCCGGGCCATCCAGAACCTGCTGGTTAATGCCGACCGCTACGGGCGCACGCCCGAGAGCGGCCAGCTCGAATTAAACATTCAGGTGCTTCGTCAAGGCAATGATGCCGTACTGCGCATTGCCGACAAAGGCAAGGGCGTGCCTAAGGAAGAAATGGCTCGCATCATGCGGCCCTTTGAGCGCGGCGATACGGCCCGCGGCGGAGCCAAAGGCGCAGGACTCGGACTTGCCATTGTCGAGCGCGTCGTGCGCCGCTCCGAAGGCAAGATCAGCTTGTCGTCGAATCATCCCCACGGCTTGATTGTTGAGCTATCGATGCCGCTTGCCAACCGCAAAGATGAAAAACCCGTCCTGGAAGAGCAAACGGGACCTGCTGATGCCGTCTTAAGTAAAGAAGAGCTCAATAACGCTCCAAATTAGAATGCTTCCAAGAGCACGACCGCCTGCGCTTCGATCGCTTCCTTGCGTCCGACGGCGTCGCACTCTTCGTTGGTTTTGGCTTTAATGTTGACGCGCTGCAAGTCAATTCCCAAGCTTTGAGCCACCGATTCGCGAATCCGGCTCATGAAAGGCGAAAGTTTCGGCGCTTGGGCAATGACCGTGGCATCCACATTGGTAATGCTCCAGCCTGCCTTGATAACCAAACCCACGGCCTCGCTTAAAAGGACTCGGCTATCGGCCCCCTTATAGGCCGGGTCGGTATCGGGAAAATGCCTGCCGATATCACCCAAGCCCGCCGCGCCCAAAAGGGCATCGGTAATCGCATGCAAAAGCACGTCGGCATCTGAATGACCCAAAAGGCCTTTTTCATACTCAATTTTGACGCCGCCCAAAATCAAATCCCTGCCGGCTGCCAAGCGGTGGATATCATAGCCTTGTCCGATGCGAATGCTCACGATAGCGCTCCGAAGATTGAAATTCGGTTATTGTACTCAAAAGCTCGCAAGGTTTTTCAAGAAAAAAGCTGCCAAAAGCGCATCGTCCGGGTGCGTTACTTTGATATTGCAAGCGCTTGACTCAACGACCAGCACCCGGGCGCCTGCGGCTTCCATGGCGCCTGCCTCATCCGTGGCCGTTTCAAGCACCGGAGCTAAAGCGGTGAGCAATTCGCCGGCGCGAAAGCCTTGTGGGGTTTGGGCACGCCGGCAAAGGCGGCGGTCCACCGTAGAGGTCACCAGGCCGTGTTCATCAACGGTTTTTAGCGTATCGGTCACGGGAGAGGCCAAAATCGCCCCGCTGCAATCGGTGCTTTCGAGCGCACGGATCATGCGCTCAATGTCTACACGCTTGACGCAGGGCCTGGCCGCATCGTGCACGAACACCCAATCATTTCTGCTGAGCGCCATGGCTTTTAAACCGTTAAAAACACTTTCAGCTCGGGTTCTCCCGCCGACCGCCAGTACGCGCACCCCTTCGGGCAGGCGGCACTCGCCGATGTAAGGATCGTTCGGCGCAACAACCACGTTAATCGAACGAAAGAGCTTCATGCCGGCAAGGCGCATTACCGTAATTTCCAACAGTTTGAATCCGTCAAGAAGCGGCATGTATTGCTTCGGATAACCAATTTTCATGCGGGAGCCGACTCCGGCGGCGGCAATTAAAAGGTCAGGCGTAAACATTCGGTTTTCCTTTAGCGGCGTCCTAAAACAAAGATGGTGGCCAAAATGCAGGCAAAGCCCAAATAGTCCATGAGCACGAAATGCGCATCAAACCATAATAGCGAAAAGACTGCTGCGGAGATGGGTTCAACGCAAGCAATCATGCTCGCCTTGACGCTTCCCAAGTCGGCGACGCCTTGCATATAAAGTAAAAACGCAGCCACCGTGCCCAGCAAAATAATAAGCGCCATGGCAAGGTAGCCGTGGTAATCGAGCCGGTACGGAATGTGAACAAAATCAACGGCAAAAGCCATGATGAACCCGCCCACAAACATACCGATCGCCATTAAGGCTTGGGTCGAATATTTCGACAGGCACTGCGCGGGCAAAATGGTGTAGACGGCGATGCCTACGGCACTGGCAATGCCCCAAAAAAGACCTTGAGAGGAAATCACCAGGTGAGAGAGGTTGCCGTGCGTGGCCATAAAGAAGGTGCCCATCAGGGCAAAGACAATGGCGATCAGTTCCTTTTTTAACGGAAATCGCTTCGCGAGCACGCAAACACACAGCAAAATAAATACGGGGTTTAAATACACCAACATTGTCGCCGTGCCGGAATTGGTGTATTTGACGGCGCTCAAATAGCCGAACTGGCTGATCATGAGCCCGCCCAAAGCATAAATGACAAGCCACAGCCATTGGGTGCCCGGGCGCAGCATCGGCCGCATGGCGCGGGCATGCGGGAGAACGAATAGGATGCTTAAGATAAGGCCGGCCGAGAGCATACGCACGACCGTAAGCCACATCGGATCAACTTCCTGGTACAAAAAGAGATACTGGCCGCAGGCGCCCGAAAAGCCCCAGCCGATGCCGCCGATTAACGTACAGAAAAATCCGCGCCAGAGTTTGGCGTCGCCTTGCATCTTGAGCATAAAAACCTTGTTGAAAGCGTATCGAGGAGATTTTCCTCTTTTATCAGCAAAAAGCAAATGGATTTTTTAGAGCAATCGCTGCCTCGGCGCTTGCTTTTTTGAAGTACTTTCGGCTCGGGCACAGAGAAAGACAAGCAGATAAAAAACTTGCATAATTGGCAGGTTCTATCAAGGTACCGAATTGAGATGTTTGAGAAACTTCAAGATCAAATTAACCGCGATTTAAAGGCACTGAGCACCAAGGCCAAGCGCTCGGTCAATACCGGCGCTGCCGCTACCGACGCCCTTTGGCTATCCATGGCAGCGGCTCAAATAAAAGCCACGGGCAAAAGCCTTGTTATCATTTCCGATACGGCCTCTGAAGCGTTGCGGCTTGTCGACGAAATCCGCTATTTTGCGACCGAGCTCCGGGTGGACTATTTTCCGGACTGGGAAACGCTGCCTTACGATATGGTGAGCCCGCATCAAGATTTGGTAAGCGAACGGCTTGAAGTGTTGTACCGGCTGGTCTCAGGCTCACAAGATCGGCCCGATGTGCTCATCTCAACGCCCACGACGGTCGCACAAACGATCGCGCCGCCCGAGTACTTGGCCGGCCGGGTCTTTTTTTTCAAGAAGGGCGAAGAAATTTTGCCCGAGCTTTTGCGCGAGCGCCTCATTAAGGCAGGCTACAGCCACGTCAGTCAAGTAGTAGCCCCCGGGGAATTTTCCGTTCGAGGCAGCCTCATCGATATTTTCCCGATGGGCACGGCCGAGCCCTTCCGGTTGGACCTTTTTGATAATGAGATCGATTCGATCCGCTCATTCGATCCCGATACCCAGCGCTCAATTGCCTCCGTGGATGAAATTCGCATTCTCCCGGGCCGAGAGTATCCCGTCGATAGCGATTCGCTTGTAAATTTCCGCGCCAACTGGCGCAAGACCTTCACCGGCGATCCGAGCAAATACACGCTGTACAAAGACCTCAGCAACGGAATCATCGGCGCGGGCATTGAGTACTATTTGCCTTTGTTCTTTGAGCGGCGGGCCACGCTTTTTGACTACCTGCAACCCGAGTGCACGGTCATTGCGCTCACGGGCGACAACGAATCCACCCTTAACCGTTTCATTGAGGAAACCGAAGGGCGCTACCGCTTCTTGTCGGCCGATACCGAGCGGCCCGTCTTGCCCGTTCGTTCGCTTTACCTCAATAGCGAGGGATTTTTCACAGCTTTAAAACCCTACGCGCGCTTTCAGCTCAAGACCGATCTCTCGGTCGAATTTACGCCCGATGCCCGCATTGAGCGCAAGCTCGATGAGCCGACGCTAAAACTTGAACACTTTCTGCAAGAGGAAAAGCTCAGAAAGCACCGTGTGCTTATCATGGCAGCCAGCAGCGGACGGCGAGAAACAATGTCGCAGCTTTTTGCCCGGGGCGGCATGCAGATTCCTTATGCTGAGGATTTCGCCGGTTTTCTCGCGGCTGAGGCTTGGGTTATGCTCGGCGTGGGTCCCTTGTACCGGGGCTTTAGCTTGGAAGGCATCACCGTATTGACCGAAACGGAACTCTATGCGGCCGCTCCCAAGCGCAGCCGGCGCTCGCACGCGCATGCGAGCAACGTCGATACCATGATCCGCGACTTGGCCGAATTGCGCATAGGCGATCCGGTTGTGCATTTGTCGCACGGCATCGGCCGCTACGCAGGCCTGCAAACCATTGAAACCTCCTGCGGCAAGGAAGAATTCTTGCGGCTTGATTACGCAAACGATGCCAAGCTCTTTGTGCCGGTGGCGCAATTGCAATTAATTTCGCGCTACACGGGCTCGGATGCCGAGCACGCCCCTCTTCACCATTTAGGTAAGAACGATTGGGACAAGGCTAAAAAGAAAGCGGCCGAGAAGGTACGCGATACTGCTGCTGAATTGCTTAACCTTTACGCCTTGCGGGAAAAAAGCCACGGCCATGCCTTTGAATTTTCCCGGGTTGACTATGAAAACTTTGCCGAGAGTTTTCCTTTTGAGGAAACACCTGACCAAGCCGCCGCAATTGAAGCCGTTTTGGATGACATGAAAAAAGACCGCCCGATGGACCGTCTGGTCTGCGGCGATGTCGGTTTCGGGAAAACGGAGGTGGCGCTAAGGGCGGCCTTTGCCGCAGTCATGGGAGGCAAGCAGGTGGCCGTGCTATGCCCGACGACGCTTTTGGCTGAGCAGCACGCCCACACCTTTAAGGATCGCTTTGCTTCCTGGCCCGTGACGGTGGCCGAGCTGTCACGCTTTCGCACCGCACGGCAAACCACCGAGGTACTCAGCGGGTTGGAAAAAGGCTCTATCGACATTGTCGTCGGTACCCATAAGCTCTTATCCGACAAAGTCAAGTTTGCCCGCTTGGGCCTGGTTGTCATTGACGAAGAGCACCGCTTCGGCGTAAGGCAAAAGGAAATGCTCAAAAAGCTTCGCGCTGACGTTGACGTGCTCACGCTCACGGCCACCCCGATTCCGAGAACGCTGGCAATGAGCCTGGAAGGGATTCGAGACTTTTCCGTGATTGCTACGGCCCCCGAGCGGCGCTTGTCGATTAAAACGATCGTGCAGCGGGAAACGCCTGACGTGATCCGGGAAGCCATCATGCGCGAATTAAAGCGCGGCGGCCAGGTCTACTTTTTGCACAATGACGTAGCGACGATCGAAAACCGGCGCGAGCAGCTCACCCAATTGGTGCCGGAAGCCCGCATTGTCATCGGGCACGGTCAAATGAGCGAGCGTGAGCTTGAAGTGGTCATGCGCGACTTTTACCACCAGCGCTTTAACGTGCTCTTATGCACGACGATCATTGAAACCGGCATTGATGTGCCGACCGCCAACACGATCATCATGCACCGTGCCGATAAGTTTGGCTTGGCGCAGCTGCACCAGCTTCGCGGCCGCGTGGGCCGCAGCCACCACCAGGCCTATGCGTATCTTCTGACGCCGGGCAAGGATGCATTGACAAAAAATGCCGAAAAGCGGCTTGAAGCCATCCAAAATTCCGAAAGCTTGGGCAGCGGTTTTTACCTTTCCATGCACGACTTGGAAATTCGCGGTGCTGGCGAAGTCTTGGGCGAACACCAATCAGGTGAAATTGCTGCCGTGGGCTACGACCTTTATAACCAAATGCTCAAACGCGCCGTCAAGAGCATGCGCAACAACGAGTCCTTTGACCTTGACGCGCCCTTCCAAGCCATGGCTGAAATCAACCTGCACGCCCCGGCGCTTTTGCCTTCGGACTATGTCGATGACGTCCACCAGCGCCTCTCTTTTTATAAGGAATTGGCAAGCTGCGAAAGCTTCAACGCCATCGAAACCGTGCGCGAAGCGTTAGGCGACCGCTACGGCAAGCTCCCGCCCGAAGCCAATACTTTGATTGACACGCACCGCTTGCGTCTGTATTGCCAAAAGCTCGGCATTGCCCGCATTGAAGCCACCGACTCGGTCATCTTCGTAACGTTTATCGACAAACCGCACTTTGAGCCGCTGCGCTTAATCGAGCTCATGCAAAAGAGCAAAAATATGCGCATGATGACATCGACCAAGCTCAAAATTGAAATTTCTACGCCTGATGTGCAATCCAGGACCGCGTTCTTGCGCGGCTTTATGCGGGCGCTTGACGGGTCAAAAGATTAAATTTACAGCTTGATTTAGAATTAAGTTTTATTGTGTTAAGAGGCTTTTCAGAAGGCCCAGCAGGAATTTCCCATGCAAAACGCCAAGCCTTTGATATTTGCTTTAATGGCTGCGCTGCCGATAGCCTCGGCGGCCGCCGCCGGCATGAATTTCCAGATGGCCCGAGGCCTCATGCATGAACGGGCCGATTTAATTAGAGTTTCAGCTGCCGACGTTGAACAAAAGCGTTTTGAAGTCAAAGAAGCCCGCTCGTTAAGCGGCCCGAAAGTATCGCTTAATGCCCAGCAAATCGAAGGGCGCAAGGATGTCCATTTAGGTTTTGACAATCCTTTGAGTGCGCTCGGTCCTGCCCTGCAGCTTCCCATACCGAACCGCTTCAACATCGATTACGAAGATGATATTTCCGGCCCGAGGGCCTCGCTTGACGTGGTTTGGCCCTTATATACCGGCGGGGCTATTTCAGCCAAACAGGAAGCCACGCAAGCGGCCGTACGCGAAGCGCTTGCCGGGCTGGATAAAACCAAAGACGAGCTCGATACTCTCCTTGTGCAAAAGTACTTCGGCGTGCAGCTTGCCCGTTCCGTGGAAAAGTTGCGCCAAGATATGCTCGCCCAGGAAGAGCGCGACCTCAAGCGAGCCGTTCGCTTTGAGAAAGCCGGCATGCTTGCCAAGATCGAGCGCATGGGCGCTCAGGTTAACCGCGATGCCGCCCAACGCGAGGTCCTCTCGGCGCAAGCAAATCGCCAAGTAGCCGAACGCGAGCTGCAGCAGCTATTAAAAGAAGATCGGATCGGCGAACTCGATACGCCTCTTTTTGTCTGCACCTCGATTAAATCGCTCGATTATTGGACCGACTTGGCGCTTAACCACAATCCGCTTCTCAAAAGCATCCAAGCGCAGCAAGACCAAGCCCGCATGGGCGTGAAAGCCGCCCGCGGCGCCTACCATCCGAAGGTTTACCTCTTCGGGCACTATAACATGATCGATCACTATCTCACGCTGCCGGAGCCCGATTGGATTGCCGGCATCGGCGTGAGCATTACCCTTTGGGATAACCGCGATCGTTCGGCCCGCGTGGGAAGCGCGCAGGCGCTTGTCAACAAAGCCCAAGCAGCACGCGACCAGGCCGAAAGCGAAATCCGCAAAGTCGTGGAAGTGGCTTGGCTGCGCAGCCAAGAAGCGCTTGATCAATATCGCCTGACTTCGAGCAGCATCGACTTGGCAAAGGAAAACGTGCGGCTGCGCGAATCCTCTTTTAAAGAGGGGCTTTGTACGGTTGACGATGTCAACGATGCGCGCAACAAGCTCATTGCCGCTGAAGTTGCCCGGCGCGTAGCTTCGTACCGATTCGTTGTGTCTTATTCAATGCTGCATGCGGCAAGCGGCCGGATGATTGATTTTTTAGACGTACTCTCCCGCCCGGATATTGTCATTGCGAGGTAGATCCATGACCGAGAACAAAAAGATTTCCAAAAAAACTCGAATCGGCATAGCCGGTGGTGCCTTGGCGGTGGCAGCTATCCTGGGCTACGGCCTGTGGCTTGGCACGCATCCGGCGCCGGAGCCTTTTTACGGCATGGCGCAGGCTAAAACCGTGCAAGTGGCCGCAAAGGTCACCGGCCGGGTTGAGAAGCTCCTTGTCCGCGAAGGCGATGATGTTGCGCCGGGTGCTCTGCTCATGCAGCTTGATATTCCGGAAATTGAGGCGAAGCTTCGCGAAGTGCAGGCCCTGCAGGCCGCCGCCGGTGCCAAAAGCAGCCTCGTGCACGAAGGGGCTAGGCCTCAGGAAATACGAGCGGCCCGTGCTCAAGAGCTTCAGGCTCAAGCCGGCGAAGAGCTTGCCCGCAAAACCTATAATCGCATCCAAACTCTTTATAAAGACGGGTTGATTTCCAAGCAAAAGTACGATGAAGCCTTGGCGCAGTACCGCAGCGCCCGCGAGCTTTTAGAGATGGCCCGCGAACAGTTAAGCATTGCCCAAACGGGAGCGCGAACGCAAGAGAAAGAAGCGGCTTCGGCCATGGCCGAGCAGGCAGCCCAAGGCGTCAACCAAGTGGCGAGCCTTGCCAAGGAAAAGGACGTGACAAGTCCCTTGGCGGCCGAAGTTTCTGAAATCTATATCGAAGAAGGTGAAATTGCCGCCGCCGGCGTTCCGCTTGTCTCGCTTGTTGACCTTACTGACCAACGGGTTGTTTTCAATATCCGGGAAGACGCCATGCCGACAATCACCAAGGGCACGGAACTCATAGCGCAAATTCCGGCACTGGGACTGAAAAACGTGCGCTTTACGGTCTACTTTATCAATCCCCGGAGCGATTATGCCACTTGGCGTTCCACGAGGCAGAGCACGGGCTTTGACTTAAGGACGTTTGAAGTCAGGGCAAGACCCGCTGAGCCGGTAGCTGATTTACGTCCCGGCATGAGCGTCATTGTTGAACGGGACTAATATAAGGCAACGGTATGAGCTTTTGGAGCGCCATTGTCCGCACGGCACGCGATGAAATCGCCGATCTCTTAAAAAGACCGGGCGAAGCGTTCATGTACGTGATCATGCCGGTGATTTGGTGCCTGCTTCTCGTCGGGCTTTTCGGCGACGGATTAATGCGCAGCTTGCCGGTCGGCTTTGTCAATTTGGACCATAGCCCCGCCTCGCAAGAGCTTGAGCTCAAGCTGCAAGCGCTGCCTTCGGTCAAGCCCGTCTCGCTTGCCTCGCCGCAGGCGGCAAAAGAGGCGCTTTTCTCGGGCGAGATCTATGCCTATGTTCTCATTGCTCCCGATTGGGATCGCAATACGGGCAAACCTGACGCCGCAGCCCTCGAGCTTTATTTCCCGAAATCGCTCTATGCCGTGGCGACCACGCTTGAGCTTGACATTAAGCAGGCGCTGCTTGCCATTGAAACTGAAAAGTTGGCCGCTCTTGCGCAAAGAGCCCGCATCACAGCCGATACGGCCTACCGCTACACGCATTTGGTAAGCCTCAATGCGGTCACGCTCGGCAACATCGCCTTTAATTTCCAGGCCTACATTCTTCCCACCCTGATTCCGGGGGTCTTGCACCTGGCGCTCGTTTTCGCCGTGGCGGGTCGCTTGGTTGCGCTCTGGCGCGAAGAGCGCGTCGCGAACTGGATTGAACGGGCCGGCGGCAGCCTCCCGGCCGCCTATCTCGGTAAAATTTTGCCTTGGTGGCTCTTATTTTTCTTTTACGGCCTCATCTACATCGCCGTTTTCAGCGGCTACTACGGTTGGTTCGTCCACGGCAGCATGCTTTTGTGGATTGCAGGGCTCGGGCTATTCTTTTTTGTCATGTGCTTGTTGCCCGTCTTTCTCATCGGCTTGCTTATGCAGCTTGACTGGGTCATTGTGCTCAGCGGCGCCGTGGGCTACATTGCCCCAATTTATCCGTACACGGGCTTTTCTTATCCTCTGGATGCCATGGCACCGTGGGTTCGCGCTTTGGCACAGCTTTTCCCGCTTACGCACTATTTCCGCTTCCAAGGCGAGCAATGGATTGTCGGCGCGCCTTGGCAGTCCTCGCTTATCACATTGGGCAAGCTTTTAGCGTTCGGCCTTTTTTGGTTGGCTGCCGGCGCTTGGCTATACAAACGCCAAGTGCTCGCGCAATGCCGCAAGGAGCTAGGCCATGAATAAGCTAACGATTTTTCTTCGGACCCTGCGCCGGGCGTTCTTTTCCAAAGATACCTTCATGATCTTTGCGGTCGCGAGCCTTTTTTACTTGGTCTTTTACGCGCTGCCCTATAACAACCAAGTGCTCGTGAACATTCCGACCGCCATCGTCAACATGGACAACAGCCAGCACGCCTTGAGCCTCGTGCGCAAAATTGAAAGCGCCTCCACAATCAAGGCCGTACTGAAAACGCAAGACTTCGCTCAGGCGCAAAAAGCCTATGAACGCTCACTTGCCGACGTGATCATTGTCATTCCGCCCGATTACGCCAAAGACGCCGCCTCCGGTAGGCCCACGGCCATCAGTGTCTTCGGTAACGGAGCGCTGCCGGTGAAAGGGCGTGCCGTCACCGCTTCCATGCTCGCCATCGTAACCGAGGAAAATCTCGCCGCGGGTACCCGAGAGCTTTTGAAGGCGGGCTTGGACCCGGTGATTTTAAAATCCATGCAGCTGGCTCCCTCCCCCATGGTCTCTCAAGACCTCTTTAATACGATTAGCGGCTACGGCTATTACACCGTCCCGATGGTCTGCATCGTGATCATCCAGTCAGTACTTCTTTTCGGCATCGGCATTGCCGTGGGCGGTTGGCTTGACCCTGCCATAAGGCCGGCTTTCTTTGGTGAAGCGCTTAAATCGACGTCGTCGTTTTTGGCAGTGTTCGCAGCCTTTGTTTTCATTGCCGTCTTTTGGGGAGTGTTTCTTGAGGGCATGGGGCTGTCGCTACTGGGAATGCCCACGCTCATGAATTTAGGGGCGACCCTCATTTCCGTTTTGTTCTTCTCCCTTAGCATTTCAGCCCTGGGCTTTTTAATCATTCTTTTAATGGGCAGCAACCGCTATGTCGTTACGCTCACGCTTGCCTCAGCCCCCAGCGTCTTTCTCACCGGCATGATTTATCCGATGGAAAATTTCGCTTCATGGGTGATTCCCTTTGCTTGGCTTCTCCCGAGCACGCCCGGCTGCAAGGCAATTGTTTATGCCAGCCAGGAAGGCGCCGGCATCGGACATATTTTCCCCTATCTTGCCGCGCTCGCCGTGCAATTTGCCGCCTATTTTTCTTTAATGCTTTTCCTTTTTAAGAAGCGCTATTGCCGCTCTGATACAACTGATACAAACACACACTAGGCAACTGTCCGTAGAGCGCCTAAACTGTACCCATAGGCAAGCCATTTGCGGCTTCCGAAGGATGGGTATATATGGGTATTTCCAGAAGAATGTTTGTGGCAGCCCTTTTGGGTGCTTGCACGGCTCCTGCCATGGCTGCCGACGGTGATTTTTTCAAAGACTTGATCTCCGACATCAAGGATGATTCCGAGCGCAAATTCTACGAAAGCCACCGTGACGATGCACGTTGGGACGGAAAGTACTATTACGACCGCGAAAATAACAAGCGCTACACTCGCGACGAGTGGAAAAAAGAAATGAACTGGCGCTACAAGGAGGAAAAGGCCGGTCGCGATTGGCGTAAAGAGCGCTACAGCAAGGATGACCGCCGCGACAACAGGCGCGATGACCGTCGTGACGCAAAACGTGACGACCGCAAGGATGATCGCCGCGACAAAGACCGGGATGACAAACGCGATGGCAAGCGCGATCGCAAAGACCAGGATGACAAGAAACGTCGTCCCGATCCGAAGAAGGACCGTCGTGACGACCGCAAGGATGATCGCCGCTAACTCAGAGCGGTATGGCCCCGGCTTCGGCCGGGCTTTTTTTTCCCTTTTCCTAAGCGTAATCTCCTAAAAAGCCCCTCTCGCCTACTTACTTCTGCTAAGAAACATCGCAATTGATGGTTGCCAAATACATGGCATCGGGTTAAGCTCACCTACATCTCTGTCGAGATATCAATTTTTAGAGGCTATTTCATATGCACGCAACCTTGTTCACAACCGACTCTGAAGGACACTGCCCAGTGCCCTCTTCGGCTGCGTTGCAAGCGATGCGAATGTGCATGATGACGATGGTGCTCTAAGGACCTTCGGAGCACCGCGCTCCGCAAAAAATATCGTTCGGAAGGTCTCATAACGAACGATGTTTCTTTCCCCAACACACAATTTTTATTTATGTCACGCCGGATTCCGGTTATGAGACGTCATCGGTTGAGCTGATGATTGACAAAGCCGTTCAATTTTGAACTTTTGCCGCAGGCGGCGTGACCGAAAGGTACAAGATGATCAAAATTGAACATGTCTCGAAACGATTCCGAATAGACGGGACAGAAGTCACCGCCGTCAACGATGTCTCGCTGACGATCCGCACCGGGGAAATTTTCGGCATCATCGGCTTTTCCGGAGCCGGCAAATCCACACTGGTCCGCTGCTTGAATTGCCTAGAACGGCCCGATAGTGGCTCGGTCACGATTGAGGATACCAACGTGACGGCGCTCACCGGGGAAAAGCTTCGCCAATGTCGACGCCAGATCGGCATGATCTTTCAGCATTTCAATCTCATGCCTTCCCGGACCGTTTACGAAAATGTTGAAATGCCCTTAAAGCTTACGGCGCTTACGCGAGAGCAAAGAGAACAAAAGATCCTGAACTTATTAGAGCTTGTCGGCCTGGCCGATAAACGCAACACGTATCCGTCCCAACTCTCCGGCGGACAAAAGCAACGCGTAGCCATTGCCCGTGCGCTCGCCAATGATCCGAAAGTGCTCCTGTGCGACGAGGCTACAAGCGCTCTGGATCCGCAGACCACCCAATCCATCCTTTCTCTTTTGAAAAAAGTCAATGCCAAGCTCGGCATTACGCTTGTCGTAATCACCCACCAAATGAGCGTTATTAAAGAGATTTGCGACCGCGTTGCCGTCATGGAAAAAGGAAAGATCGTGGAAACGGGTACCGTCACCGATATTTTCAGCTCTCCTCAGGCGCAGATCACCCGCAATTTTATTGACGCGGCAGACAACATCGGCAATTTCTTCGAACTTGTTAAATCCAATCCCGAAGCGATCGGGATCCGCCCCGGCCAATCCGTTTGGTTTTTGACCTATCGGGGCCAAGCCGCCGGCGAGCCCTTAATGGTCGAACTTTTCCGCCGATTTCAAGTCAAAGCCAACATTGTCTACGGCAACGTGGACTTTTTCAAAGGCTCCGTTGTCGGCAAATTGGGTGTCGGCATTGACGGAAGCCCGGAAAACATCGCCCAATCCAAGGCCTATTTACAAAACCATAACGTCCACGTCGAGGTTCTCCTATGAATGAGATTATTGCTTACTGGCTGCCGCATATCGGAAAACTCGGCCCCGAACTTTGGGAGTGCTTAAAGCAGACCATGACTATGGTAGCCGTTTCCGGCACCATTGCCTGGTTTTTAGGGGTGGCTATCGGCATTTTGTTGGTGGTCACGAAAAAAGGCGGCTTATGGGAAAAGCCTTGGCTTTTCGTCGTCATTGATAAAAGCATCGATATCCTGCGCTCGATTCCCTTCATCATTTTGATCGTGCTGTTAATCCCGGTCAGCCGCTTCATTGTCGGAACGGGCTCGGGCGTAACCGGCAGCTTCGTGGCCCTAGTCTTTGGCACCGTCCCCTTTTTCGCCCGCCAGATTGAAACGGTCCTGAGCGAAATTGACAAGGGCCTCATCGAAGCGAGCTTGGCGATGGGCTTTTCCGTCCCCCAAATCATTTTGGGCGTTTATCTCAAAGAAAGCGTCCCGGGGATCACCCGCGTCACGCTCATTACCTTCGTGAGCTTTATCGGCATTACCGCCATTGCCGGTGCAATCGGCGCAGGCGGCTTGGGCGACTTTGCCATTCGATACGGCTACCAAATGGGTTACCGCGACATGATTTGGCTTACCGTTCTCATTATTTTGGCCATCATCAGCCTCGTGCAATGCCTCGGCCAATGGATTATTCGTCAAACGACACACTAAAAAGGAGATTGATCATGACTCAAAGACGTACGATTATTGCCGCGCTCGGCGCAGCCTGCTTACTGGCGTGCACTCAAGGGGCCTTTGCCCAGAAAGCGCCTGAGCCCACCGTTGTCACCGTGGGCGTGGTGGGCGACTATAACGCCCAGTGGGATACGGTCAACGAATTGCTTCGCCCCGAGAATATTCAGGTAAAACTCGTGAAGTACAGTGACTATGCCACGCCCAACCGCGCCTTAGCCGACGGCGAAATCGACTTGAATGCCTTCCAGCATAAAGCCTTCTTGGCTAACGATATCGAGCGCAACGGCTACAAGATCACAGCAATCGGCGATACGATGGTCACGCCGCTTCGCATCTACAACAATAAGGAAAAGATCAGCTCGATTAAAGACATCAAAGACGGCGACATTATCGCCATTCCGTCGGACCTCACCAACGGCGGCCGCGCCATCAAGTTGTTGGAAGCTGCAGGCCTTGTGACCGTTGATCCGAAAACCGGCTTTGTCCCGACCAAACTGGATATCACCGAATATAAAGTGAAAATTAAAATCCGCGAAGCCGAATCGGGCATCTTGGCCCGACTTCTGCCCGATGTGGCCGCGGCCATTATCAATGGCGGCAATGCCTATACGGCCGGCCTAGACGGAACGACCGATGCCATTTTCTCCGAAAACCTCGATCCTAAGGCCAATCCCCAATTTGACCAACTCGTCAATGTGATCGTGGCTCGGACCGAAGACAAAGACAATCCTGTGTACCAAAAAGTCGTGAAGGCTTACCAAACGCCTGAAACCGCCCAGACTATTATCTCAGCCTATAAGGGCGCCTTCGCTCCGGTGTGGGCCGGATCTGAAAAATATCAATACAAGTAAAGCCGGCATCGCTCAGGGGAGCTTCGGCTCCCCAAACGGGCGACGCGATCAAGGCATGCGGTTATTCAAGCGCCTGATTTCGTAATTTTGCACTGTCTGCATAATGATCGACATGCGCTTTCGAATCCATGGGGTCGTTCCCCGCTTTTCATAGTATTTGGGATTGGAGAGAATGGCCGCAAGCCAAGCGCTTTCCCAAGCCGTCAGCTTTAGCGCTGTCTTGCCGAAATAGTGCCTTGCCGCAGCTTCAACGCCGAAAATGCCTTCGCCGAATTCGGCAATATTGAGGTAAGTCTCGATGATGCGCCCCTTGCTCCAAGTCGCTTCCATGACCATCGTGAGAAATATTTCTTCTGCCTTTCGCAGGTAGCTTTTTCGCTGGGTAAGAAAGAGGTTTTTCACGGTCTGCTGGGAAATGGTCGAGCCGCCGGGCGCACTTTCGCCTTCGAGCACGTTGCTGATAAAAGCCGTGTAGGTTGCCTGCCAGTCGATGCCGTTATGCTTGGCAAAATCGAAGTCTTCCGCAGCAACTGCAGCTCGCACCATCGCCGTCGCGATTTTATTAAGCGGAACATGGCGATAGGAAATTTTTCCCAAGCGCTCCTTTTCGCTTTGCATATAGGCCGACTCCGTCACGGGAGCGTGAGAGTACCAAAGAACTTGGCCCACAAAGTAGGCTTGGATCAAGACAAAGGCGGCAAAGATTGCCCCGAACACCCGCTTGAGGGTGATTTTGCCGCCTAATCGAAGTTGCCTTCCCATGAGCCTACTTCACTCTTACTCGTTAACCTGCCTTCCGATTAAATCGTACTCCTGATTGGCCGTGACTTTCACATTGACGATATCGCCGGGCTTCAGATGCCCGTCCGTTGTCACATAAATAATGCCGTCAATTTCGGGAGCATCGGCTGTCGTGCGGCCGATGGCAACGCCGTCTTCGTCTTCGGGTTCATCGATGATCACTTTTTGCACGGTGCCGATTTTACGAGCTAAACGTTGAGCGGAAATATCCGCCTGCACCTGCATGAAACGATCGCGCCTTTCTTCGCGAACTTCGTCAGGCAACGCTCCGGGAAGGTCGTTTGCGGCCGCCCCTTCAATAGGCGAATAGGCAAAGCAGCCGACGCGATCAAGCTGGGCTTCCTTTAGGAAATCCAATAAGTATTGGAATTCGGATTCGGTCTCGCCCGGAAAGCCTGCGATAAAAGTCGATCGGATGGTGAGATCCGGACAAATCCGGCGCCAAGCTTGAATGCGCTCGAGCGTTTTTTCAATATCGCCCGGTCGCTTCATAGCCTTGAGCACGCGAGGATGGGCGTGCTGCAAAGGCACGTCCAAATAGGGCAAAATCTTTCCTTCGCTCATGAGTTGCACCACGGCATCGACGTGCGGATAAGGATACATGTAGTGAAGCCGGATCCAAAGCCCGAGCTCGCCCAACTCCTTGCACAAGTCGAGAATTCTTGTTTGCACCGCCTTGCCGCTATCGGTAAAGTCAATCGCGTAGCGCTTATCCATGCCGTAAGCTGAAGTATCTTGGCTAATCACCATGAGCTCCTTCACGCCCGATTCCTTTAAAAGCTCGGCTTCACGAAGCACCTCACCCACCGGGCGGCTCACGAGCTTGCCGCGCAGCTGCGGAATAATGCAAAAGGTGCAGCGATGGTTGCAGCCCTCGCTAATCTTTAAATACGCATAATGCGGGGGTGTGAGCTTTAATCCGGCTTGCGGCACCAAATCCATGTAAGGTCCGTGAGGAGCCGGCAGATACCGGTGAACGAGCTCATAGACCTTATCAAACTCCCCGGGCCCGGTAATGCCCAAAACATTCGGGCAGATCTCATCGGTTAGATAAGGCGTCCCGTCCAAATGTTTTTTTGCACCCAAGCAGCCCGTTACAATCACGCGCCCGTTTTCATGCAAAGCCTCATTGATTGCCTCAACGCTTTCAGCCACGGCCTCATTTAAAAAGCCGCAGGTATTGACAATGACGAGGTCGGCATCCTCGTAAGAGCCGACGAGCTCATAGCCTTCGGAGCGCAACTGCGTCATGATGTGTTCGCTATCGACGAGTGCCTTCGGGCACCCCATGGAAACAAAACCGACTCGGGGAATTCTCGGCATAGTCTTATGACTCCTTAATCCAAATCATGACGGCGTGCCGTCCGGTTTGGCCGTCGCGACGGTAGCTGTAAAAGAGGTCGGGATTGGCGTAGGTCGAATGATTGGCTTCAACGATCGTGTCCACATTCACCTGTGCCAAAGCCATGCGGGCAAGCTTTGTAAGAGAAGCCGTGTACTTTCCTTCGCCTTGAGACGAGAAAGCTTCGCCGGCTTGAGGCAGCGTTGCTTTCATTGCTTCGAGCACGTCTTCGCCCGTTTCAAAATCTTTTTCGCCGATGCGCGGTCCGAGCCAAGCAATAAATTCAGCTTGCGGATTTTCCAACCGTTCACGCAAGCGGTTGACGGTTTTTTGAATAATGCCGCCCGCTAAGCTGCGCCAGCCGCAATGCACGGCCGCTACGGCCTTGCCGTTTTTCTCTGCCAAAAGTACCGGCAGGCAATCGGCCACTTGAACCACGCAAATAACGCCCGGGGTCAGCGACGTAGAGGCATCGGCTTGCATTTCAGGCGTTGCCGTTTCAGCGTCCACCACCGTTGTGCCGTGCACCTGCTTGAGCCACACGGGGTCCTCGGGCACCAATTGGGCGGCCAACTGGCGGTTCATCTTGACGCAAAAAGAAACGTCTCCGGTGTAGGCGCCGACATTAAAGCCGCCCACGCCGTTTTTGTCACCGTAGGGACCCGAGGAGACGCCGCCCGCGCGCAGCGTCATCAGAGCATCCACGCACTCGGGTTTAATATCATTCCAGTCCGGCTGCAAAATCTCCAACGCCGGTTTAGACATGTCATCAATCATAAAAACAACCTAAAAAATACTTTGTGTTAATCGTTAAGCAAGAACTTCGATCTACGATTCAAAAACCGAAACCGGCTCATCCACCGGACCGAAGCCGAGAATATCCATAAGCTGCACCATATCCTCGGGCGGCTTGACAAACCACATCATGGGCTCTTTCGTTGCCGGATGGATAAGGCCAAGGCGCGAAGCATGCAAGGCTTGGCGCTTCATTAGACTTAACGGGCAATCGGCGGGCAATTTTCCCAACCTGCCTTTATAAGTGGGATCGCCCACAAGCGGCAATCCAGCCCATTGCATGTGTACGCGAATCTGATGCGTGCGGCCGGTATCAAGGCGGCAAGCCACCCAAGATACCGTCAAGGGCACTTGACCGGCACCTGGCACGTGTGCAACATCCACGAGCCGAACATGGGTTTTTGCTTCTTTGGCGCGCGGCCCTCGCCCCACACAAAACCGCATGGGCGAGCGAGGATCCCGCATGATGGGTTCATCCACAAAGCCTGCCTCCGGAGCTTGGCCATGGACAATAGCCCAATATTCACGCTTGACGGTTCTTGCCTGAAGCTGCCGGATCAGGTCGGTCTGTGCTTGAAGCGTCTTGGCTACGACCATTAGCCCGGAGGTATCGCGGTCAAGCCGGTGAACAATGCCGGCGCGAGGCATCGATTTTAATTCAGGGTTACGGGCGAGCAAACCGTTTAGCAACGTATCGTCCCAGTGGCCGGAGGCCGGATGAACAACAAGGCCGACCGGCTTATTAACCACCAAAATGGCATCGTCTTCATAAACGACATCCAAGGGCATGGACACCGGCTTAAAGGCCAGCTCTTCCGGACTCGGCTGCTCGACCACTTCGATTTCGTCTCCCGCGCCTACCTTCATGCGGATCTTGTCGGCTTTAATGCCGTTAACCGTAACGGCCCCTTCTTCTATCCAGGACTGCAACCGTGCACGGGAAATGGAAGGCATCAGGCGGGCAAGCACCTTGTCAAGCCGCTCCCCCATCACATCGTCGGGCACAAAAAAAGTCAGATTGTCTTCAAGCTGTTGAATCATTGAAAATAAAACCCAAAAAGTGCGATCCGCTAATATATCAGCTTTCGATTTTAAGCGCGCGGCCTCAATCGATCAAAAAGGTCCACTCTCAGCAGCCGATTTGAGCCACCCCTTGAGCCAACGGACCCTTGCCCGCTATAATGCTTCGGTCTACACGTGTACTCTTATTAAGATTATTTAAATGGCTTTACTTTTGAAGAACTGGCGCCGACGCGCCTGCCATGCTGCCATGGCTGCCGCCCTGTTGGGATCGTTGACTGCTTGCGGCGTGATTGAAGAAGACATCACTCAAGACTGGAGCGCCGACCGCTTGTACCAAGAGGCGCGCGCCGCTGCCGATGATAGCGACTGGACTCGCGCCCAGGACTACTACCTTAAGCTCGAAAGCCGCTTCCCCTTCGGCCGCTACGCCCAGCAAGCCCAAATCGAAAGTGCTTACGCTTATTGGCGTGACGGCGAAGCCGACTTGTGCATTCAGGCTTGCGACCGATTCTTGAAGCAGTACCCGAACCACCACAATAGCGACTATGTGCTTTATCTCAAAGCACTGGCAACGCTAAACCAATCCCAAGGTATTTTCTCTGATTGGTTTAAGCAGGATATCGCCGAGCGCGATGCCCAAGCCGCCCGCAATGCCTTCGATACGCTCAAGGAATTGGTGCAGCGCTTCCCGGATTCGCGCTATGCGCACGACGCCCGTCGCCGCATGCACGAGTTGGTGCTTGCCCAAGCCCGCCACGAATTGCGCGTAGCCCATTTCTACTATGAACGCTATGCTTACGTGGCCGCTATTGAACGCGCACAAAACGTCATTCGCGACTTCCAGCAAACGCCCTACTCTGATGAGGCCTTGCAGCTCATTCGCGACTGCTACGAAGCCTTGGGGATTACGGATTTACAAACCGATATGACGCGCATTATCGATATGAACCAAAATCGGGAACGTGCTCGCTAAGAACCGTTTGAGTTTTCAAAGAGGCTGCTTTCCGTCAAAAGAGGCAGCCTTTTTTATCCCGAGTTTCTGAGTAAATTGACGTTTTTGCCGGCTTTTCCTTCGAGGAATCAATCTGTTAGATGAAAAATCAATTATCCGATTTTGTCGGTAAATTATTGGATTGGTAATTTTATCTTTAGTTTTTTCC
>DVNT01000067.1 GCA_018714185.1 Candidatus Aphodousia gallistercoris | reverse complement strand
TGAAAGAACGCACGCATCGCTTCATGGCTAAGATGTCCAAAAGCGTTTCCAAGATCAGGAAGATTTTCGAGAATAAACACGTACGTTATGCGGCTGAGTTTTGTTAACTATTAAGCTGCCTCGTTAATAGTTTCTCAATGAAATCCCGAGCTTAGAATTTCCCGGAAATTAGACGGCTCGGGATTTTCAAAAAATCTTGAAAAAACACTTGAAAAAGTTCGAAGCAACAGTATAATTTCAGCTTCGTCAACACATCACCTCGGAAGGGTGGCAGAGTGGTTGAATGTACCGCCCTGGAAAGGCGGCGTACGGTTATCCGTACCGAGGGTTCGAATCCCTCCCCTTCCGCCAGATTTTCTCCTTAGAAAAATCCCAAGCTTTTTAATGATGCACCGGGTCTGCTTTTGTCTGTGCACCACGTTGTCATACTTTTTTACATAGTTAGGACGACCTAAGTTTCCCCTATTCTTAAGCTAAGTTAACCGCGATAAGCTGTCATCATCAAAGATGAAATGAATCCACAAGGAGATTGATATGTTGAAGAAAGTTACGTTTGCAGCGGCCCTTTGCGCGTTGGCGATTCCTTTTGCAGCAGTCGCTGCCGGTCCGAGCGGTTTCACACAGAGTCCCGCTTCCGCCCGTGCTCCCCAAGGCTTTCAGTTGGAAACGATGCAGTCCATTGCAGACCTGAAGAAAAATGCTCGCGATGACCAGGTCGTGAAGCTTGTCGGACGCTTTACTTCCCAACTGAGCATGGAAAAGTATGAATTTACCGATTCGAAGGGCGACAAGGTCGTTGCAGAGCTTGACGATGACAAGAACTGGTCGCACATTCAAAAAGATGCTTTGGTGGAAATCACTGCTGAAGTTGACAAGGATTTCACTTCCTTGAAGCTTGATGTCATTGACGCCCGCCCGGTCAAATAATTCCTAACCCAGTGCCCCGAGCTCATAATCGGGGCCATTTTCGTTCGGCAGCGGATCATCGCAAGGATGTTAAAATGGTTCGTATGTCCGAAAACAAAAATAAATCCCCGATCAAAAAGTTGCCGCCAGCGGCAAAAGACGAAGGTCCCGCTACGCTGATGGAAGGCATCGGAAAGATGTTTGCCATCATCATGCTGCTTTTGCGGGGCCTTGCCATTGCCGTGATCTGCTACTTTCTTTATGTCTATATCGAGCCGTTGATTACTTGAAAAAGCGCAACCGTAGGGCGTTCAAAACGACCGATGTAGACGAAAGCGCCATAGCCGTTCCCCCGATCATCGGAGAAAGCATCGGTCCGTTAAAGAGCGCATGCAAAAGACCCATGGCTACGGGGATGCCTAAAATGTTGTAGCCGAAAGCCCATCCAAGGTTCTCGTAAATATTGCGCATCGTGGCTTTTGAAAGCCGGAGCGCCGTTAGCACCGACTCCAGGCCGTGACGCATCAAAATGATGTCGCCCGCCTGTGCACTCACGTCCACCCCTTCAGCTACGGCAAAGCCGACATCGGCCTGCGCCAGAGCCGGTGCATCATTGAGGCCGTCGCCAACCATGGCCACCTTGAGCCCCTGGGTTTGAAGCTCGGCAATAATCTTTGCCTTGTCCTGAGGCAATGCTTCTCCGTGAACTTCATCGATGCCCAATTCGGCGGCGATAGCTTCAGCCGTTTTTTTATTGTCCCCGCTGATCATGAGCGTACGGATTCCCAATTCGCGAAGGGCTTTGAGAACGCGAACGGATTCGGGGCGAACCGTATCGGCAATGGAAAAGACGGCCTGTAAGACACCCCCTTTAGCCAAAAGTAGCGGCGTCTTAGCCGAGGCACTTAAACGCTCCAAAGTTGACTTCGCTGCCGAGATATCGACATTGTGCTGCATCATCAAGGCCGTATTGCCAAGGAGTACTTCGCTCGCTTGAACACTAGCCGACAAGCCGAGGCCGGGAAGCACTGTCGGCTGCACTTCAAAGAGGTCCGAGGGCGCTTTTTTCAAAAGCGCCTTGGCGATCGGGTGCTCGCTTCGCACCTCCAGGCTCGCAGCCAAACGCAGTGCATCTTCTTCCTTCATGCCGTTAAACGGGATGGTTTCAATGACTTTCGGCTCGCCCAAGGTTAAAGTCCCCGTCTTATCAAACGCAATAACATTGACTTTACCGGCCATTTCCAGCGCTACGGCGTCTTTGATGAGAACCCCCAATTGGGCTCCTCGGGCGGTCGAAACCATAATGGACGTGGGAGTGGCCAAGCCCATAGCACACGGGCAGGCAATCACCAAAACCGAGATCATGGCCTTCACGGCTAGGGAAATCGGCTCATCGGAAAAGATCGCCCAAGCACAAAATGTCAGCACGGCAAGCGTCATCACCGTCGGCACAAAGTAAAAGCTCACGCGGTCGGCAAGAGATGCTACCGGTGCCTTGGAGCTTTGGGCTGAACGCACGAGGCGAATAATTTGCGCAAGCACCGTATCATTGCCGAGCTGCGTTACTTTAATCAGCAAGGGATGCGTACCGTTTAAGCTGCCCGCAATGACCGTTTCATCCACCGTGACAGCTTTCGGAATAGATTCGCCGGTTAAAAGCGATGTATCCACTTCGCTGGTCCCTTCAACCACCTTGCCGTCGGCGGCAATGCGCTCGCCGGGCTGAACAAGGATGGTCTCGCCTTCAGCCAAATCCGAAATCGGCACCACTTCCGTTTTGCCGTCCTTGTAGCGGCGAGCCGTTTGCGGCACCACACGCATTAAAGAACCGATCGCATCGCCGGCCTTGCGCTTTGACTTTGCTTCCATGTACTGGCCGATGGAAATCATCGTCACGAGCACGCCGCAAGACTCAAAATATAAATTGTGTGCGTAGCCGGCATCGCCCAACAGGATTTGCGATGTTGAAAAAATCGAATATAAAAAGGCAGCACCGGTACCGACAGCGACGAGGCTATCCATGTTCGGCGCCCCTTGAAAAAGGTTGCTTAACCCATCTCGGTAAAAGTGAAAGCCCAAGTACATGATGGGCAAAACAATCACCAATTGGATTAAGGCAAAAGCCAAAGGCGAAACCGCCGGGTCAATGAGCGAGGGAAGCGGAAGCCCTATCATATGTCCCATGGATATGTATAAGAGCACGACAGCGGCTGCCACCATCGGCCACAAGCGCCGATACTGTTTTGTTAAGGCCTCACGGGCTTCCCGGTTTTCTTTTTCCCAAGCGGCCACCAAGTCTTCATTTTCCACGAGCTTTGCGCCGAAATGAATCTTTTCGATACGGGCAATGACCGTTTTGACTGCCTCAGAGCGCTCAATGCCGTCCTTGATTTTCACTTGGGCCCGATTGGTAGGCAGGCTCACGCTTACCGCCTCGACTTCAGGCAGCTTGGATACCACCCTTTCAATGCGGGAAGAACAGGCAGCACAATGCATTCCGGTAATTTTGAGTTCAAACTGACAGGCTGGCATAACACCTCACCAAACTTTTTTGCTAACTTTATACCCTAAAGTAACTAGAGAGTCCAATTTTTCAAGCCACTTTGGCATTATTCTCTATCTAATTGATCCGTAATAGAAAATTCAACAACAAGTGACAAACCACTCTTTTTTTATTTAACAAAATACCATGGCTGATCTAAAGTATTGCAGACCGCTTGACTCTACAGCGACTTTAAGGTGTACAGTTATAGTTGGAATCCTTAAAATGAGAATGAATCTCAATATAATACTTCGAACTCAATCCTTGCAAGGAGAAATACAATGCAAACGTTGAAAGTTGAAGGCATGCATTGCCAGAACTGCGTTAAAGCTGTCATGGAAGCCGTCAGTGCTCTTCCCGGGGCCAAGGGCGTTGTTGTCAGTCTAGAAAAAGGCGAAGTCAGCTGGAAAGAAATGGGCGTGCCGGTTGAAAAGGTTGTAGAAGCCATTGAAGACACCGGCTTTGAAGCCAAGCAATGCTGCTGCGGCTGCAGCAAATAATTGATTAACGCTGCTTGAGTAGACCAACGGCTCGGTGAGTATTGTCCCATCGAGCCGTTTGGTTAATAAGGGGCGAGAACTAAAAATTAATAATTTTCAGCCTTGCGTTGGAAGTAAGCTTTAGCGTGACTGCAAACCGGGCAGATTTCCGGAGCTTGTTTGCCGAAAACAATGTGTCCGCAGTTCGAGCATTGCCACATCGTGTCGCCTTCAGAGGTAAAGACCATGCCGCCCTTGACACGCTCAAGCAACTTCAGGTAGCGGGCTTCGTGTTCTTTTTCGATAGCGCCGACGCCTTCAAATAAAACGGCAATGTCTTCAAAACCTTCTTCACGGGCTTCCTTAGCCATGCGGTCGTACATGTCGGTCCATTCAAAGTTTTCACCGGCAGCCGCATCAGCCAGATTGACTTCCGTGGTGGGAACGGCACCGCCGTGCAAGAGCTTGAACCACAACTTGGCGTGCTCTTGTTCGTTCTTGGCCGTTTCTTCAAAAATCGCCGCGATCTGCACATAGCCGTCTTTCTTGGCTTGGCTGGCGTAGTAGGTGTACTTGTTGCGAGCTTGAGATTCGCCGGCAAAAGCTTCCATCAAATTCTTTTCAGTCTTGGAACCTTTCAAATCCATTTCTGTCTCCTTATGTTTGAAAGTGATCTTTGGTCACACCTACATACTAGCCTTTTTCTCGGAGAAAGTAAATTTTTGATTTGCAACGGCTATGACCGCAATAGACAAAGAAAAACAGACGGAATTGGCTGACAATGGAGTTGAAAAAGGGTCTTGAGCAAGAACTGTTCAAGACCCTGAAATTTGGTGCGCCGGGTAGGATTCGAACCCGCGACCCCCTGGTTCGTAGCCAGGTACTCTATCCAACTGAGCTACCGGCGCGTTTGAGAATGTGCATTTTAATGATCATTTTATTTTTGTCAAATTCGAATTTACCCTTAAGCATTCGGAAAAGTTTCGACGAATCAACAAGATACGATAAATCACTTAGATTGTCCAAATTTTCTTTTTTAAATCAATGTGTTGCAAACATAAACGATTAAAAAAACATCAAAGTTTGTGCAAAGGCAAAACATTGCTAAAAATCGAATCCCGACTCGGCAATTTGACCTAAGATAAGTTTCGTGAGCTGATTTTAGGCTCCGCGGTCCGGTTGTGCACAAATTTTTTAATAGCCGGCCGCATAGATTTATAAAGAGGAGTTGTATATGCAATTGAAACATACTTTGTTGGCTACCGCCCTGCTTGCTGCCAGCGCTACAGCCATGGCTTTGCCGAATGTTGAAGTGTTGGCTACGGGCGGTACGATCGCCGGTGCCGGTCAATCTGCTACCGGTACGGCTTATACGGCCGGCAAGGTCTCGGTGAACCACTTGGTTGCCGCCGTGCCGGAATTGGCCAAGGTTGCCAACGTCACGCCGAAACAGGTTGTCAACATCGGTTCTCAGGATATGACCGATGATGTGTGGCTTCAATTGGTAAAGACGATCAATCAGGACTGCAACAAGTTTGACGGCTTCGTCGTAACGCACGGTACCGATACGATGGAAGAAACCTCCTACTTCGTGCATTTGACGGCTAAGTGCAACAAGCCGATCGTGTTCGTGGGCGCTATGCTCCCGTCCACCGGTTTGTCCGCTGACGGTCCGAAGAACCTCTACAACGCCGTTATTGTTGCCGGCAGCAAGGAAGCCGCCAACCGTGGCGTGATGGTTGCCATGGATGACAAGATCATCGGTGCCCGCGATGTGATCAAGACTAACACGACCGCTGTTGAAACCTTCCAAGGCGCCAACTTCGGTACGATGGGCTACGTCTTTAACTCCAAGGTTCACTTCGGCAACACCCCGGCTACGCCGCATACCACGAAGACCCCGTTTGACGTGAGCAAGCTCACCTCCTTGCCGAAGGTCGGTATCGTTTACAACTACTCCAACGTTCCTGCCGAACCGCTTCAAGCTTTGTTGAAGGCCGGTTATCAAGGCATCGTGACGGCCGGTGTGGGTAACGGTAACATTCACAAGAACTTGTTCCCGATCCTCGAACAGGCTGCTAAGGACGGCGTGGTCGTCGTTCGTTCTTCTCGTGTCCCGACCGGCTCTGCCACGAAGGATGCTGAAATCGATGATGCCAAGTACGGTTTCGTTGCCGGCCAATATCTCAATCCGCAAAAGGCTCGTGTCCTGTTGCAATTGGCTTTGACGCAAACGAAGGATCCGAAGGAAATCCAAAAGATCTTCGATACGTACTAATCGACTCGGAACGGCTTTCGTAACGAAAGCCTCTGAAATCGCCCCGGTTGTCAAACGACGGCCGGGGATTTTTTTTTGATTCTATAATTGGATCTTTCCTTTGACTTTGAATAAAAATGTCGCTTTACGTCGGCCGATTTGCTCCCTCCCCTACCGGAAAACTTCATGCTGGAAGCCTGGCCGCAGCATTGGCTAGCTTTATCGATGCCAGAGCCCATGACGGACGTTGGCTCATCCGCATTGAAGACGTCGATCAAATGCGCTGCCGGGAAGCTTTTAGCCGAAGCATCCTTGAGGTTTTGTCCCGCTTGGGCATGGCCTCTGACGGCCCAATTATTTTTCAAACCGAACACACCGCGCAGTATGAAGAAATCTTTCATACTTTACTGAAGAACGGTTTTGTTTACGGCTGCTCCTGTTCCCGACGGGATATTCATGAGGCTAATCTGCGTCTGGGCAAACCCCTTAACCATTATCCCGGCACGTGCCGCGAAGGAGCCCACGGTCCGGTGAGAGCTTATCGGTTTCGCGTTGACCACCATCCGGTCTCTTTCGTTGACCGCCGTCTCGGTGCTTATGTTCAAGATGTGGAAGAAACAGTCGGCGACTTCATCGTCAAACGCGCTGACGGGCTTTTTGCCTATCAGTTGGCCGTGGTAGTCGACGACCACGATGAGGGCGTTACCGATATAGTCCGCGGAGAAGACTTGCTCGATAACACGCCGAGGCAAATCCTGCTTTATGAAGCCTTAGGGTGGCCGGTTCCCCGCTACCTTCATATTCCTTTGGTTCTTAACGACCGGCATGAAAAGCTCAGCAAACAAGGCGGCGCGCGCCCCTTGGGAGACGATTTGCTGCTTGAATGCGAATTGGCTTGGCAGCACTTGGGTTTTGAACGAATCGGCGCAGATAGCCTTGACGCTTTCTATCGCAAAGCCATTGAGATTTGGAAAGAAAAAGCTGACGTCTGAAGCAAAAGAGCCCGGATCAAATCCGAGCTCCTTCGAAGAATTTGGAGCGGGAAACGAGTCTCGAACTCGCGACCTCAACCTTGGCAAGGTTGCGCTCTACCAACTGAGCTATTCCCGCGACAGGTTTGTTATTTTAATGAAGGTTTCTGAAAAAGCAAGGGGCAAAGCAAATTTTTTTATCCATTTCTCAAATGCCATTCACTTGGATGCAGCCCTTCTTTAGCTGCGTGATCGGATGCCAATCCTGCTTGGCCTTTCTCAAGCCGGGAATGCCTAAATCCTCCTCCCGGTTAAGGTACATCACGCAGGGAGGCAGCGTTTGCGCAAATGCTTGCGAGAGGGCCGGATACGCTCCGGGCACAGCCCTTGTAGCTTTTTCAATATGAACGGCCAGCATGTCGGGCGCACAGCGGGCCCCGTACGTCAAGCCGAGAATTCGACCGTGCTCTTCAAGCATCCCCCCGAACACAGAGAGATCATCCCAATGCCTCAAGACATACTCTATGGCCTTGAATTCTTGCTCTAGATCGGGATCGGGCTCACGCTCAGCGTACCAAGACTCGAGAAATTCCATGCAAGCCTCAAAGCGTTGCGGCGTGTAGATGACAAACTTTGCCTCCGGGCAGGCCTTATAAAAGCGCTTGATAAAATTGCGCTTACCGTGAAAATGAGAGCCGGCTAATTCGGTAAAGTCTCTACACTCATAGATGTAATCCCACCGTGCGGGATTCTCTTCAATCGCAAGCTGCGCTAAGGGGTAGGCCTTTTCAAGCACAGGCTGCATGGCCTGCGTGATACCGTAAAAAATCAACGGCCGTTTTTTTGCCTTGGCATCGGAAGCGAGTTCATCAAAAAGGTCCTGTTCGACGGGGGGCTCCCCAATCGGCATCACAATCACGGGCGTTTCAACGCCTAGCAACGCCCGCTCAAGCACCAAATACCGCCCGTCGTATTCACGAAAGCGCAAATTCCGCTTGGCGTTGCGGCTTACGAGCGAAGTTACGGTCAGGTCACAATCGCCGCTGCCGTATCGAGGTAAATAGCGCCCGAGAACGGCTTGGTCCTCGAGCGTAAACGTCTTAAAGAAATCCACCATTATTGCCACTCAAATCGAATTGATTCGGTCATTGCCTTTGCACAGCGATAGCGCGCACTTCGGTTAAGCTCAGTCCAAGATAGGGCCTCACCCTTGGGTAAAAGTCCGCGTACGTGGTCATCTCGCTCGCTCGAGTCGCAAAATGTCAATCCGGACAACAAGCTATCGGTTGCATCAAAATCATTGCAGACAATGAGCATATCGCACCCGGCTTGAAGCGCCGCTTTAGCCCGCTCAAGAATTGAGCCTTCGCTTAGCGCGCCCTTCATCGAAAGATCGTCACTAAAGATAGCTCCGGTAAAACCCAATTCCCGGCGCAAAACCGTTTTTAACCAAAAAGACGAAAAGCCCGCGGCATGAGTGTCAACGGCAGAATAAAGAACGTGCGCCGCCATCACCGAGTCAAGCACCTGAGAAAGATACCGGTAGGGCACGAGGTCGTCAGCTCGAATCGAATCAAGCGCTCTGTCATCAACAGGAAGCTCCCGATGGCTGTCTGCCTTCACCCAGCCGTGCCCCGGAAAATGCTTGCCGCAATTGCTCATGCCGGCCTGCCTCATACCTTCAATAAGGGATAAGGCCAAGAGCGTGGCGGCACTAGGGTTACCTGAAAGCGAGCGGTGACCGATAATCGTGCTTCTTTGAAAGTCAATATCCAAGCACGGAGCAAAGGTCATATCCACTCCGCATGCCCGCAATTCAGCCGCCAGCACATAGGCGACGGCCGAAGCCGTTTGCATGGCCTTAAGAGGATCCGTCTCATGCAAACGCCCCAAAGCAGCCATGGCAGGAATTTCGGTAAAACCTTCGCGAAAACGCTGCACCCGACCACCCTCATGGTCGACGGCAATCACAATGCCGGGCTTGAGCGCATGGATTTCACGGCAAAGCGCCGTCAGCTGCTTACGGTCGGTGTAATTGCGAGTAAACAAAATCACCATGCCCGTCAAGGGGTGGGTAATTCGGCGCCGATCCTCTTCTGTCAGCTCCGTCGTTTCAATATCAATAACTAACGGTCCCATGTTTATGCTCTCTTTTCAGCGACGGCAAATGCGGCCGCTACGTTTTTTTCATCAGTAATGGAGATATGCACGTAAATACCCTCGTCTTGCAGGCGCGACTTGAGCTCGCCGTTAAAAACTGCAACGGGAGCGCCCTTGTCATTATGCATAATCGACATCGACTGAAAGCTCACATCGCCGGAAATGCCGGTGCCGAGAGCCTTGGAGATGGCCTCTTTGGCAGCCCATCGAGTCGCCAAATAGGCCAAAGCATGCTCTTTACTCAGCTGACGGCGTTTTTCAAAAAGCCTCATCTCGCTCTCTGTCAGCAGCTTTTGCGCCAGACGATCTCCGTGACGCTCCAGAACCTGCGAAACGCGTTCTTGCTGCACCACGTCGCAACCGATACCCACTATCATATCCATCTCCGTTTAACGAGGGGGTGTCCGTTTGGCTAAAGGCTCTTATATTCTTGCAGTACCAACCGGGTATTCAAGGGCCTATCCCCTGCATAATGCGAAATCATTTCCCGCAATAAGCGCTTGGCAAAAGCCAGCGTTTCTTTTGAACGAAAATCCCTGGCCCTGAGTTTTTTGATCATCTCTTGTTCGATGAGAATCTGCCGCGTCCCCAAAAGGCGCCTTCCGTCATAAGGCTTGAGCTCCAGCCCGTCCCAATACCAGTCCTCGTCGGTATCGGGCAGACCGTAACCTAATTGGGTCATCAAATCGAGCTCAAAGGTCCTCAATCCGACTTCGTGATTGGCACCGGCATCGGACAGATTTTTGAGCGCCTGGACATAAGAGCCGAAAAGACCTTCCAAGGGATCTTCGCGCGGCATGAGTCTTACAATGAGCTCATTGACGTAAAAGCCCAAAAAAAGGGCATCCCCTTCAATCGGAAAATACCCGCCCATCCATTGGGCACGACTCAACGTCTTCACCTCATTTTGGCCGAAAAAGCCGATCCGAAGGGGAGAAAATGAACAGAGCAAACCGCGAAATTGGCTGCCGGGCCTTTTGGCGCCGCGCGCCACCGCCACGATTTTCCCATGGTTTAAGGTCAAGAATTCCACGAGCAGACTCGTTTCCTTCCAGTTCCACGTCTGGATAACAAACGCCGCATCATCGATGATACGGCGGTTTGATTTATCCTTGACGGGCCCTTGAGCAACGCTATTCATAGCCCAACGTCTTTAGTGCCCGGGCATCATCATTCCAACCCTTGCGAACGCGCACCCAGACTTCCAGATAAACATTTTTCCCGAGCATTTCGCCGATATCTTTTCTCGCCAGGCGGGAAATCTCACGAAGCTTTTCGCCCTGGGCGCCGATCACGATCCCCTTATGCGCTTCGCGCTCGACAATGAGCGTAGCGATGATTTCCGCGTGCTTATCGTCTTCTTGCCATTTGTCGATCGTCACCGCAATACCGTACGGCAACTCGTCGCCCAAAAGGCGGAATGCCTTTTCCCGAATCGTCTCAGCGGCCAAAAAGCGCGGCGACTTATCCGTATAAATATCGGGATCGAAAAAGGGCGGATTTTCCGGGAGCAGCTTTTCGATTTCCGCCATCAGCTCATCGACTTGCTTACCCTTCTCTGCCGAGACCGGAACAATCGCGGCAAAGGGAAACTTTTGCATCGAAGCAGCCATCAAGGGCAACAATTCATCCTTTTGTTTGAGAAGGTCCACTTTGTTGATCGCCAAAATGACATTCTTTGCATTTTTGTCGATTAACTGCAAAACCTTTTCATCATCGGCACGCCAGCCGTTGCTCTCGATTAATAAGACCACAACGTCCGTATCGGTCAACGTGGAACGTACGGAACGGTTCATGCCGCGGATCAATGCATTACCGTATTTCGTCTGAAACCCCGGCGTATCAACAAACACAAACTGCGATTTGCCTTTGGTAACGACACCGAGCACACGGTTTCGAGTGGTTTGGGGCTTTTTCGAGGTGATACTCACCTTTTCACCGATAATCGTGTTAATGAGCGTGCTCTTGCCGACATTGGGCCGGCCTACAACTGCAATGTAGCCGCAGCGGAAACCCAAGTTATCCATGATGGTGTCCTCGCTTTTGTTCAAAATAATCTTCGGCCATTTTCAAGGCAACCTTCGCAGCCGACTGCTCGGCCGCACGACGGTTTTTGCCTTTGCCGCTCACACAAATTTCAAGCTTTTTCACCAGGCACTCACAATGAAACGTTTGATCATGCGCCGCGCCCTCAATGCTCACAATGGAGTATTCGGGCAAGGCAATGTGGTGAGCCTGTAAAAATTCCTGCAAAAGCGTCTTGGCGTCCTTGCCCATGCGCTCGGGCGTAAGCTGCGAGAGCACCGGCTCGTACAAACGCAAAATCACTTCCTTGGCTGCATCAAAACCGCTTTCGGTCATAATGGCCCCGAAAATGGCTTCCATGGCATCGGACTGGATGGACGGCCGATGAGCGCCACCGGTTTTCATTTCTCCCTCGCCCAAGCGGAGGTGATCGGACAACACGATGCGGTTGGCAATTTCGGCCAAAGCATCTTGGCAAACCAAGTTAGCTCGTACCCGCGAGAGGCTCCCCTCATTGAAATGGGCATCGCGCAAAAAAAGCGCTTGCCCGATCACGCAATTGAGAACCGAGTCGCCGAGAAATTCCAGCCTTTCGTTGTTTTCAGCGCCGAACGAACGGTGCGTCACCGCGCGCTGCAAAAGTTTGCGGTTTTTAAAGTGATAGCCGATCTTTTCTTCTAAACTTTCCAAAGGTAGCATCACCGGCTCCTTATTCAATCGAGCCGATGCGGCTCATCTCACCGACATTTAACCAGATAAAGAAAGCACGACCGATGATCTCTTCGCGCGGCACAAAGCCCCAGAAACGGCTGTCAGCGGAATTATCCCGATTGTCACCCATCATGAAGTAGCGTCCTTCGGGAACCTTGCAGACGAGATCGCCCATGTTGTAGAGGCAATAATCCAAGCCGTTATGGCCGTTGACCGGACGCGCGAGCGAGGGAACTCGGGTGTTTTCCAAAATCTTATGCTTGACATCGCCGAGCGTTTCGTCAAATTGCTTCAATTCCGTGTAAGTTTCTTCATCAAAGAAGGTACCGTCAGGCGTTACCGGTTGCAATTGCCCGTTGATATAAAGTTTCTTGTCAACGTAGCGAATTTCGTCGCCGGGCACGCCGATAACGCGCTTGATAAAGTCTACATTCTTGTCAAGCGGATACTTAAAGACCACAATGTCGCCGCGCTTGGGATCTTCACCCCGGGTGATCTCGAAATTGAAGACCGGGAAACGCAGGCCGTATTCGAATTTGTTAACGAGAATGAAGTCTCCAACATGCAGCGTAGGCAGCATGGAGCCCGAGGGAATCCGGAAGGGTTCCGCTACGAAAGAGCGCAGCAAGAAAACGAAAAGAATAACCGGGAAAAGACCCGCCGTATATTCTAGCCACTTCGGTTGGGCTGCCATGCGGTTATAAAGGCTTTGCGCTTCACCGATGACACTGATTTCAGCGCGGTCAAAAGCCTCGCGGTTTGCCTCGGTAAATTGCTCGGCAGCCGCCTTGGCCGCTGCCTTGCGCTTAGGAGCCCAAAGAAAGCGGTCCAGGCACCACAAAATACCGGTAACGACCACGAGCAATAAGAGAATCAATGCAAAATTCATATACGCTCCGCCTATTTTTCGTCAACTTGCAAAATGGCCAAGAAGGCTTCCTGCGGGATTTCCACGGAGCCCACCTGTTTCATGCGCTTTTTGCCGGCTTTTTGTTTTTCCAAAAGTTTGCGCTTACGGGTAATATCACCGCCGTAGCACTTGGCGAGCACGTTCTTTCGAAGCGCCTTCACATTTTCACGCGCAATAATATTTGAGCCGATGGCCGCCTGAATGGCCACGTCATACATCTGGCGCGGAATCAAAGAGCGCAAGCGCGTCACGATTTCCCGGCCGCGCGAAACAGAATTGCTGCGGTGGATAATGCAAGAAAGCGCATCCACCCGATCCCCGTTAATCAGCATATCCACCTTGACAACATCAGCGGCCCGATATTCTTTAAACTCGTAGTCCATCGAGGCATAGCCGCGCGTCAAGGACTTTAACCGGTCAAAGAAATCCAACACGATTTCTGCCAACGGCAGGTCGTACGTCAGATGCACCTGACGGCCGTGATAGGCCAAGTTGGTCTGTACGCCGCGCTTTTCGTTGCAAAGCTTCATCACCGGACCGACAAAGTCGTTCGGCACAAAAATCGTTACCGTGTCGATCGGCTCGCGGATCTCGGTAATTTTGTCCGGCGTCGGCAGCTTCGAGGGGTTCTCCACCTGAATGAGTTCGCCGTCGGTCTTGAGCACTTCATAGACCACCGAAGGCGCCGTCGTAATCAGGTCCATGTTAAATTCCCGCTCCAAGCGCTCCTGCACGATGTCCATGTGCAAAAGTCCCAAAAAGCCCGCCCGGAAGCCGAACCCCAATGCTTGGGAGACTTCAGGCTCAAACTGCAACGCGGCATCATTGAGCTGCAGCTTCGTCAAAGCATCGCGCAAAGCTTCGTATTGGTTTGATTCGACCGGATAAAGGCCTGCGAAAACCTGCGGCTTGACTTGCTTAAAGCCCGGCAGCGGCTCCTTGGCCATATTGTTTGAAAGCGTAACCGTATCGCCGACGCGGGCATCCTTTAATTCTTTGATGCCGGCAACGACAAAGCCCACTTCGCCTGCGGTTAGCTCACTGCACTGCGTGGATTTGGGCGTAAATTTGCCCACTTGCTCAACCAGGTGCGTAGCCCCCGTACCCATAAGGTAAATCTTGTCTTTGGGCTTAATCTTGCCGTTGACCACCCGCACAAGCATGACCACGCCCACGTAGTTGTCAAACCAACTGTCGATCACCAGCGCTTGCAAGGCAGCGGTATCGCTTCCTTTGGGCGGCGGCACATCGCGCACGATGCGCTCAAGGATTTCGTCCACGCCCATCCCGGTCTTGGCCGAGCACGGAATCGCATCGGTTGCGTCGATGCCGATCACATCCTCGATTTCTTCGGCCGCCGCATCCGGATCAGCGCTATTGAGGTCCATCTTGTTTAAAACCGGAATCACCTCGACGCCAAGCTCAATGGCCGTGTAGCAATTAGCGACCGTTTGCGCTTCCACCCCTTGCGTGGCATCGACAACCAAAAGCGCCCCTTCACAGGCACTCAAAGAGCGGGACACTTCGTAAGAAAAGTCCACGTGCCCCGGCGTATCAATCAAATTGAGCTCGTAGACATTGCCGTCCTTGGCCTTGTACTTTAAGGCGGCCGTCTGCGCCTTGATCGTAATGCCGCGTTCGCGCTCAAGATCCATCGAGTCAAGCACTTGGGCTTCCATCTCGCGATCGGATAGTCCCCCGCAGCGCTGAATCAGCCGGTCGGCCAAAGTGGATTTGCCGTGGTCAATATGGGCAATAATAGAAAAATTGCGAATGTTGTTCATAAGTACCAAATCGTAGTGAAAACGGTTCGGACCAATGGGAAAACCGGCTAGGTAGAACTGCCTTTCCCTTTACTCCGAAACTTATGAATTTTAACATGACCGGAGTCGCTACACTCTGAAACGCCTTGAAAATTCACAGATTACTACAAAAGCCCCATCACAATGGACGGGGTGAAACATCGTTTAAAGCTGTTCGACGTGAATGCCGGCTTTCCTTAAAAAGACGAGGCCCGCATCATCGCGGTAGCTCTCATGATAATAGACGCTCGTAATGCCGCACTTTTGGATAAGCAGCGAACAATGAATGCAAGGGCTGTGCGTAATAAAAATCGAAGCGCCCTTGGATGAATAGCCGTTTTCGGCGAGCTTGGCAATGGCGTTGAGCTCGGCATGCTGCACTTCGGGTCGCGTCACGAGCTTGCCGTCGACCTCATATTCGCAGCAATTATCGTAGCCCGTCGGCATGCCGTTCCAACCGAAGGAGATAATGGAGTGGTTCTTTACAATCACGCAGCCGACTTTTAAGCGCTTAGCGTAGCTGCGCTGCGCCGTAAGCTGTGCAATTTGCATATACATTTGATTGTCTTTTTTCTCATCCATCGTTTATCTCCCCGTCTTAAAAACAAAGCCCGCGAACGGGCTCTGTTTTCACTTGTTCAGTTGAACGGATTTTAATCTTCAAAGTGCTTGAAAATCAACGTACCGTTCGTACCGCCGAAGCCGAAGGAATTCTTCATGGCATAGCGGATTTGCATCGGACGAGCCTTGTTGGCGCAGTAGTCCAAATCGCACTCTGCATCAGGCTCAACCAAGTTAATCGTCGGAGGCGACACTTGGTCCTTCACGGCCATGATCGTAAAGACGGCTTCGATGCCGCCCGCGCCGCCCAAAAGGTGGCCGGTCATCGACTTGGTGGAGTTCACAACCACGTGCTTGGCCGCTTCACCAAAGGCCGCTTTAATGGCCTTCGTTTCATTGGCGTCACCCGCACCGGTGGACGTACCGTGGGCGTTGAGGTAGTCGATTTGATCGGGCGTAATGCCGGCACGGGCCATGGCCATTTGCATGCAGCGCATCGGGCCGTCCGTGTTAGGCATCGTGATGTGATAAGCGTCGCTCGATAAACCGTAGCCCACGAGCTCGGCGTAAATCTTGGCGCCGCGAGCTTTTGCGTGTTCGTACTCTTCCAAGACGACAACGCCAGCCCCCTCACCCATCACAAAGCCGTCGCGGTCCTTGTCAAAGGGGCGGGAGGCATGTTCGGGATCGTCATTGCGGCGGCTCAAAGCGTGGATGTTATCAAAGCCGGCAATACCCACCGGGCAAATGGAAGCATCGGCCCCACCCGCGAGCATTACGTCAGCGTCGCCGCGGCGAATCATCCAAGAGGCTTCGCCGATCGCGTGCAAGCCCGTCGAGCAAGCCGTCACATGGGCAATATTCGGGCCTTTGAAGCCGAACATGATCGAAAGCTGACCGGAAATCATGTTGATAATCACGCCCGGAATCATAAAGGGAGAGACACGGCGGGGACCGCGTTCATGCAGCACTTGCTGATTTTCGCAAATCATCGGCAAGCCGCCGATGCCCGAACCCACTGCGCAGCCAAAACGCGTGAGGTCTTCCTTTTCAAAATCAAAACCCGCATCGCGTACGGCCTCCACACCGGCGGCCACACCGAAATGCAAATGGCGGTCATAGCGGCGGGCATCCTTAGCGGACATGTACTGCGAAATATCAAAGTCTTTTACTTCACCGGCAATTTGGCAACCGAAAGCGCTGGCATCAAAGTGCGTAATCTTGCCGATGCCGTTCTTGCCTGCCAAAGCATTTTCCCAACTTGTCTTCACATCATTGCCGATCGGGCAAACCATTCCCAAACCCGTTACAACCACACGGCGCATTATCCCTTACTCCTATGAGAATTCAAAACAAACCCCGCCGAAGCGACCTGAAAGAATCAGGGCATTCAAGCGGGGCGCTCCAACATAACTGCGGAGAATATGATTACTTAGCGTTAGCCTTGATGTAATCGATCGCTTGTTGAACCGTACGCAACTTTTCTTGTTGATCGTCCGGGATTTCAATCTTGAAAGCGTCTTCCAAAGCCATCACCAATTCAACCGTATCCAAAGAGTCGGCACCGAGGTCTTCAATGAAAGCGGATTCGTTCTTGATATCGGCTTCATTGATGCTCAATTGTTCGGCGATAACCTTCTTGACACGTTGTTCGATGTCGTCCATTTGAAATGTCTCCTTAATAGAAAAACGACCGGAGGCGCTCGGCGCCCCCTATAAATATCTAGCTTTGGATAATTGTATCAAAGCTTTTACAAAAGGGCTGTACCTAAATCAGACGATCATCCGTCCTATACCATATACATGCCGCCATTGACGTGAAGCGTCACGCCGGTGACATAGGAAGCGGCGCCGGAAGCCAAGAAAAGCACAGCCTGTGCAACGTCTTCCGGTTCGCCCAAACGGCCCAAGGGAATCTGGGCAGCAAGCTCGGCGCGATGTTCTTCTGACAGCGCTTTCGTCATGTCGGTATCAATAAAGCCCGGAGCAACGGCGTTCACCGTGATGTTGCGGCTTGCAAGTTCACGGGCCAAAGCGCGAGTGAGGCCGGCAACGCCCGCCTTAGCGGCAGCGTAGTTGGCTTGACCGGCATTGCCCATTGAACCTACGACGCTGACGATATTGATGATACGACCGTGGCGGGCCTTCATCATGCCGCGCATCACGATGCGGCTTAAGCGGAACGCAGGCGTAAGGTTCGTATCAATCACCTCTTGCCATTGTTCATCCTTCATGCGCATGGCAAGGCCGTCGCGCGTAATGCCGGCATTGTTCACGAGGACCGTGACAGTGCCGTACTTCTTAGCCACTTCGGCTAAGCATGCATCGCTTTGGGCAGCGTCGGTCACATTCAAGACCACGCCTTCGCCCTTGGTACCCAAAGCTTGAATTTTTTCGCTAATGCCTTGAGCACCTTTTTCCGAAGTAGCCGTACCGATCACCGTGGCCCCGGCAGAGGCAAAAGCCTCAAGAATGCTTGCGCCGATTCCGCGGGAAGCACCTGTGATAAAAACCACTTCATTGGCCAAGGCATCGGCCTTAAATACTGTTTGCATAATGTTTACTCCACTAGTAGTGCATCGGCCTTTAGGCCAAGGCGTTAATTTCTTCCAAAACTTTTTGCAAGCTTTCTTCGGAATTGACGTTGCGAATTTCAATGCCCGATTCCGTACGCTTAATAAGACCGGCGAGCACGCGCCCCGGACCGCATTCGATGACGTGCGTGACGCCGATTTCCTTGAAGTAGCGCACGGTCTTTACCCATTGCACGGCGCCGGCCGCTTGGCTTGCAAGCGCTTCGCGAATCTCACCGACATCCCTATGGACCTTGACGTCAATATTGGCCACCACATCAACGGCGGGTTCATTCATGGCAACGCCGGCCAATTTTTCCCGCAAGGCATCGCTCGCGGGCTTCATTAAAGAAGAATGGAAAGGAGCCGAGACAGCAAGCATCAGGGCGCGCTTAGCGCCGCGAGCTTTGGCGAGTTCACAGGCTTTTTCCACGGCCGCTTTCAAGCCGGCAATCACCACCTGGCCGGGTGAATTGAAATTAACAGCTTCCACCGCGCCAACTGAGGCGGCTTCGCGGCAAACTTCAAAGACGGCTTCATCGGGCAAGCCGATAATGGCCGCCATGCCGCCAACGCCTACGGGTACTGCCTCTTGCATTACCTTGGCACGAAAGCGTACGAGTTTAACCGCCTCTTCAAGGGGAAAGACGCCGGCAGCCGTCAGGGCTGAATATTCGCCCAGGCTGTGGCCGGCCATCACTTCAGGCTTAACGCCGCCTGCGGCAAGCCAAGCGTTATACATGCCGACGCTTGCCGTCAAAAGCGCCGGTTGCGTGTTTATCGTCAGATTAAGCGATTCGGCCGGACCGTTATGAATCAAACCCGATAAATCTTCGCCCAATGCTTCATCGGCTGTTTTTACCGCTTCTTGTACGGCGGCATTTTGCGCAAAGCTATCAAGCATACCGACAGCCTGGCTGCCTTGTCCCGGAAATACAAATGCTAATTTCATAAATATGGCACCGAGCTCCTTTCGATGACGGAACCGGCGCTGCCTCCTCATTTAGGTCGGTTAAAAGCCATTACCGGAAAAGGATCAACTCCCTTTCCGATTCATTTGTGTTCAAGTCCTACCACTTCAGTACGACACTGCCCCAAGCCATGCCGGCACCGACTGCTTGCAGCAAAACGATGTCACCCTTCTTAATCTTGTCATGGCGGGCTGCATTATCCAAAGCAAGCGGTACGGAAGCGGCCGAGGTATTGCCGTGACGGTCAACCGTTATGACCATTTTGTCGTGATCGATGCCTAAACGCTCAGCCACCTTTTGCATAATGCGCAGATTGGCTTGATGCGGCACGTAGCAATTCACCTCGGAAACGTCAAGACCGGCAGCCGTTAGTACTTCCCGAGCATTTTCCGAGAGCACGGTCACGGCCGTGCGAAACACTTGCTTACCGTCCATACGCACGAACGGATCGCCGCTAATCTCGCCGCCCGTCATATGGCCCGTGCAACCGAGAACCGCTTCA
The DNA here is from genome assembly GCA_018714185.1 of Candidatus Aphodousia gallistercoris. Lineage (GTDB taxonomy): Bacteria > Pseudomonadota > Gammaproteobacteria > Burkholderiales > Burkholderiaceae_F > Aphodousia > Aphodousia gallistercoris. The sequence continues at coordinate 2,517 of DVNT01000067.1, read as the reverse complement.
TCGAGCGTGCCGTCAGCGCACAGCTTGCTCGCCAGAATCCCGGGCTCGTCTGAAGCCTGAAGGATCACGGCACCGGCGCCGTCGCCAAAGAGAACGCACGTCGACCGATCGTCCCAATCCACGATACGGCTCATGATGTCGGCCCCCACAACCAACGCGGTCTTATAAACACCGGTGCGAATAAGTGCATCAGCAGCACTTAACGCGTAAACAAAGCCGGCACATACTGCCTGAACATCAAAAGCTGCGCCACGCTTGCATCCCAGACGCTTTTGCAATTGGCAGGCCGTACTCGGAAAAACCATATCGGGGGTCGTCGTCGCCACGATGATCAGATCGATGTCTTCAGGGCCGAGCGTGCTGCCCCACAAAGCCGAACGCGCAGCACGTTCTGCCAACTGCCCGACTGTGAGCCCCTTTTCAGCCAAATAGCGCTTCTCAATACCCGTGCGGGTGCGAATCCATTCATCGCTGGTTTCGATATTGCGCAAAGCCAACTCAGCGGCAAGCTCATCATTGGTCGTAGCCTTTTCGGGCAAAGCCGATCCGGTGGCTACAATCCGAGAAAAAATTTGTGCCATGTTTATCTTCCCAAAAAACGTCGGCTTTATTTTAGGCAAAATATTGCCCTTCATGGTGACAAATTATTTCAGACAAACGTATTAGCCTGTTTGACATGCTATGGTGATGGCGTTGAATTGATTCTGCCCATTGAGGAGTCTATTGTGAAAATCATTCCCGGTTTATTCGCCGCTGCCCTAGCCTTGACTTTAGCCGGTTGCAACAACGATTTCGATATTACCGATTCCACTTGCAGCCTCTCGCACATTAACGAAGTTGCCCAAAAACAAGGCCTTGAGAAGGCCCAAGCGCTCACTGAAGCCTGCGTCAAGGGAGGATACAAAGATTTAGCTGAGCAATGGAAGAAAACGCAAGACGCCGCCGTTGAATCTTACGAGTCGGCAAAGGACGCTTTAGGCGAACATCTTGACCGTGCCCAAGAGGCCATTGAGTCCAAATCGGCCGAAATCCAAGAAAAAGCTGAAAACATCAAAAAGGAAATTCAGCGTTAATGCGACAACGGCTCAAAATCCTCTTTTTGAGCATTCCAAACTAAAAGGCATCCGGCTCTCATGTCATAGTAGAGCGCATGCAGAGCCAGCCTTGAATCATTGACCGCCTCTTCTATCCAGCTGTAGGTCAATAAGTTCTCAATAGAAAGCAGCACCGAAGCCTCCTCGCACAGGCGCTCTCTTGCGGATTCCGGCTCTTCGGGATTTTCTTCATTGATGCGGACCAGCGCCGGGCAAGCAAGCGAAACCCAACGGCCGACATAGCCTGAGTCTAGCAATTTTTCCGGATGGAAAAGCCCGTGGATGCCTCCGCAATTGGAGTGCCCCATAATGACAATATTCTCGATTTGAAGGTGCTTGACGCCATACTCCAAGGCGGCCACCACGGCATCGTGCTCGCCGGCCTTATCCTCCGGCGGCACAATGGCAGCAATGCTTCTCACCACAAAAAGATCACCGGGCTTACAGCCGAGCACAATGGCCGGATCCGTGCGCGAATCGCAGCAAGCGACAACCAGCGTTTTCGGATTTTGTCCGTGAGCCAATCGGTCAAAGAACTCCTGCTCCTTGAGGAAAAATTCACGGCGAAAGTGCCGAAACCCGCCAACCAATTGATGAAATCCGGTCATAGTTTGATTCCTAAACAACGTTACGATGAAATCTTAGAACAAAACGATAGGAAAGTTTGCTGCGAATCAAGGTGAGCTTTGCTGCCGGGATAATAAAAAGAGTTTTAGGCAACAATCAAAGACAAAAAAATCGTGTTCTTTCCGTAATCTATTAGTAAGACCAACCTACCGGAGAAAACACTATGCAAGTATTTCGTATGTTTGCGCTGACCGCCGCCCTTCTTTGCGCGGCAGGATCAGCCTTGGCAGCCGACGCCCCCGAAGCCAAAAAAGCTCCCATTGACACCGTCTTCGCTCAAGGTCCTGTCAATCCCTACGGTAAATTTTTCACCGGCACTTCGTACCTGACGATGCTTAGCGAAAATGACGCAGTCTTTAACGCTCCGATCGGCAACGTCACTTTTGAGCCCGGCACAAGAACTTTTTGGCATAAGCACACCGGCGGACAAATCCTTCTTGTGATTTCCGGTGAAGGCCGTTACCAAGAAAAAGGCAAGCCCGTGCAAATTATTAAGAAAGGCGATGTGGTTCGCATTGCTCCCAACGTCGAACACTGGCACGGCGGCGGCCTCACGACCTGGATGACGCACATCTCGGTCGAAACCAACGTACCGAACAATCAATCACAATGGCTTGATCCGGTCACCGACGCTGAGTTCAAAGGTGAAAAATAATCACTTGTCCTATTATTAACGAGGCAGCTTAATAGTTAACAAAACTCAGCCGCATAACGTACGTGTTTATTCTCGAAAATCTTCCTGATCTTGGAAACGCTTTTGGACATCTTAGCCATGAAGCGATGCGTGCGTTCTTTC
>DVNT01000066.1 GCA_018714185.1 Candidatus Aphodousia gallistercoris | reverse complement strand
CCCTCAAACTTGATGATCTTGTCGCGACCGGTAAAGCCGCGGGCCAGGCGGATGGCGCTCATGCCGGCTTCCGTGCCGGAACTGACCAAACGGACTTCATCAATGCCGGGCATGATTTTGCGAATTTCTTCGGCGATCTCAATTTCCCGCTCGGTTGCGCAGCCGAAACTCAACCCCATATCCACCGCTTCGTGAACGGCTTTGATGACTTCGGGATGATTGTGCCCCAAAATCATGGGACCCCACGAGCAGATGTAGTCGATATAGCGCTTGCCGTCTTCGTCCCACATATAAGGGCCTTGGGCGCGCTTCATGAAGCGGGGCGAGCCGCCGACCGAGCCGAAGGCACGCACTGGGGAATTGACGCCGCCCGGGATCGATTGCCGGGCGCGATCAAAGAGGGAATCATTGGTATCCATTTTTATTGACCTTTTAGTAAATCAGAACGCAAAGCCGAGGCCGAGGTTAAAGCTGGCTTGCCCCGGAATGAAGCGGCCGCTCAAAGTGTCGCCGTCGGCCGTATCCACATCTTTAAAGTGGGCAAAATTCACCGTCATGTCACCGGAGAGGCGCAGATTGTCCGTCATTGCCCAAGTAAAGCCCGTTTGAACGGTGGGGCTTACGCTATGGTCTTTGTAGCCGGTCATGTCGGCTTTTAACTGCGAGTACGAGGCACCGCCGCCCACATGCAGCCGCCAGCTGTCGGCCACTTCCCAGTGGTATTGCAAAAGCAGGTGAATGTGGCTTAAGCGCAAATCGTTGACCTTGCGGTCGTGGCGCATCAAATCATGATCGCTTTGCTGATAGCTCAAATCCAGGGCCCAGTGGCGGTCAAGGAACTGCTGCACGCCGACCTTAAAGCCCGAGTCTGAACTGAGTGTCATGCCGCCCGGGAAATCGCCGTCACCGCTAGCGAGGTCGTTTTTCACCCAAGAGCCCTGCGCATAGAAGGTCGTGGTGTTGTCGCTCCAAGGATTGTCTCCCGGCAAGGGCGACAGGCGCAGGTTGCGGTCATCGAGCTCAAAGCGCGAGAAGAAGAAAAAAACGTTGCTGACCGGAATGAAGGTGGCGTACACGCTAAAAGCATCGGTTCCGGCGCTCACCAAAGGAAGCGGCACCGGGATCGGCAGCCAGTAGTAATCTTCACGGAAAGTGAGGCTAGCCGTGTAGCCTGCGCCTAGATGAAAGCCCGAGTCGGCAATCGGGAAGCGGGCAAGCCAGGCGTAACCGAAAATCGGTTCGGGGCGGTAGTGCGAGTCGCTAAACGTCATGATGTACATCATGCGTTCATTGCCGTGCGAGTCAATGATGCGCCTGCCGATGCCGGCACCGAAGGGATAGGCGTTTTCTTCATTGCGGTTGTCATAGTCCCAACGCGGATGGTTTGTGTAGGTCGGGAGAATGATATTGGTTGCGCCCTTTTCAATGATGTCATGCATGCCGTTGATTTGGTTGCCGAAAAAACCGGCATCCGGATACGGCGAAACGCCGCCCGGCAGGGTATCAACGAAGGCTTCGAAAAAACCGGCTTGAGCCGAAACGGCTGCCAAGCTCAGCGAAGTGGCCAATGCGATTTTTTTGATGGAAAACACGGGGTAAATCCTTTTATACCAAAGTCTTGGCTAATGTCTCTAAAACGCTAAATTATTTCATTTTTTTCTTCTATTCTCCACTATTTGGCAAGCGAAACGAAACAAAATTTCGTAAAATCACCGTCTTGCAAGTTCGCCACGATGGTCGCGGGGATCGTTTCAGTCCACGAGGAAAGTCCGGACTCCACAGAGCGCCGTAGCAGCTAACGGCTGCCTGCCGCAAGGTACGGATTAGAGCAACAGAGACGAGCCGACGTTAGGGTCGGGTGAAACGGGCAATCTCTACGGGGAGCAACATCAAATAGGCAACCGAAGATCCTGCTCGGGGAGGTTGCGGGTAGATGGCTTGAGGCACGGTGCGAATCGTGCTCTAGATGAATGACTGTCGGCCGTGGCAACACGGAACATAATCCGGCTTATCGGCGAACTTGCTTTTTTCCTTCTTCTGCGACAACTTCCTGTCCGAATTTCTAAAAGCAGTTAACGAGCGCCTGGCTGTCTCGGCTATGCCGCGATCTCGAACTGAAAAAATTCCACTCCGATCTTGAGGATACACGGCTTCATGCTCGTAGCCGGCTCTATTTTCGCTTCGATTGAAAAAAGACCTCCGGGCTTGCACCCGAAGGTCTAAAAGTGGGAATGTTAGAGAATTCCCACACAGAAGAGACAGGAAATTTTTAAGCTACCGGAACGATCGGGATAATGCGCGGACCGCTCTTGTCTTTCTTCGCCATGGACTTCATCCAGAAGAACATGCCGACCATGATGGCGCATGCCACAATGATGCAGATCATGGAGTAAAGCGGATCAGCGGCAAAGTTGACCAAGCGGTAGTAGATCGTTGCGACCGAGTAGCCGAGCGTTGTCGTCCAAGCGGCAGCAAAGACCGTCCACTTTGCACCGACTTCGCGGTAGATCGTGGCGACAGCGGCCACGCAGGGCATATAAAGCAGAACCATCAAGAGGTAGGCAAAGGCGCCGGAGGTCGAGCCAAAGAGCGATTGAATCGTAGCGACCGTACCCAAGGACACCCCTTGTTCTTCAGCGGCTGCTGCTTCGTCGGTCAAGTCGCCGACGGAAATACCCATCGGGTCGGTCAACGCACCGGCCAAACCGGCCAGGTTGTCGCCAACCGTCGCAACGGCTTCGGAGAAGGTATCCGACAAGGAGAATCCGCCTTCTTCTTCAGCGGCCGCTTCTTCAGGGGCTGCGTCGCCTGCCGCAGCTGCCTCTTGAGCCGCTTGGTTCACAGCGAGCGTGTCGTACAAGGAGTTAAGCGTACCGACCACGGCTTCCTTAGCGAAGATACCCGTAAAGATACCCACGGCAGCCGGCCAGTTTTCTTCTTGAACGCCCATCGGTTCGAAAATCGGAACAATGGTTTGACCGATCTTGGAAAGCACCGACTTGTCGGAGTCTTCGTTGCCGAAGGAACCGTCCGTACCCATGGAATTTAAGAAGGACAAGCACGCAACGATCACGACGATCACTTTACCGGCACGGAACATAAAGGTCTTGACGCGATCCCACGTGCGAAGCATGACGCCTTTGAGCGTCGGGATATGGTACGGGGGAATTTCCATCACGAAGGCGCTCGCGGCACCGGGCAGGGCCGTGCGCTTTAAGAGGAAACCCGTGACAATAGCGGCTACGATACCGATCAGGTACAAGCCGAAGACCAAGTTTTGGCCGTTAGACGGGAAGAAAGCCGTGGCAAAGAGCACATACACCGGCAAGCGGGCGCCGCAACTCATAAACGGAGCCATCATGACCGTGATGATACGGTCGCTCGCGCGGTCCATGGTACGGGTGGCCATAATAGCTGGCACGTTGCAGCCGAAGCCGACGATCAAGGGCACGAACGCCTTGCCGGGCAAACCGAGGTAGCGCATCAAGCGGTCCATCACGAAAGCCGCGCGGGCCATGTAGCCGGATTCTTCGAGCACGGCAAGGAACAGGAACATGAAGAAGACCACCGGGATGAAGGTGGAAATCGTTTGCAAGCCGCCGCCGATACCGTTAGAGAGAAACACCGTGAGCCATTGCGGGCAGCCGATGCCGGCAAGCAGTTGGCCGAGGCCGTCCACGAAAATGCCGCCCACTAAAATATCGAAGAAATCGATGAATGCGGCGCCCAAATTTTGCGTGAAAAGGAACATCACATACATGATGAGCAAGAAGATGGGCAGGCCGAGCCAGCGGTTCAAAACAATGCGGTCAATGCGGTCCGTGAGCGTACCGGAAGCATCTTCGGTGCGCGTGAGCGTCTTTTCAACGACGCGGCTTACGAATTCGTAGCGGGCGTTGGCGATATTGATATCCACATTGCCTTGATAGGCTTTGTCCGTTTCCTGGACGATCTGATCGACAGCCTTTAAGTCAGCACCGGGGAATTTGTCTTCCAAGCTCGGCGCCTGTTCCAAAAATTGGGTCGCAAACCACGGAGCTCGCTTAGCGTCCACTTTCTTGAGCACGGCCGTGATGTCGGCAATCGCTTTGCTAACCGTTTCATCAAACGTGGGAGCGGCCGAAGGAGCAAACGGACGGTCAAGCATTTTTGCGAGTACGTCCTTGAGTTCCTTAATGCCTTTGTTGCGTGAGGCAATAACGCCGATCACCGGGCAGCCGAGCTCGTCTTGCAGGCGGTCCAAGTCAACCGTGATCTTGTGGTGCTTGGCGATGTCGAGCATGTTGACGACAACCACCATCGGCACTTTCAATTCAAGCAGCTGGGAGGTGAGATAGAGATTGCGTTCGAGGTTGGCGGCATCTACGATATTGATAACCATTTCGCTTTGAGCCGACAATAAATAGTCGCGAGCCACAATTTCATCTTCACCGGCAACCGAGGAGGGGGTCACCGAGTAAATGCCCGGCAAGTCAACGAGCTCGATGTCGTGGCCGTGGACGCTGAATTCGCCGGTCTTTTTATCGACTGTCACGCCCGGCCAGTTGCCCACGCGCTGCTTGGAGCCTGTGAGGGCATTAAATAATGTAGTCTTACCGCAGTTCGGATTGCCGATAAGACAAACGATATGTTTATTCATTTTGAGTGTCCTTAATCGGAACAAAGGTTATTGGATCGGTTCGATTTCCAGGATTTCCGCTTCGTCGCGGCGTACGGAAATCGAACTGCCGCGAACGCGCAGTTCGATCGGGTCGCCCAGAGGGGCTACGCGAATCACCTCAAAGGTCGTTCCGGGCGTTGCCCCGAGCATCACCAAGCGGCGGCGGTACTCAGGCAGAGTATTTTTCATACCCTTGATGCGCCCCTTTGAACCGATGGGCATATCTTTAAGTTGCATAAGAAAGAGTCCTTTTAAATTTATCGTACGAAAATCTTTTGGGCCGTCAGGAAGTTCACGCCGATGCGGCCGTCGCCGACGGCAAGCAGTAGCGGCGCATTCGGTGCCGATTGAAGCACCTTGACGGTGGCCCCGCAGTACAGGCCGAGCTGCGTGAGCCGAGTTTGTTCTTGGGTATCGAGCTTGAGCCTCACGACCGTTGCTTCAGTCATGAGGGCAAGCTCCGTGAGCGGACGAATTTGTGACATAGTTGGATTCATTTCCCAGAATAATCCGAAAAAAAGGCAAAAAGCCTTTAACATGCGGCTATAGTAATAGGAATTATTATCGTTCGCAACTTATGGAAAAGCTTGAGAAAATAATTATTGATTTAGCTCAAAAAAATGATATATATTTGAAAAATATAAATAAAACATATAGTTACCAATGATCCGCGGCGTGAAATACTTAGGAAGTGTAATAACCTTATTGAGAATGGGGATCAGAAGCAATACATTGATTTTTCAGGGAATTTTCCCATTTGTTTTCCTTGGTTTGAGCAAAAATAAAAGAATATCCTATTGAAAAGCAATAAGAAAAAAATCGAATATTAATCTTGAAAATTGAGAAACGGGAGCATAAATTTCGGCACTGAGAATTATTCTCAAATGGAGAAAACAATGAAGAAGAACCTTTTAGCTTGTGCTCTCGTCTCGGCCTTTGCCATGGCCGGAGCGGCCCAAGCAGCCTCTGTCGAACTCTATGGCACGGTGGATACCGGTTTGCTCTACACGCATGAATCCGTTGAAACGAACGGCGTGAGCGAAGATAGCGACAACTTCGGTATGGAATCCGGCATCGGAACCTCCAGCGTGGTCGGCATCCGCGGCACCGAAGAAATTTCTGAAAACCTTTCCGTCGGCTTTGTGCTCGAACACAGCTTTGCTTCGGACACCGGTGCCGATGACAATCCCGATCATTTCTTTGATAAGGAAGCCCAAGTGAGCGTCTCCGGTACGGCCGGTACGTTGTCCATGGGCCGCATGGGCGGTTTGACCGCCGGTGAAGGCACCTATGACCTCTTCATGGCCACAGGTGACGCCATGGACGGCGGCTATGTCGACTATATCGGCGCGGGCTACTGGATGAGCCGCGATATCTATGACAATACGGTGACGTACCAATCGCCTGAATTCGCCGGCTTTACCGTTTACGGCCAATACTCCTTCGGCACCGAAGGCGATGACTCGGTGGCTTCCCGCAGCAAGACGCGCTATGCGGCGATCGGTTTGGGTTACACGGCCGGCAACTTCTCTTTGGCTGTCGTAGGTGATACGGTTCTGAAAAACCGCAGCTTTGAAAGCGGCTACAAGGCCGATATCGACGATGCCATGTCTTTGAGCATCGGCATGAATTACGACTTCGGCATTGCCAAGCCTTTTATCGGCTTCCAATACGGCAAGCATGAAGAAACCATCGGCGGCTACGATTTTACGGTCGATGATGCCGTGATGGCCGGCTTTGCCGATGAGTTCACCGGCGACTTGGACGGCTACGCGGTGGCTGTTGGGTCGACTTTCCCGGTTTTCGGCGGTGAGCTGCAAGTAAGCGCCTACTACGCCGACGGTGACGGCGACTTGTACTTCTACGGTACGGAAGATACCGTGGCTAAGGCAGACGTGACGCGCTACGGCATCGGCGTTTTCCATAACTATGAGTTGAGCAAGCGTACGAGCCTGTATGCCGGCGTGGGCTACGACCACCAAGAAGTTGACTATGTCAACGGTGCTGCCAAGCACAATGTTGAGCGCGAAGGCGTTCAGGTCGGCCTCGGCATTACTCACAACTTCTAATCATCGGTGATGCTCCGGGCGGTGCGCCGCCCGGCTATGAAAAAAGGCCCGTTTCTGAGAGAACCTCGGATTCGGGCCAAACTATGATTAATTGCTGGGCGGCGTTTTGTCTTCGTCTTTTTTGAGGCGAAGCTCGCCGTTGATGCGAACATCCCGGATGCTGTAGGGGATGGATATACCCGCTTCGGTAAAGCGCGCCAAGGCCGCCTTCATGATGTTGGAGCGCAATACGCTCGTGCCGTTTTCCGGATCCCGGATCCAGAAACTCACCTTAAGGTCAATGCCGTCTGCACCGAAATCGGTCACCACGGCCCACGGGGCAGGAGACGGCAGAATGCGGGGTTGCGTTTTGACGATGTCAACCAAAATAGCCTGCGCTTTGTCCACATCGCATTCGTAGCCGATGCTGATTTGAACGGATCCCACCAGCGAGCGCTCGGTATGCGAAAGATTCTTGAAGCTTCCCGTGACAAAGTTTTCATTCGGAATGATCATCTCTTCGCCGTTGAAGTTGCGGATGACCGAATAGCGGGTGTTGATTTGCGTGATTTGGCCGCTAAAGCCGGCGGTTTCGACTAAGTCGCCAAGCTTAATCGAATGGTCAAACAAGATAATGAATCCGGAGATGTAGTTTGAGGCAATTTTCTGTAAGCCAAAGCCCAAGCCGACGCCGACGGCACCGCCGAAGACGCTCAGCACCGTGAGGTTAAGTCCCATGCTTGCCAAGGCCACCAAGATGGCAATGGCAAAAAACGCAATGGAAATCAGGCGGCTTAAAACGATTTTCAGGTTGGCATCCATGTCGGAGGCTCTGCGGATGGCCGCATCGCACATGCTGGAGAGCCAGTTGGCAACGCCCACGGAAAACAAGATGGTCATCAAGCCGATAAAGACCGACCACAGCGACAGGTCGCTTGAGCCGATCGGAATGGAAATGGCCTTCATGGTTTCGATAAAAAGCGGCAGTACGCCGACGATGCTGAGGATCGCAAAAAACCAGAAAATGCTGTAGACCATCTTTTTCACGCGTGCCGACATGTGCTTTTTCAGGAAAAGGCCGTCGATTAATTCGACCACTAGCACAAGCATGGCCCAAGCAAAAAAGACCTGATTGGCCACGTGCGACAAGGCAAAGCTGTTACTCGGGGCGATTAGGCCGCCGATTTTCAATAAGGCGATTTCAGTAAAGAGAATAAAGGCCGCCCAAGCTGAAAACAGCAACTTGCGGCTCAAACGCAAGATGAAGCGGGCACTGATGGCGCCTATGCTGTCGCCTTCGCTCTGGCCCATGAGCGTTTCGAGCTTCTGGCCGAGACTTTTGGAAATAAAAAAGGCGAGCAGGGCGGCTACGGCAATGCTGGCAATTTGTAGCCAAAACGTTTCCTGTGAAAACTCGTTTTGAAAGAAAAAAATGATTTCTTTGCCAATGTTGAGGGCTTCATCAAAGCCTAGGACATTCGTTGTTGTTTCTTGCATAAAGCGGCTCCGGCATTAGTCGGCTCTAGTGTAGCAGAGCGCAGGCGGGCGGGATCAAAAAAAGAACGGGGGCAAACGCCCCCGCTCGTGCAAATTTTCCCCCTGAACTCCGCCTTGCCTGCTACACAAGTCGATTGCCCCATATCAACAACTCGCGTTATTTCATTTCTTAACCCCTGATTTTATTAACAAAAAACTTTCAGGGGTTTCATTTTTATGATAAAATGATACATACTTTTTAATGATGGATCGTTTATCATGCCTGACTCCTCCAAGTGGTACTTCACCGCCGACACCAACGCTCAAGGTAACACCTACATCAAGGCCTACCAAACCGCTTGGGATAAGGTCGCCAAAAAGTCCAAACGCACCACCAGCCGACAC
>DVNT01000065.1 GCA_018714185.1 Candidatus Aphodousia gallistercoris | reverse complement strand
TATCAGGCTTGACCTGATCCTCGCGGCAGCCGTTCTGTGGATTTTTGTCCGCACTAAGCGCTAAAGCGCGAAAGAGGGGCAACTTCCTTAAAAGGGGGCTGCCCCTTGTGCGTCTCAAGGCCCATGCAATTTTAAAAGATTTCGGCGAAAGCCGATGAGGTCCCCGAAAGGGGTGTATTAACGACAAAGCCGGTTCTGGTGAAACCGGCTTGTCATTTTGCATGGGGGTTAAAAATGTTAGCTGCATTTTCCTCGTGCCGGACAATTATCGCACAGGTGACGGTTATTGTCACGGGGGATATCAGGCTGTCGGCAGAAGATAATTCTAAAAATGATGTATCATTTCAGTGAACTTTTTGAGGGGTTATTCGGGTAATGCGTTGATTATCAGTAAGTTATTTGGATTTCTTCGGATGTTCTTTTGATTATTTGCACATTGTCACTTTAAATGAAATGATGAATTACACAAATAAGTAAATAATCAAAACATGAAATACATAAATGTACATTTGATATTTTATGAAATGTCCCTATTGCGGTTCGGAAGCGGTGAAGCCTACTCAAGGCGATAAGGCCCGAAGGTTGCGTTATCACTGCGAGGGCTGTGCCCGCGATTTTGGCCGAATCCTTCCTGAAATATTAGAAACGCACCTGGAGTGGAGTCTGCAGGTTTCTCGTCCATCGGGCGACCGGCTAGTTATTGCCATTGAAGTCGACAGGCTTCGAGAGAAAGCCGTAGCGCATGTGAGTGCAACAGGACCATGGCTTACGACCCGAGTCGGGCAGTGGACCTGTGATCTTTCCTATGACCGTTGGCGGTATTTCTATCAAAAATTAATTCATCAATATTTCTATTTGGATTGGGATCGTGTTTACGGCCATAACTTGGTTTCCGGTACTGTGGATTGGGCGACACGATTTAGGGTCGTTACGCCGCACCATGGACTCTACAAATGGCGTGAAATCGCCGCCAATGCCGGTTTTGAAGTTTGGCCCATCCATTGGAACGCCGCCCGACTTGCCTTGGTGCGGTTGATTTCCGCTAGTGTTGATCTCTCTTCAAAGCCGTTGGCACGTGACGCTTTAATGAAAATGACGGCGGCTAAAGTTAAAGTGCGCTAGCTTTGAGGCGGCTCGTCTAATAGATTGATCCGAATCTTGGGCGGCAACCTTTTCTTTTTTTTGCTACCGAAACGGTCGAAAAGGAAAGGGGAAATTGTTTCCGCATTAAACGAGAATGACACTTATTTACAAACATTTTGACAAGCCTCAAATCTGAATAACTTCTTTACACAGAAAGTCATTGCCAAGTTAAAGGGAACTTAAGAAAATCCTTTCTCTCTTACAAACGAGAATAGTTATCATTCGTAAAATCCAAAAAGGATGGTTATGACTCCCGGATCCAAGATGAAGAGTTTTGAAGACGGACAGCGCTCCATGATGAAAGGCGAGGTGAGCGAAGTTCATGAAATTATTGATTTTCAGGCGAAAATTTCAGATAACCCGCTTCGCGATGCATTTAGCGGCAAAGTCACGGTACATACGCAAACCGGGGGTATGCCTGCCATGGGTGAAGCGGCTAGGACATTAATTGAGTCTCAGTACGCAGAAGATGGGCAGGGCACGCGTTTGGCTTATATTCACGTACCTTTTTGCGAAACGCGCTGCCTGTACTGCCTCTTTTACCAAAACCCTTTGCAACCGGATTCAAGCCGCCGCTATGCAGACCTCCTAATTCGTGAACTGCAGCTTTGGGCGGATAAGCCGGCTCAAAAAACCGGGTTGATTCATGCCGTGTATTTCGGCGGCGGTACGCCCACGGCTTTGGAGGCAGTCGACATCAGTCGCGTCGTCCGCGCCGTTAAAACCTATTTACCTTTAGCCAATGATTGTGAAATTACGCTAGAAGGCCGCTTTCATAACTTCACGCAAGAAAAGATGGAAGCTGCTTTTGCGGCCGGCGTAAACCGCATCTCGCTTGGCGCTCAATCTTTTAACGCACAAGTGCGCCAAACCATGCGGCGTGTTGACGGCCCCGAGGCCATGATTAAAACCATCGAAGAGTTGGCCTCCTTTAACCAAGCCAGCATTGTCTGCGATCTCATCTATGGCTTCCCGTACCAAACGATGCAAGTTTGGGAAAACGACTTGCGCACGGCCGCATCCTTGCCGCTTGACGGCGTGGACTGTTACCAGCTCAACGTCTTTGAAAAATCTCCCTTGGGGAAATTTATCGCCAACGGCAAGTTGCCTGCCGGGGCCGATAAGACTGAGCGCGGTGAAATGTTTGCCCGATCGATTCATCTTCTGACACAGTCGCAGTGGCGAAGGCTCTCCAACAACCACTGGGCCCGGACCTTCCGCGAACGCAACCTCTATAACCGCTTTGCTAAGGGCGCCGCCGACTGCTTGGCTTTCGGGTGCGGCGCCGGCGGAAAAATCAACGGCGTGAGTTACATGATGCAGCGCAAGCTCGCCGATTGGGAGCGAGAAATTGAAGCGGGCCTCAAGCCCGTGGCGTTTGCTACCGCGCCTACGCCTCACTGGCATGCGCTCAGAACCGTTTCTTCGGAAATGGAATTGGGGCGCGTCAACTTGGCCGATATCGACCGTGAATTCGGGCTTAACCTGGAAGGTCTCTCCGAAGATATTTTCGCGCAGTGGGAAAAGGCCGGCCTTATCCGCACGGTGGGCCCGTGGCGCGTACAGACGGTTGCCGGCCAGTTCTGGCACGTCACGATGTCGCAACTGCTTTTAAATGTGCTCGCCTCGCGCTTGCGCTCATAAAAAGAAACGATTTTTTAACACTGACGGACATTGCCAATAACAATTGTCCGGTGAACTTGAAATGAAACATCCTCTCTTTGTACGTAAGACCGCTCTGGCTTTGGCCGTTTCGGCCGGTTTGGCATCTTTTGCTGCCCAAGCGGCAGAAACCTATCGCACCGATGACGTGCTCGTGACGGCTTCCCGCGTGGAGCAAAAGCTGGCTGACGTCAATATGAGCGTTTCGGTGATTACCAGTGAAGATATCGCTGAAATGTCCGGCGCTAAGACGATCGCTGACTTGTTGGAAAGCCGCGTTCCCGGTATCACGGTGTCCAACGACGGCGGTCAGGGCATTGACCGCATTAAGATCCGCGGTGAAGATGCATTCCGTACCTTGGTGATGATTGACGGGCAGCGCATTTCCGAACAAAAATCCATGTCCGGCGTACCGCTTTTGATTGATCCCTCCCAAGTGGAGCGTATTGAAGTGATTCGCGGACCGGCCTCCGTGCTCTACGGCTCTGACGCCATCGGCGGTGCGGTGAACATTATTACGAAGAAGGGCGGCGAAGATGCGTTCGGCGCGACGGTTTCCGCCGGTTTGGATACGGCTTCGAGCGGCAAAGAATTGTCCGGTTCTATTTACGGGGCTGTCGGCGGTTGGAAATACCGCTTCGGCGCCGCAATCCGTGATGCAGACAACATTGATACGCCGGTAGGCGAAATGCCGCATACGGACTTTAATTCCAAAGCGGCTAATGTCTTCCTTTCTTATGACATCGATCCGGACAAGACCATCGGCTTGTCTGTGAGCCACTTTGACCTTGACTTTATGTCGGGGGCTATATCCTACGCGCCGGAAGATTTTTATGTTGACGTGCCCGAATGGAAGAGAACACGCGGTGCACTCTTCGGCGAATTTAGAAATCTCACGGATAATTTGGCTCGCTTAAGAATTGATGTTTCTCAAGAAAGAAACACAAAGTTAATGGAAAACCACGTAAAGCCGGCTCCTGGTGCACCCTCAATTGATAGTTTTGCTGACAACACATTAGATACAACAGGTTTTTCTGCTCAAGCGGATTGGACGATCGGTGACAATCATTATTTAGTTACGGGATATGAATTAACTTACGATGATCTTGAGGCTGTCAGTAATACTGATTTGGTACCGCTTCCTACTGTTCATGTTCCGTACAAGAGACAGGACTTTTCCGGTTATCAGATGAAGAATTCTGTATTCGCCAGTATGGAGAGTACTTTCTTTGACGACTGGATTTTAAATTATGGGGTTCGCTATACCTGGGTCAAAAATGACATGGATGTCAACACTAAGTTAAGTTACGATCTCCCGGTAGGTTCTTTTAATTACGACAATAGTGACGGCAAGGCCGTATTTAACTTGGGGTTGAGTTACAAAGGTATTGACAATTTGACTTTACGGGCCAATTGGTCCCAAGGGTATCGTGCCCCATTGCTTCAGGAACTGTTCATTGATACCTCAATGGGCGGAGAATTGACCTACGCCAATCCTGACCTCAAACCTGAAACCTCAGACAACTTTGAAATCGGGGCCCGCTACACCAACGGCATCGTGACGGTTGACGGTTCTATTTTCTATAGCAAAGCCGACGACTACATTACCACGATTGCACTCAGTGACGGAGTCAATCAATACACCAATATGGGTGAAGCCGAAACGTACGGCTTTGAGTTGGACGCCAGTGTCAAATTCGGCAATTTTGAACCGTATACCGTCTTAACCTTGATGAGCCGCGAGTACAAGGAAAACGGCATTTCTTCGAAGAAATCCGGAACACCGAAAGTCACGGCCCGTTACGGCGTGAGGTACCAAGACGAATACGATAGCGCCTTGCTGCGTTTTGATGCCTATGCCATCAGCCGCTCGGCGACCGAGCAATGGAACTTCTCCACGAACACGTTAAATGATGCCGGTTGCTACGGCGGCTTTACGACCTTTAACGTGACGGGTGGCGTTTCCTTCGGTCCGAAGAACGCGTATAGCCTCGATGCCGGCCTTTACAACATCACCGATAAGCTTTATCAAACCAGTGATGCGATTTATGAACCGGGTCGGTACTTCGCCGTTAAACTCAATGCGAACTTCTAATTGCTGAGGTCCGTGGTATGCAAAGGACGGTTAAACGCCCGTATTGGCGAGCCCGGGAACTGGTGATGATCGGTATTTTTGCCGCTGCCATCAAGCTGTCATCCTTACTGATAGCCTTGGCGGGCGGCGGCATGAATCCCGTGAGCCTCTTTTTGAAAAATCTCGTCTTTACGACGCTTTTGATCGTCCTTTTTTCCAAAGTACGAAAATTAGGCACGCTCACGCTCTTTACTGCAGTCTCTATGATCGTGAGCGTGCTTTTAATGGGCGGAAGCATTGCGCTTTTGCCCGCGGCGCTCGTAGGAGCGGCTTTTGCCGAAGCGGCCGTATTTTTAACGGGCGGCATTCAAAAGCCTTGGGCGCCTTATGTCGGGGTCGGTCTGTATGACCTGGCCTCCAAAGCATTCTCTTTGGGTGTTTCCTATCTCGTGATGCGCGAAACGCCCGAACTCATGATTAGCGTTGTTCCGATTGTGCTTTTAGGCTATGCGGGCTCTCTTGTCGGCCTCTTTACGGGCTACCGCACGATCGGCGAGCTGCGCCACGCGGGTTTGGTAAGGAGCTAGCCATGCAAGAGACGCTTCTCACGCTCGTGGATGCCCGCAGCAAACTCATATTGATTCTTTTAGGGGCGTTGGGCACGATCGGCTTTTCTACGCTTAGCGCCCAAGCGGTGCTCTTTGCCGCCACGCTCGCGCTCGCACTGACCATTCGAAAGCCCGCGCTTTTGGCGGTTCTTTACCTGATGATGGCCGCCATGATGGCC
>DVNT01000064.1 GCA_018714185.1 Candidatus Aphodousia gallistercoris | reverse complement strand
CTTCGCGACGCATGGCAAAACCACGTTCACGAAGGACTTCGAGTTTTTCAGGACTATGGCGGCGTGCATCTTTTGCTTTCATAGCCGAATTATAACAGATTGTTAACTATTTTGCAATCTGGTTAATAGCTTCTTCTATCGTTTCAGCAAAAATAGATAATCTGCAAGCTTCGTCTACAAAGCGCAAAGCGTACCTAGACTTATTTGCGCAAGATAGACATTAGACAGTTGGTCTCCGAACGGCTAATAAAAAATGCCCGATAGATTTCTCTACCGAGCATTCGAACTCAATGGTTCAATTCGCTTGTGCGGGGAAGGCAGCGATTCAGATCCTGCCTCCCTTAGCGTCTTAGATTAGAACAAGGCGCAAGCAACAAAGCCGAAGACCACGGAGAACACGATAGCCAAGAGGCCGGGCAGGAAGAACGCGTGGTTAAACACGAACTTACCAATGCGGGTCGTACCAGTATCGTCCATCTGGACAGCGCCCAACAACGTCGGGTACGTCGGGAGAACGAACAAAGCGGACACAGCGGCGAAGCAGGCAACCAACATGTAGGAGTCGCCCGGGTTAGCAGCCGTGATACCCAAAGCCGTAACCACAGCCGGCGTAATGGCCTTGGCGGTAGCAGCTTGGCTATACAACAACATAGCGGCGAAGAAGAAGATCACAGCCAACAAAGCCGGATATTGGGCAACCGTCGTAGCGGAGAAGTCCGTGATTTCTTTCGTGTGGCCGGCAACGAACGTGTTACCAAGCCATGCAACACCGAGCACGCAAACGCAAGCAACCATACCGCTCTTGAAAACGGAGCAGGAAGCAACGTCACCGACTTCGATCTTGCACATAACCGTGATCAACGTGCCGACAGAAAGCATCAAGCCCATAATGGCAGCATCACGACCAACCACAACGTTTTCGATCAAACCGATAGCCGGGGAAATAGCGGAAGCGTACAACACAACGAGGATAACGCCAACCAAGAAGATCCACACGGAGGTCTTGGCATAGGGCTTCAATTGCTTGGTTTGGACGCCTTGCGGAGCCTTAACCAAACCCTTGGCCAAACGTTCCTTGTAAACCGGGTCAGAGCTCAAATCCATGTTTTGGATCAACGTCATGATGAAGGCCGTTACCATGCAGCCCAAGAACGTCGTCACAATCCAGATACCGAGCAAGGCCGGATAGCTCCAACCGAAGGGTTCCAACACGCCGGACATGTAAATCACAGCGGCAGACACCGGAGAAGCCGTAATAGCGATCTGGGAAGAAACCACAGCGATCGACAACGGGCAAACCGGCTTGATGTTTTGTTCCTTAGCCACTTCAACGATAACCGGGATCATGGAGAAAGCCGTGTGACCAGTACCGGCAAAGATCGTCAACACATAGGTCACGATCGGGGCCAAGTAGTTGATGTGCTTCGGGTTGCTGCGCAAAATGCGTTCAGCAATTTCAACCAAGTAGTCGAGACCGCCGGCCAACTGCATAGCAGAAATAGCCGAGATCACGGACATAATGATCAAAATAACATCCCAAGGAATGGCACCCGGGGTCATGCCGCAGAGCAAGCCCAACACGAGCACGCCGATACCACCGGCGTAGCCGATGCCAATGCCGCCCAAACGGACACCGAAGAAGATGGCCGCCAAAAGGACGATAATTTGAAGAATTAACATGAAATCCATATAGCACCCCCCCATTTCTGGAGTAGTTCTCTTTTAGTTATGTAAAAAGTTCCCGGATACAATCAGGAAACTCATATCACGAACTCCCAGGCTACATCTCAATTGAACTGAAACGCACCCATGGGAGCACCGTGATACTATACCTCGCACCTAATAAATTAGGTACGAGGTTTTCCCTAGGTCGGAAAATTACATTTCGAACTTAGGAGCGATCAAGTTTTGCAAATTGAAAACGTGATCCCATTCTTCTTGCGTCATCAACTTACGTTCTTCAACGATCAATTGATGCAAGGTCTTGCCAGAGTGATAGCCTTCATGAGCGATTTCAGAGCAGGTCTTGTAACCGAAGTGCGGCTTCAAGATCGTGATAATGCCCAAAGAGCCCATCACGAGGTCTTTGCAGTGTTCAACATTGGCGGTGATACCGTCGATGCACTTCGTGCGCATGCCGTTCATGGCGTTCGTCATGACCTTCATGCCGAAGAACAAAGCCCAGGTGATCGGGGGTTCCATAACGTTCAATTCGAGCTGACCAGCAGAAGCAGCCAACATAACCGTGGTATCCAAACCGATAGCGATGAAGCTAGCTTGGTTCATGGCTTCCAATTCAACCGGATTGACCTTACCCGGCATGATGGAAGAACCCGGTTGCATTTGCGGGAGGTTCACTTCAGCCAAGCCGCAGCGAGGACCAGAAGCCAACAAGCGCAAGTCGTTGCAAACCTTCGTCAACTTAACAGCCAAGCTCTTCATGGCGCTGGAGAGAGCGACATAAGAACCGCAGTCAGAGGTGGCGGCGATCAAGTCATCGCTGTTCTTGAGCGGGAGGCCCGTCAATTCAGCCAAGTACTTGGAGGCCAAAGCCGGATAATCCGGGTGAGCCGTTACGGTCGTACCGATAGCCGTAGCGCCGAGGTTGATCGTGCAAAGGTGAGCTTGAGCTTCCTTGATTGTGCGGATTTCGTCTTCGATCGTGTGGCCCCAGCCGTGGAATTCTTGACCCAAGGTCATCGGCACAGCGTCTTGCAAGTGCGTACGGCCCATCTTCAAAACGGTCTTGAATTCTTCGGCCTTCTTGTAGAAGGAAGCAACGAGTTCTTCAACAGCCTTCAACATGACGTTGCTGCGGAGCAACAAGCCAACGTGGAAAGCGGTCGGATACGTGTCGTTCGTGGATTGACCGAAGTTAGCGTGGTCGTTCGGAGAAACCAAATTGTAGTCACCCTTCTTGGAACCCAACTTTTCGCAGGCCAAGTTGCAGATGACTTCGTTGCAGTTCATGTTCGTGGACGTACCGGCACCACCTTGGACCCAGTCGGTCACGAATTGATCATGGTACTTACCAGCGATCAATTGGTCGCAAGCCCAGATCAAAGCGTCAGCGACGTTGGCCGGGATCGTGCCGAGTTCCTTGTTGGCCATAGCAGCAGCCTTCTTCACATAGGCAAAGCCGATGATGAAGAACGGTTCTTGAGCCATGGACATTTCGGTCACATGGAAGTTTTCCTTGCCACGAAGCGTTTGAACGCCATAGTAGCAATCATCAGGAATTTCCTTGCCGCCAAGGAAGTCATATTCAATACGAGACATGTTTATTTGCTCCTCGTTAATAAAATCAAGAAGGCGTCTTTTTAGGCGTCTCCAGTCATGGACTACGTTCTATTCAACCGATGACCCGTCACACGGGCATCGTCGGTCCGTTGATAGCAACGTAGGGTTTCAAAACTTCAGTCCAAGCGTGCGAGGCAATGACTTGCCAAGCACGCCTGAATGTCAGTCTTGAGAAAAGATTACTTCACAACCTTGATCGGGATCGCCTTCTTCGGGGTCGGCAAAACCTTGTCGTAGTTGCGAATACCTTGTTCAGCCATCTTGCGACGGATAAATGCGATTTGCGTCTTCAACGGCAATTGCTTCGGGCAGAAGTCGTGGCAAGCCAACAAAGACATGCAACCGAACACACCGCTGTCGTCACCGATCACTTCGTAGTAGTCGGCGTCATTGCGCTTATCGCGCGGGTCCAAACGGAAGCGGGCAATCTTGTTGATAGCCACGCCGCCGGCGAAGTCCGGGCGCATACGAACCGTACCGCAACCGGCGATACAGCAACCGCATTCAACGCAACGGTCCAAAATCAAAATGTCTTCGGCCAATTGCGGATCCATCGGTTCTTCTTTGCGACGGATATCAACCTGATCTTCCTTCATGTGAACCCAGGTTTCCATACGTTCGCTCATGTTGCGCATCCACTTGCCGGTGTTAACCGACAAGTCGCCGATCAATTCGAAGGCCGGCAACGGAGCCAACGTGAATTCCGTCGGAAGGTCACGGGTCAACGTACGGCAAGCCAAGCCCGGCTTACCATTGATCATCATGGCGCAAGAACCGCAAATACCGGCACGGCACACGAAGTCAAATTGCAAAGAAGGATCTTGCGTGTCGCGCAATTCGTTCAACGCGATAAACAAGGTCATTGAATCGGATTCTTCCAATTCAAACGTCTGCATGTGGGGCACGCTAGCCGGATCAGCAGGGTTGTAACGCAAAATGCTGATCTTGAGCAGACGATGTTGCTTTTGGGTTTTGTTTTCACTCATTTTTCGTCAGCTCCTTAGGCCAAGGGTTCATCGATACGTTCATTCTTACCTTGCAAGCGCTTCGGCAAGAGGTGAGCATAAGGCATCAAAGCGTTTTGAATAGCAAAGCGGTCTGCACCTTCGGCTTCCATCTTCGCACGGATTTCGTCGACTTCAGCTTGACGCTTGGCCGTATCCGGGTGATCGATGTAATTCTTGGCACCGTAGCCACGCCATCCCGGCGGCAATTCCATCTTCATGACGTCGAGATCTTCGTAAGAGAGCGTCGGCAACGTGTCGCCGTCGTTCCAGCTGGCGAGCGTACGCTTGAGCCACTTGCTGTCGTCACGGACCGGGTAGTCTTCACGGAAGTGAGCACCGCGGGATTCCGTACGGGCGGCAGCACCGCAAGCCACCGTCAAAGCCAAACGCAACATCTTTTGCGTACGGTAAGCATAGGTCAATTCGGCGTTGGCGCCCAATTGGCTCTTGCAGCTGACCTTGAAGGAGCGCTTGTACAAGTCTTCCAATTCGCTCACAGCGCTTTCCATATCAGCACCGCGACGGAAAATACCGATCTTAGCGGTCATGATATCTTGCATGCGCTTGCGCAACTTAGCGGCATCTTCCGTACCGCCGTTATTGATGAAGGCATCCAACTTGGCTTGTTCACGCTTGATGAAGTCGTAAACAATCGAGGTCGGGATGTCGATCACGTTCTCGGGCTTATCGCAGAAGTCGGAGATGTATTCACCGACCAACATACCGGCAACCACCGTTTCAGCCACAGAGTTACCGCCCAAGCGGTTAAAGCCGTGCATATCCCAGCAAGAGCATTCGCCGGCAGCGAACAAGCCCTTCAATTGACGGCTTTCACCCGTGTAGTTCGTACGCACACCGCCCATCGTGTAGTGCTGAGCAGGACGCACCGGGATCCATTCCTTCACCGGGTCAACACCCAAGAAGTAGTGGCAGATTTCATAAACTTCACGGAGGTTGTGCTTGATGTGGTGTTCACCCAACAAGGTGATGTCCAACCAGAGGTGTTCGCCGAAACGGCTCTTGACGCCCTTGCCTTGAGCAATGCGTTCTTCCATACGGCGGCTCACCACGTCGCGGGAAGCCAATTCTTTCTTTTCCGGTTCCACATCCGGCATGAAGCGGTGACCGTCAACGTCACGCAACAAACCGCCGTCACCACGGCAGCCTTCCGTCACAAGAATACCGGCCGGGAAAATACCGGTCGGGTGGAACTGAACGGCTTCCATGTTGCCCAACGTAGCAACACCCGTTTCCAAAGCCAAAGATTGACCAGCACCTTCGCAGATCACGGCGTTCGTGGTCACGCGGAACAAACGACCGGCACCGCCGGCAGCCAAAGCCGTAGCCTTGGCAACATAAGCCATCAATTCGCCCGTGATCAAGTCACGCACAACAGCACCGTAGCAGCGCTTGCCATCATGAATCAAAGCGATGGCTTCAACACGTTCCACAACCGGAATGTGTTCAGCGATCACACGGTCGCTCACGGCGTTCAACATGGCATGGCCCGTGCAGTCAGAAGCAAAGCACGTACGCCACTTCTT
This sequence comes from Candidatus Aphodousia gallistercoris, assembly GCA_018714185.1. Lineage (GTDB taxonomy): Bacteria > Pseudomonadota > Gammaproteobacteria > Burkholderiales > Burkholderiaceae_F > Aphodousia > Aphodousia gallistercoris. The sequence continues at coordinate 65,173 of DVNT01000064.1, read as the reverse complement.
CGTACCACCGAAGTCACGTTGATTAATCAAGCCAGCAGCTTCCTTGCGTTCGGTAATCGTCACGCGTTCGCCGTTAATAATGACCTGACGGTCACCAGCGGTAATACGGCTCCAGGGCACACCCCAAGCAGCCAATTCACGAACTGCTTTCGGAGAGGTGTTCACGAACATGCGGACCACGTCTTGGTCGGCACCCCAGTCGGAACCTTTAACGGTATCGGCGAAGTGAACGTCTTCGTTATCGCCCAAACCTTTAATCACATTACCCAAAGAAGCTTGCATACCACCTTGAGCTGCTTTCGAGTGAGAGCGCTTCGGCGGCACCAGCGACAAGATGATGGAGTCGTGACCACGATGCTTGGCAGCAACTGCCATACGCAAACCAGCCAAGCCGGCACCAACCACCAGCACGTCGGTGTAGATGATTTTCATAATTACTTGGTCTCCTTGATCCAAGAGGGCCACCGGACAGGGCCGTCATCACAACAGCCTCACCCGGCAGGGGTCTTCTTTAAAAAGGTTCCCCGGTTTCGTCTCAGCGCTTCATATCAAACCGTCGGTTTAGGGAAACCCAAGAGAGGCATTCTCTTTTACGAAACCCTAAGGTCTTCAGGGACAACCCCCAGGCTTCGAACATTAAACCGACTGTTCTTGCTACCAAGAACGGACAAGCACGTCGTCGGACACTCTCAATGCGAAATTGTCAGTTTCTTATGAGGCTCAATCTGCCCAACGTTAAAAAATCGCTCTTCTTTAAGAATACAGCAAAGCTTCGGTAGTCTCCTGATTAACTTCCGAAACTTCATTTCTTAAAAAATTACTATTCTTCACTCCAATCGCGTATCGGTCGTGGAGCGCCCACGACTGAAGCTCTCAAAGTCTCTCTTTGAGAGTTTAATCGGCGCAATAGACCGACACCCATAGGGAATACCCCGAAGTTTACACCAAAGATGAAAAATGAGAAATTTTCACTAGGCTGCAAGAAGCATTACCTTTCGGTTTTTTGACAAAACTCATAAAAAAAACGATTTCCTTAACAGTTTCATCAAGCCGCTATGGGTAGCAAACATCGGCAACGCCTGAACACGTTTTTTCGTTCATGCTCAAGCGTGGTTAATGTTAGAATCAATTTTTCGATAGTCCCCTCGCTTCTGAGAGCACAATGCTATTGCTGAGCACAGATCAGAATAGCGCCGGGCTAAAAAGAAAAAGCCGTGACAGCGGATTCCGATCCGGCCGGCGGCCACGGGTGAAGCCGTTTCAACCTTATTTTATAAAGAGCAAACATGTTGCCCCTTGCGAGGGGCAGACGCTTTGCGCCGATTTTATTTTGGAGGATTTATGACGCACGAAATTATTCATACCCCCCTTGCTCCGGCTGCCATCGGCCCTTACTCCCAAGCCACGAAGGGTGCCGCTAACCTTTTTACCTCCGGACAATTGGGCATTGATCCGAGCACGGGAGAGATTCCCTCAGACTTTGAGGCCCAGGCTCGCCTTTCCTTTGCTAATGTCAAAGCCATTGTGCAAGCCGCCGGCGGTGACTTAAGCAATGTCATGAAGGTCACGATTTTTTTGACCGACATGGCCAACTTCCCCGTTGTCAACCGAGTCATGGAAGAGTTCTTCCAAGCTCCCTTCCCGGCTCGCAGCTGCTTTGCCGTTGCAGCTTTACCCAAAGGCGGGCTAGTCGAAGTTGAAGTAATCGCAAGTATTTAATACTTGGAGTCTGCCGATGGCTACCACGCCCTTTCGCGGTCGAAAAAAAGGAGAAAAACTCGACCCGCTGCCGCAACGGCTCGCCCGCTTGGGCTTGGTACGGGACTGGGACTTCATCTTGCATTTGCCCCTCCGCTATGAGGATGAGACGAAGATTGTCCCGATCGCACGGCTTATCCCCGGCGAAAGCCAGCAGTGCGAGGGACAAGTTCTTCGCTGCGAGAGAATTCGCAGGCCATCGGGCGAGCAGCTTCAGGCTGTCATCAGCGACGGCACGGGCAATCTGGTTGTCAGGCTCTTGCATTTTTATCCATCCCAGGTCAAGCAACTTGCCGCCGGCAGCACCGTGCGCCTGTACGGTCCGGTCCGAGAGGGGTTTCTCGGCTTGGAGATGGTGCATCCGAAAATTAAAACAGCGTTGCTCGGGGCCAAGTTGCCGACAACACTGACGCCGGTTTACCCGGCCGGGGAAGGCATCACACAAACTTGGTTGCGAAAGCGCATTGCACGGGCTCTCTTTGATGTGGAAATTAAAGAGTTGATGCCGGCTTCTCTATTGCAGAAGCTGCAGCTACCGGGCTTGCCCCAAGCTCTCAACACCTTACATCACCCTCCGGTCGGGGCTGATTTGCAGGCGCTGTCCGAGCGCACCGATCCCGCCTGGCAAAGGATTAAATTCGACGAACTGGTTGCGCAACAAATTGCGCTTCGGCGCTCCCGGGAACTCAAAGCAACGAAAGTGGCCCCGGTTATTGCCACAGCGCGGCAGCCGCTCACTGAAAGGCTTCTGCAGTCGTTACCGTTTCAGTTAACCCGGGCCCAGCGCCGCGTACTCGATGAGATCGGACAAAACCTGGCGAAAAGTACCCCGATGAACCGCCTGGTTCAGGGCGATGTCGGCAGCGGTAAAACCATCGTGGCTGCTTTAGCCGCCACAATGGCCATCGATGCGGGCTATCAAACCGCCCTTATGGCGCCCACGGAAATTCTTGCCGAGCAGCACTATGAGAAACTCTCCCAGTGGCTGCAACCGATTGGCGTGCGCATTGCCTGGTTGGCGGGCAAGCAAAAATCTCGGGAACGCCAGGAAAACCTCAGCGCCATTGCCGACGGTTCTGCCCAAATGGTCATCGGCACCCATGCGTTAATCCAAGAAAGCGTACATTTTCATCGGTTGGGTCTCGCTATTATTGACGAGCAACACCGCTTCGGTGTTGCCCAACGCCTCGCCCTGCGCGAAGGGAACCAGGAACAAACGCCGCACCTTTTGATGCTCTCGGCCACGCCGATTCCCCGCACGCTCGCCATGAGCTATTTAGCCGATGTGGATGTCTCGGTGATCGATGAGCTTCCGCCCGGCAGACACCCCGTTACCACCAAGCTCGTGAGCCTGAGTCGCAAGCGTGAGCTCTTAGATAGCATTGCCCAGCAAGTGGCCCAAGGGCGGCAAGTCTACTGGGTTTGTCCTCTTATTGAAGAGAGCGAAAAATTGGACTTGACGGCTGCCACGGAAACATTCAAAGAAATCAGCAGCTATTTGCCTAATTTATCGGTCGGCTTGGTTCACGGCGCTTTGCCGCCCGAACAAAAACAAGCCGTGATGCAATCGTTTAAAGACGGCCGCATTGATGTTTTGGTAGCGACCACCGTCATTGAAGTCGGCGTAGACGTCCCGAACGCTTCGCTTATGGTCATTGAACATGCCGAGCGCTTTGGTTTGGCACAGCTACATCAACTCAGGGGCCGCGTCGGACGGGGTGCTGCTAAAAGCTTTTGCATACTGCTTTATGGGGAACTATCCGAAACCGGCAAACAGCGGCTCAAGGTCATCCGGGAAAGCAACGACGGATTTGAGATTGCGCAACGCGATTTGGAAATTCGCGGGCCCGGAGAATTCCTCGGTGCGCGGCAATCCGGTATTCCGCTGCTGCGCTTTGCCGACCTGCAAAGGGATGCCGCTTTAGTGGAGACGGCACGTGACTTTGCCGCACAATGGATCCGCCTGGATCCTGAATCTGCCACAAAACACGTAAAACGCTGGTTCAGCGCAAGCGAAGCATTTTTAGGGGCTTAATTTATGACTTTAACTGAACTCAAATACATTATTGCCGTAGCCCGAGAACGGCACTTCGGCCGTGCAGCCGAGTCCTGCTTTATCTCGCAGCCTTCCTTGTCTGTTGCCGTACGCAAGCTCGAGGAGGAACTGGGGGTGCATCTTTTTGAGCGACGCTCGCAGGAAATCTCCCTCACCCCGGTCGGCGAAGCCATTGTTGAGCAAGCGCAAAAAGTTCTCGATGAAGTGCATCGCATTGAAGAGCTCGCCGTTCAGGGGCAAGATCCGCTTTGCGGGCCGCTGCGCTTAGGCGTCATCTTTACAATCAGCCCCTATTTGACGCCGGGCTTGGTGCACCGGATGCTGGATTTGGCGCCGAAAATGCCGCTCATTCTGACCGAAAACTATACCGGCCAGCTGCTTGAGCAGTTGCGCGCAGGACAAATTGACGTGGCCATCATGGCGCTGCCGATTCATGAACCCGGACTGATGCTCGCTCCGCTTTACGACGAAGACTTGGTTGTTGCCGTCCCGCATAACCACGAATGGGCTGCTCGAACGGAAATTCACCGCGAAGAGGTCCGCTCGGCCAACCTGCTTTTACTGGGCAAAGGTCACTGCCTGCGCGACCAAGTGTTGGAAATTTGCCCGGAAACCACCCATAAAAATAACCCCGTTTCCACCATTCAAAAAACGGTCGAAGGGTCGTCGCTTTTGACCATTCATCACATGGTTGCCCAAGGCCTAGGTATTACCGTACTGCCCAGTTCGTCCCTGAAAGAAACCACGGGTGACGATTTAGTCAAGGCCATTCCCTTTAGCAAGCCGACGCCCACCCGGCGGGTCATCATTGCGTGGCGCAAAAGCTTTAATCGCGTCCCCGCCATTGAGATTATCCGCAAAGCCGTCGCGCAGATTCCGATGGAAGGCTGCCGAATGCTCAACCTTCCACCGGTAAGCTCCGCCAATACGGAGGACTAGCTCTTTTAGGCTCGGCCGAGCTCGTCAGCTAAGACCTGATTGCGGTCATAAGCGGCTTGAACGGCCTCATCCATCATTTCCATAAAGTGGCGCTCTTGCATGACGCGGAGGGCTTCTGCCGTTGTACCGCCCTTGCTGGTCACGTTGGCGCGAAGCTGCGCGGGAGCCTCATCGCTTTCAAGCGCGAGCTTGGCGGCTCCCCAAACCGTCAGGATTGCCATTTTACGGGCAAGCTGCGGATCGAAGCCGCGCTTCACGGCCGCCGCTTCCATCGCCTCCATGAAACGAAAAACATACGCCGGTCCCGAGCCCGACACGGTCGAGAGCAAGTCCAGCTGCTCTTCGCTCGGCACGGGGATAACTTCTCCCATGGCACGAACCACCTCAAGCGCGTTGCGGGCATCCTCATCGGATAAGCCTGCCGGCACATACATGCCGGCTACGCCGGCTTTTACGAGCGCCGGCGTATTAGGCATCACGCGTACCAAACGGGGCGAATGCTGCCAACGGATAATGTCAGCGGCACGAATGCCGGCAGCAATGGAAATATAAAGGACATCCTTACCTAAAAAATCCGACAGCGACGCAATGGTTTTTGCCAATCCCTGGGGCTTAACCGCCCATACGACGATATCGGCCGAGCTCAACCACGGCCCGCCTTGCTCGTGCGTGCCTACGCCGTAGAGCCGGGCAAGACGCTCACACTTGTCTGCGTTGCGGTCTAAAACATCAATGTTTTTGGGATCAAAGCCGTTTGCTACCAAACCGGCCACAATGGCACCGGCCATGTTTCCGCCGCCGATCATGGCAATACGTTTATCCATATGTCTCTCCTTTATTTGCTTGCGTAATGTCTGGCCCCGAATATGGCCGAGCCGATTCTGACCATGTTCGCCCCTTCTTCGATGGCTTCACGGTAATCGGCACTCATGCCCATTGAAAGCGTATCTAAACCATACGGGGCTTGGTATTGATCAAAAAGGGCTTTCATGATTTTAAAAGGCTTTCTGCGCTGCTCGGCGTTCTCGGCGGGTCTTGGAATGCACATCAGTCCCCGCAGGCGAAGATTCGGCATCCGAGCAATCTGCTCGAGCATTTCCCCGACGGAGGGCACATCCACCCCGCTTTTGGTATCTTCGCCATCAACATTGACTTCCAACAAGACGTTGAGCGGGCCGCGAGCTTGAGGGCGCTGCTCGGAAAGTCTTTGGGCGATCTTGAGCCGATCAACGCTCTGAACCCAGTCAAAGTGCTCGGCAATCAGCTTGGTTTTATTGGATTGAACCGGCCCGATAAAGTGCCACTGAAGCCCCAGATTCGGGTAATGTTCACGAAAATACTGTATTTTCCGGACGCCTTCTTGGGCATAATTCTCACCGAACAAGCGCTGCCCGCCCGCAATCGCCTCCTCCAGGCTGCTCTCCGGAAACGTTTTGCTAACGGCAAGAAGCTGCACCCGGTTTTGCGCGTCGAGCGCATTAATTTCCTGCCGGATGCGTTCAAGATTTTCGGCAATTGCCATTCTTACTCTCCACAAAGTCCGCCGGACGCATTGCGTATACAATGTCGTACCGACATTTTTTCTTAATAGTACTCCTCATGCAAGACGTCCTTTTACATTGTTGCTGCGCTCCCTGCTCCTCGGCCATTATCGAGTGGATGCTGCAAAACGGTTACAAGCCGACGCTGTTTTATTTCAACCCGAATATTTTCCCCGACTCGGAGTACTTAATCCGTAAAAACGAACTCAAGCGCTACGCCCGAAAATGGGAGCTTAAAGTCATTGACGGCGACTATGATCATGCCGCTTGGCGCGACAAAGTCAAAGGGCTTGAGCTTGAGCCCGAAAGAGGCGCGCGCTGCCAAGCTTGCTTTAACTACCGGCTCGCCCAAGCCGCCCGCATCGCCAGTCAAGAGCACATTGCCTTATTCACAACGACTCTTGCCTCAAGCCGCTGGAAAGACATTGAACAAATCGCTCGAGCCGGGCACTTAGCCGAGTCGCTTTATCCGGATACGAAATTTTGGGACAAGAATTGGCGAAAAGGCGGATTGCAGCAGCGCCGCAACGAGCTCTTAAAAGAAAACCATTTCTATAACCAGTTGTACTGCGGCTGCGAATTCTCCATGAAGCGGCTGGATCCGCAGGAGTGCGAACGCATCCTCAAGCAACCGACTCCGGCGGAAATCTAAGCGCTATTGCTGCCGCTTTATTTTTTTGAAGCGTACGGCCAGCACAAGGCCGCCACGCCGACGGCAATCATCGGCAAGGACAGCCACTGGCCTTGGCTTAAGCCCCAAGCGAGCAACCCTAAAAAGGCATCGGGCTCGCGGAAAAACTCCACCGTAAAACGCATGATCCCGTAGCCCAGGCAAAATAGGCCTGCGACCTGGCCGGGCTTGCGCGGCTTTTGCGAGTACCACCACAAAAGCGCAAATAATAAAAGCCCCTCTAAACCGGCCTCATAAAGCTGCGAAGGATGCCGCGGCAAACCGTCGCCCGCTCGAGGGAAAATCATCGCCAAAGGATAATCGGGCGAGCAAATCCTGCCCCAGAGCTCTCCGTTAATGAAATTGCCGATCCGGCCGAAAAAGAGACCGAGCGGCACAATCGGCGTGACGAAGTCGGCAATGGTGAAAAAGGAAATTCCACGAGTTTTGCCGAAATAAAGCATCGCCACGATAACGCCGATAACGCCGCCGTGCGCACTCATGCCGCCATCCCAAACGCGGATCACGGCGCTCAGATGATTTAAGTAATACTCTGGCTGATATAAAAAGCAATAGCCCAAACGCCCGCCCAAAATCACGCCTAAAACGCCGACAAAAAGCAAATCTTCTATTTGATCGGCGTTCAGTCCCCGCCACGGATCGTGCCGGGCACGATACCGTCCGAGAAGCCAAAACAAAGCAAAGCCTAGCAAATACATCAACCCGTACCAATGCACGGCAACCGGACCGATGGAAAACGCGATGGGGTTAAACTGCGGATGCACTAACATATTGAACTCAAAATCGTACACTCGGACCGATTCTAACCTATCTTTTTGCGAAGTCCGCATGCTATTCTGCAGTAGTTTCTATTTGGGACAAGAAAATGCAAAACATACTTCACTTAGATCCTTTGGATTTTCCAAACGCTGTTGAGGCGGTGGTCGCCGGCCGGCCGCTCGTGCATTGCATGACCAATGATGTCGTGCAGGAAATCACCGCCGATGTGTTGCTTGCCGCCGGCGCCTCGCCGGCTATGGTCATTACCCGGGAGGAAAGCGCCGATTTTTGCCGCTTGGCCGATGCCTTGCTCATCAACGTGGGCACCTTGACGCCGGAGCGCTTTCAAGCCATGGTTTTAGCCGTGCAAACGGCAGGCCAATGCAACAAGCCCTGGGTCCTGGACCCGGTGGCGGCCGGGCCTCTACCCTGGCGCAATGCCCGCATTGAAGAATTTTTAACGTTCCGTCCCAGCGTGATCCGAGCCAATGCCAGTGAAATTTTGGCGTTGGCCGGTCTCTCAAAAGGCGGCCACGGCGTTGACAGCCTCGACGACAGCGCCGATGCGATCGAAGCCGCGTGCGCGCTCGCACAACAATTTGAATGCACCGTCGCCGTCACCGGACCAACGGACTTTGTCACGGACGGCAAGCGTCTTTATGCCATCGAAGGCGGCCATAAAATGGCAACCTTAGTGGTCGGCACCGGCTGTTCGTTAAGCGCCCTGGTGGCGGCTTTTTGTGCGGTCTTATCCGACCGAACGCTTGCCACCGCCGCTGCCTTGCAGCTAGCGAAAAAAGCCCAAGAGCGAGCCCGTGCCGCCAGTCGCGGTCCCGGCAGCTTCCATCCAGCCTATCTGGATGCACTCTATGAGCTTTCGTTTACGGAGCATCGTCATGATCGATAAGTCTTTGATTGATTACCGTGTTTACTTGGTACTGGACCCGGATCTCTGTGCCGATTTCGGCATGGTGGAAACGGCCGTGGCGGCCGCGCAGGCGGGAGCCGGCCTCGTGCAGCTTCGTGCGCCCGGCTGGAAAAAGAAAGCCATGTACGAATGCGCCTTGGCTCTAAAGGAAAAACTCGCTGCGCTCAATGTCCCCTTGATCATTGATGATCATGTGGATGTGGCCATGGCCGTGCAAGCCGATGGCATTCACGTCGGTCAAAAGGACCTGCCGGTCGATGTAGTCCGCAAACTGGTAGGCCCTGACATGATCGTGGGCCTTTCTATTAACAGCCTCGATGAACTCAAGCAGATGGATCCCGACCGGGTTGACTATATCGGAGTCGGACCGGTTTTCCGGACTTCTACCAAAAAAGACGCTGCTTCCCCCATCGGCCTCAAAGGCCTGGAGGCGATTGTTCGAGCCAGTCAAGTTCCGGCTGTCGGTATCGGCGGCATTAAAGCCTGCCACATGGGAGAAGTGGCCGCTACGGGCGCTAAAGGCGCGGCAGTTGTCTCGGCCATTTGCGGGACACGGGATCCGGCTCTGGCCACCGAGGCGCTCTTAAGCGCCTGGCAAGCGCGCTGACAAACGCTTGCAATTTGCCCGGATAGCCTCACCGTTGAAGCGGCCCGGACAGGTTACAATTATTGCATTAATGTTTTATTGATTTTTAAAGTTTTTTTACTCATGACTGGGTCTTCTTCATCCCTTTCTACCGGCCGCTTTTCTCTGTCGGATGTTGAGCACATTGCTCGGGCCCGGCTGCTCGAGCAAACGCCGACGCTAAGCTGGGAGCTCAGCGACGCCAACCGCGCAACTCGGCAGGCCGCCATTGCCACGGGAGAGTCGGCCACTATTGCCGCTTTTTTGTTGGCGAGAGCTCGCATAGTCGAGAAAATGATAGCCGCGAAAAATCCCCAAGTGCGAACCGACCCGCTGCGTTTGACGCCGCCTTGGTGGCTCACCGCGGTCTTGGCTGCTGCGGCCTTTCTGCTAGGCTTGTTGCTCGACCAATTGGGCTCGACCGATGCGCGAATCAACTTGCTCTCGCTCCCTTTTTTCGGTGTTCTTCTCTGGAACATCGTGGTGTATGTCATGCTTTTTATCTCAGGGTTGCGGCATGGCGAAAAACGCGACTTTCTGCACCTGAGGGCTGCGCTGGAACTGCTTGAAAAAACCGTCATCGCCAAGCAAATCCGTAAAACGCAGATCATGAGCGCCGTCCTCGAACCACTGACATTGCACTATGCCGCGCGCGCCTTTCATCTGGCGGCCCTCACATTCGTGCTCGGCATGATCGTAAGCGTTTTGCTTCGCGGTGTCGGCACTGCTTACACGGTTGGCTGGGAAAGCACTTGGTTTGCTGAAAGCCCTGAGATCGTTTACCAAATCATTGCGCTTGTTTACGGCATTTTCACCAATTTCTTGGGTCCGATGCCCAATATTTTGGACGTGGCCAATATGCGCTTTGACCGGCTTGCCGTCAACGGTTACGAGGCATCGGCCGGCCTCTGGTTGATGCGCATGATTGTCATGCTGTGCTTTTTTGTCGTTATCCCGCGCGCCTTGCTCGTACTCAAGCACACCGTGCAAATTGCTCAACTGAAAAAGCATTTCCCCTTGGACTTGGATGACCGCTACTACAGTGCCATTTTGAGAACTTGGCGCACGGAGGCAATGAATCTGGATTTGCTGGTACCGGAAACGCAAATGTCGCAGCCGAGCATCGAAGGAGCCTACCGCCTTGCGGAAACCCTCGGATTTAATCTCTCTGATGTCAGAACCCATGCTTGGAATACCGAGGAAGCCACGGTGCCCATGACCTTGGAAATCAAGGGTCAAAGCCAACAAGTTTGGCTGCTCATCAGCGGCACGACAACGCCTGAGCCCGAAGTCCAAGGACAAGCCATTGAAGAGATAAAGAAAAAGGTCGGCAAAACCCCGGTGATTTTGTTAGTTGACATGGCCGCCTACATGGTTCGCTTCGGCGACTTCGGTGAACGCATCGAAAACCGCAAAGACCTCTGGCGGGATTTTGCCCAATCGGTCGGCCTCGCGGTGGTATTTTTCCACTCCGGACTGCAACCCGATGAAAAAACCTGCGACGAATTAAAGCTTGCCGCCCATCAAGTGGCTTAGGATCATTATGACAGACATGCAATTAATGCGAATTAACCTTAGTTTGGTCTCGCATACCAATATCGGTAAAACCACATTGGCCAGAACCCTGCTTGGCCGCGACATCGGAGAAGTGGCCGACCGTCCCCACGTGACGGAAACCACGGATGATTACGTCTTGATCCGCGCCACGGACGGCTGCTCGGAATTGGTGTTGTGGGACACCCCGGGCTTTGGCGACAGCGTGCGATTGGCCGCACGACTTGAGGGGCGATCCAACCCCATCGGGTGGTTTTTATCTGAAGTCTGGGATCGGGTCTCCAATAAGGCCTCTTGGCTTAACCAAAGGGCGCTCAAACACGTCCGCGACACAAGCAGCGTCGTGCTTTACCTTGTTAACGCCAGCGAGTCGCCTAAAGCGTGCGCTTATATCGCGGCGGAAATGAAAATCCTCGCCTGGATAAACAAACCCGTCATCGTACTGCTTAATCAAATGGGCAAGCCTCGGGAAAAAGAAGTCGAGGAGGCCGAACTCAAGCAATGGGAAGAATATATGGCCGACTTCCCGCTTGTGAAGAAAGTCCTGCCCATGGATGCCTTTGCCCGTTGCTGGGTACAAGAATTTGCCCTATTTGATGCGATCGGCGAGGTGCTAACCGATGAGCAAAAAGTCACCTTTGAGTCGTTGCGGGAAGCTTGGTCACGGCAGCGCCGGGCCATCTATTCAAGCTCCGTGCAAGCCATTGCCGACTATATGACGCAATTGGCCGTCGACCACGAAGATTTGTCCGACTACTCCTTAACTGAGCAAGTCAAGGACTGGGGCCGCCGCTTAGGCGTTATCAAACTGCAAAGCGGTCCGATCGAGGATGCGAAAAACGCCCTGGCAGCCCGCGCAGCCGACGCGCTTTGTGCGCTCACGCAGCGGCTTATCGATGCGCACGGCTTGGAAGGCTCGGGCGTCAAGCGCGAGCTGTTGAGGCGGCTAAAAACCGACTGGACCGTCAACGCCGCGGCCAATCCCAAGGGAGCGGCGATTGTTGGCGCGGTCGGCGCAGGCGCAGCTTCCGGTCTCGCCACAGACTTGGCAACCGGCGGTCTAAGCGCAGGCCTCGGCACGCTTTTAGGAACGGTCATCGGCGCCATTGGCGGAGCCGGCGCCGCCTTAGCTTATAACCAAGTCAAGGGCATTCACAGCACGCGAGTTTCCTGGAGCAAAATGGCCCTGCAAAACTATCTGCTTGAAGCCGTCTTACTTTACCTCGCTGTGGCCCATTTCGGCCGCGGACGCGGCTATTGGGAAGAAAGCGAAGCTCCCGCTTTCTGGAAAGACGTGGTAATTGCTCAAATGAAAAAGCAGCCTACCGAATACGATCCGACGGCACTGAGTGATCCCGATGCCATCGAGTCGCTTAGCAGCAAAACGACCGATACGGTCATCCGAGCCGTTTTGCACGACCTTTATCCGACAAGCCGCATCCATTAAAAAGAGGCATTATTGCCCTTGGGCATTCCACGGCAATAATGCCTTTTCTCAACCTCAAAGAGGCGCATCTAAGCCGGGGAGCTTGCCGGCGCACTTTAAAAACCATATGTAACAAAAGGGCGCTTGCTTTGCCCGGACGGACAAGATCAAGCGCCCCTTTTCAAGACTGGAACAACCCGAATTAGGGCACCATATCTTGCGCGTTTTCGCGCTTCATCGGTTTGACGAAGTCTTCCCGCTTGACGCCCAGGTAGTCGGCAATAGCGGCCGCGACGAACACGGACGAGTACACGCTAAAGCAAATACCGATCGTCAGAGCCAAGGCAAAGTAGTGCAATGCCGGTCCGCCGAAGAAGAACATGCAAAGCGTCATTGCCAACGTCGACGAGTGGGTAATCACCGTACGGGAAATCGTAGCGGTAATAGCCGAGTTGATAATCTCATCGGTATCGGCACGGCGCATCTTCTTAAAGTGCTCGCGGACACGGTCGAAAATAATCACAGACTCGTTGACCGAATAACCTAACACAGCCAAAATAGCCGCCAGCACCGGTAGCGAAAATTCCCATTGGAAAATGGAGAATAGACCCAACACCAGCACAATATCGTGCATGTTAGCGATGATGGCTGAAACGGAGAACTTCCACTCAAACCGGAAAGCCAAGTACACGATAATGCCGAAGACCACAAGCAGCAAGGCCGTCAAGCCATCCGTAGCCAGCTCTTCGCCCACCTGAGGCCCGACAAACTCAACGCGAGTCATGCGGGCTTGCGGCTCATCTTGGTTTAAAACCGCCATCACCTCTTGGGCTTGCTGGCCGCTGGTTTCCCCTTCAACCAAGGGCAAACGGATCATTACGTCACGAGCCGTACCGAAATTTTGCACTGCTGCTTCCAGTCCCAATGACTTGGAAATGCTTTGGCGAATCTGTTCGGTCGGCGCCGCCTGCGGATAGGTGACTTCCATCACCGTGCCGCCTGTAAACTCAATCGAGAAAGCCAAACCGTGCGTGAAAAGGAAGAAGACAGCAACCAAGAATGACACGAATGAAACCGCGTTCAAAATCTTGGAATAGCGCATGAAGTGAATCGTGCGCCGAATTCTAAAAAACTCCATACTCCACTCCTTTAATCAGTCGGTTTCCAAATTTGACCCACATGCAAGCGCTTGAGTTTCTTCTGGCGCCCGTAGATCAAATTAATCAAGGCACGCGTCACAACCACCGAGGTAAAGATGGACGTGCAAATACCGAGGCAGTGCACCACGGCAAAACCGCGCACCGGACCGGAACCGAAAATGAGCAACGCGATACCGGCAATCAAACTGGTCACGTTGGAGTCCAAAATGGTATTAAAGGCCATGCCGAAACCCTCACTAATGGCTTGTTGCGGGGTTCGGCCTTCACGAAGCTCTTCACGGACACGTTCGTTAATAAGCACGTTCGAGTCCACGGCCATACCAAGGGTCAAAGCCATAGCGGCGATACCCGGCAAAGTCAACGTCGCTTGCAGCAACGACAGCAGCGCCACGAGCATCATGATGTTGCACGTCAGGGCAAACACGGACACTAAGCCGAAGACTTGGTAGTAAATCGCCATGAACACAGCCACGATGGCAAAGCCGTAAACGGTCGAGCGAAAGCCCGCTTCAATGTTGGCGGCACCCAAGCTCGGCCCGATCAAGCGCTCTTCGATAATTTCCATCGGCGCGGCAAGGGAACCCGCGCGCAAGAGCAAGGCCGTATCCGTAGCTTCCACCGTCGTCATGCTGCCGGAAATTTGCACGCGGCCGCCGCCGATTTCTTGCCGAATCACCGGTGCCGTCACCACTTCGCCCTTACCCTTTTCAAAAAGGATAATCGCCATGCGCTTGCCGACGTTGTCACGGGTGACGTCTTGGAAAATACGGGCGCCGCGGCTATCGAGCGTTAAATTCACCGTGGGCTCTTGGGTTTGCTGGTCAAAGCCGGGCTGTGCATCGTTGAGGTTGTCGCCCGTCAAAATCACTTGGCGCTTCACCAAAATCGGCGTACCGGAGCGATCGTAATAGCGCTCATCGCCAAAGGGAACGATACCGGAGGCAAGCTGCGCATACGCTTCGGGCGAATCGTCGACCATGCGGATTTCCAACGTTGCGGTACGGCCCAAAATGTCTTTGGCTTTGGCCGTATCTTGCACACCGGGCAACTCAACCACAATGCGGTTGGCTCCTTGCTGGGCAATCACGGGTTCGGCCACACCCAGTTCGTTAATACGATTATGCAGGGTGGAAATGTTTTGCTTTAACGCGTAATCGCGCACTTCGGTCAGCGAGCGGTCCGTCATGGTGGCCACGAGACGATAGAACTGGCCGTCATCGCGATCCTCAAGCGTCAAGTCGTTGTGCGTATTGCGAATCAGGTCGCGCGCCTTAGCGCGTTCGTTTTCGCTACGGAAGGCAATTTCAAGCGAAGTCCCGTTGCGAGTGATGCCGGCTTGGCGAATGCGCTCTTCTCTAAACTGCGTACGCAAGTCCGAAGCAATGGCATCGGCACGCTTTTCAATGGCTGCGTCCATGTCCACTTCCAAAAGGAAATGCACGCCGCCGCGCAAGTCCAAGCCCAAGTACATCGGCAGGGCATGCAACTTGAGCAGCCACTCCGGCGTATTCGGCACCAAATTGAGCGCAACCACGTAAGACGGATCGGTCGGATCAGGATTTAGCAACTTTTCAATGACTTCCTTGGCTTGCAACTGCAACTCGGCTTGCGTCGGGTCAAAGCGCACGCGCAGCGTGGCCTGTTGCGCCCCTTGCTCAAAGAAAATGCCGTTTGGCGTGATATTGGCTTCGGCTAAGGCCGCCTGCACACGCTCGTACACATTCTCATCGACTTTCACCGTGGCTTTTTGGCTCGAGACCTGAACGGCCGGAGACTCGCCGAAAAAGTTCGGCGTCGTGTAAATGACACCGATTAACAGCACCACGACGATAACGATGTATTTCCACAATGGATAACGGTTCACGTTATGTCCTCTGCAAAAACGGAAAAAGAGAACGGCGGTCAGGCCCTCCCCTTTACTCCGAGTCCATGATGGGTTCAAATCAAAGCCGTCCGGCTTTGAAGAGCGCGCCCGAGCGGGCTTTTACGCCCGGGCACCCCAAAAACAATCGCCTTTAGGCAAAGGCGATTGCTAATACATTAGAACGACTTGATCGTGTTCTTGGGCAGGGCCTTTTGAACGGCCGTGCGCGGCATCATGAGCGTCACGCGCTCATCTTTGACCGTAGCAATTTGCACGACCAAATATTCTTCGCCCAAATCAACGATGCGGCCGACGATGCCGCCGATCGTCAAAATTTCATCGCCCTTGGCGAGCTCGCTCATCATTTTCACGCGTTCTTTTTGCTGCTTTTGTTGCGGGCGAATCAAGAAGAACCAGAACACGGCAAAAATCAAAATCAACGGCAAAAGGCTGCCGAGGAAACCGGCCATGTCACCGCCGGTCGAAGCCGTTTGAGCAAAGGCGTCCGAGATAAAAAACATGAATAACTCCAAAAAGATGATCGTCACGGACAAGGGAGCCGGACTGATCGTTGCAAGTTTTGTAATTATACGGGGCTTTGAAAACAATTCGCGCCCCGTAATTTCCCGATTTTTCGCAGTTTGTAACTATTGCACGCCGCGGGAGCGGTCTTCGTAGAACTTTTGCTTCCACTGCTCGAAGCAGTCGTTGTCGAGCGCATCGCGAATCTCTTGCATCAAATGCAAGTAATAGTGCAAATTGTGAATCGTGTTGAGCCGTGCGCCGAGAATCTCGTTGACCTTTTGCAGGTGGTGCAAATAGGCTCGCGTAAAGCAGCGGCAAGCGTAGCAGTCGCACGTCGGATCAAGCGGCCTTAAGTCATCCTTGTAGCGGCTATTACGAATCTTAATATCCCCGTAGCGGGTAAAAAGCCAGCCGTTGCGAGCGTTGCGCGTGGGCATGACACAGTCGAACATGTCGATGCCTTGGCTCACGCCTTCGACCAAATCTTCCGGCGTGCCTACGCCCATCAGATAGCGGGGCTTATCCTCGGGCAAGCGGCAGACAATATGCTCCATGATGCGGTGCATCTCCTCCTTGGGCTCGCCCACGGAAAGGCCTCCCACGGCATAACCGTGAAAGCCGATGGCCTTGAGCCCCTCGAGCGACTCCTCGCGCAGGTGCTCGTACATACCGCCTTGCACGATGCCGAACAAAGCGTTGGGGTTACCCAGACGGTCAAACTCGTCGCGGCTGCGCTTGGCCCAGCGCAAGGACATTCTCATGGATTTGGCCGCCTCGGCCTCCGTTGCCGGCCGTCCGTCAATCTTGTAGGGCGTGCACTCGTCGAAAACCATCGAAATGTCCGAATTGAGCACTTTTTGGATTTGCATGGACACTTCCGGCGTCAAAAAGAGCTTGTCCCCGTTAATCGGCGAAGCAAATTTCACGCCCTCTTCAGTGATTTTTCTCAAGCCGTTTAAAGAGAAGACCTGAAAGCCGCCCGAGTCAGTCAGAATCGGCTTATCCCAGCCCATGAAGCGATGCAGGCCACCGTGCTTTTCAATGACATCCAAACCCGGGCGAAGCCAGAGGTGAAACGTATTGCCCAAAATAATTTGCGAGCCGATTTCTTCGAGCTCGTTCGGTGCCATGGCTTTCACCGTACCGTAGGTTCCCACCGGCATAAAAATCGGCGTTTGGACGACGCCGTGGTTGAGCGTCATTTCACCGCGCCGGGCTTTCCCGGACGTTTTCTTTAATGTAAATGTAAGGCTCACTATTGGTTCTCCGGCTTCTTTTCCAAAAGCATGGCATCGCCATAGCTGAAGAAGCGATAATGTTCGCGAATGGCATGTTGATAGGCCGAGTCAATGCGCTCTTTGCCTGCAAGGGCCGAAACGAGCATCAAAAGCGTGGATTTCGGCAAATGAAAGTTCGTAATCAAGGCATCAATGATCTTAAATTCATAGCCGGGCTTAATAAAGAGCCTGGTGTCGCGCGCGCCGGCCTGAATGCGCCCCTTTTCAACGGCGGCGCTCTCAAGCGCCCGAAGACTCGTCGTTCCGACGGAAACAACGCGCCGGCCTTCGCGCTTGGCGCGGTTAACTTGCTCGGCGGTCTCTTCGCTAATCGTGTACCACTCCGAGTGCATGATATGTTCGGAAAGCTTTTCTACGCGCACGGGCTGGAAAGTGCCGGCACCGACATGCAGCGTCACAAAGGCGGTTTCAACGCCCTTGGCCTTCAGGGCCTGCAAAATCTCGTCGGTAAAATGCAACCCCGCCGTCGGCGCCGCCACCGCACCGGGGTGCGAGGCGTAGACCGTTTGGTAGTCGGACTCGTCATTTTTGTCAGCCGCCCGCTCGATATAAGGCGGCAGGGGCACCTTGCCGAAAGCATCGAGCACTTCAAGCACGGGGCGCTCAAATTGCAAAGCAAAAAACTCCCCTTCGCGCCCGGTCACGGTCACGACGGCCGTTTGCCCGTCGGCTTCAAAGATCAAGCGCGTACCGGCTTTGGGGCTTTTGCTGGCGCGAGCCATCGCAATTGCCGTGTTTTCTCCGGTGATGCGTTCCATCAAAAGCTCAACGGCACCGCCGGTTTCTTTCTTGCCGAGCAAACGGGCTTTAATGACCTTCGTATCGTTCATCACCAAGAGGTCGTCGGGTCGCAACAAATCCACGATGTCGCTGAAATGGTAATCCTTTAAAGCGTCGGGCATCACGTGCAGCAAGCGGCACGAAGCGCGATCGGCAAGGGGAAATTGGGCAATTCGATCCAAGGGCAGATCGAAATCAAAATCGGATAAAAGTAATTCGTGTTCAGACATGGCTTTACCGGCCAAAAAAATAAAAGAGATGCTATCTTACCGAAAAGAAAGAATTTCTAAAATATTTTCACAAAATTTTCACAAAATATAGGTAGAAAAATCGATTTAGCTCTTGCAAATGATAACTATTCTCATTATCATAGGAATTACAAAATTTCTTACGCGTCGTAAGCTTCACGCAAGAATTGCGCGCTAAAGTAAACGGCAAATAAGAAGTTTGAGCTACTTTTCAGATATCGGGGGCCGATAAGGGGTGGAATCCGGTGTTTGAAAGGGTTTCTCCCAGCTCTGTCATGTGTTTAACGTTCTCTCCTTAGCGGTAAAACACATAAGTCCTGAAAAGGCTTCTTTGGTCCAAGGAAAACCGGCGCATTTGCGCCGGTTTTCTTTTGCGCGGCCGTTCTGCCCGAAGGCAGAACGGAAGTGAGTGCGACTACTTGATCGTGTAGCTCACGGCAGCCGGAACGCCGCCCGAAGTTAATTCGCCGGGCTTGGCATTGCGGAAATCGTTTTCAGCTTTAACGCCGGCAGCGACTGCCTTTTCCACTTTGGCCTTCAAATCGGCCATTTCCTTGTCGTCCTTGGCATTGAGCGTCACCTTGAAGTGACCGTCCGCGGCAATGGCGTTCACGGAGACGCCGCCATTGAAGTCGGTAATCATGCATTGCTTCTGCGAAGGAATCGCTTTTTCAATTTCCATGATGGCTCGAGCCGAGGCATGCACGGCATTGGTGTTGCCGTACGAACCGTTACTGTGGCCGCCGGGACCTTGCAAATCCACTGTGAGGACGCTGGAGACGTCCGCCATGGCAACGCCGGCGATGAACGAACCGAGTAAAGCTACCAATAACTTGGCTTTCATAATAATCTCCTAAGTTCCCTGCAATGATTAGTACATGTCTTCGGTCGTGCGGGCACCGATCGGATCAGCCGTCGGCTGTACGACTTCGCCGGTACTCGTGTTGTAGCCGGCCGCCGTCAAGCCCATTAACACCATACGGAAGATGCGCTTGCCTTCGTCTTGGCCATTGCCCGGGATACCCCATTCGTTAAAGGTATGACCGCCGCCGCTTTGAGCGACTGTATGAACGTTAAAGTTCACCGTCGGCACGCCGACAGCTGCCGGCACGTTATCGTTCAAACTCGAAGCGTTGGTACGCAATTCTTTGATCTGGTCAATACCCACGGTTTGAGCCGTTTGCCAATAAATCTGCGTCACAATGTCGTTGAAGTTCTTGCGTTGGTGAGCCGGACGGTCGCCGAACCATACCAAGTCCATCTTCACGGCATTCTTGTCGCCGGTCTTCAAACCGTACTTGGCGTTTTCTTCGTCAACCGCAGCCTTGAACGTGGGCTCAATGCGGGAGCGAATTTCGCTTAACGGTCCTTGCGTCGGAGAACGCATATCGACCATCAACGTGCAAGAGCGCGAACGGCCGTCGGCAGCCGCGTCATCGCAACGGGCTACACCCACCGTGTAGGTCGTGCGCTCGGCCTTCTTGTCCGTATCCCAAGCTGTCTTCAAGTCGGCGATCTTCGCAATGGAGCGGCTCATCGCCATCAAAGCGCTCGGCGCATCGGCCGCCCCCATCTTATAGCCGGCCGGTTCCGTGTACTTGATTTCGAAGCGGTAGCTGCCCAAGTAGTTGAGCGTGCCGGAACCCGGACGAGTCGAGTCGGCAGCGAAGTTCGCAACAAAATTCAAGGCGTTGTTGCCCTTGCCGGTATCTTGGTTGTAGCCGTAGAGCTGCTTCATACCGTCCAGGTTGCCCTTGCCTTCTTCACCGGCCGTACCGCACACCCAAATATCGTACACGGGCTTGATGTTGTACTTCTTCATCATGATGGCGGCGGTCATCACGCCGGTGGTGTTACCCATGGCATCGGCAAAGCCCGGCACATAGATACGGTAGCCGCCTTTCTTTTGAGCGTCTTCTAAGCTCGCATAGCGCTTGTAGGCTTTCTTATAGTTTTCGTCCTGAATGATCT
Organism: Candidatus Aphodousia gallistercoris; assembly: GCA_018714185.1. Lineage (GTDB taxonomy): Bacteria > Pseudomonadota > Gammaproteobacteria > Burkholderiales > Burkholderiaceae_F > Aphodousia > Aphodousia gallistercoris. Next base: position 45,050 of record DVNT01000064.1, on the reverse strand, counting down.
TGCCGTTCTTATCAAAGTGCAATTCATCCTTGATGGCTGCAAGCTGCTCGGGAGTTGAAACAATCGCTTCGGTGGCTTTTTGCAACTTCACGGGCATGTACGGGTTGCTCGCCGGCGGCAATTCAGCCGGATTCACCGTGTCGATATGGCCTTCCAAGAGTACCTTCGGGAATTGACCCTTGTAGCTCTTAGCGCCCTTTTCTTGAGAGTAGGTGCCGGGGATGCGCACGCAAACGTTATAGACTGGCAAGCCGTCAACGATTTGAATGCCGGCGCCTTCAATAATGCCTTCGGGTGTGGTCATGATGTCTTTCTTATCAAATCCCCACTCCTCGACCATACGACGGGTAATTTCCTCGGCCCGGCGCATTTCAGAGCGCGAAGGCGAAGCAATACGGGCAATTTCCATATGCGTATTAAAACGGAATTGAGCATTTTCATCGCTCATTAATTCCGTCAACATCTTCTGCATAACCGGATCTTTGTAAATCGTTTCCGTCGCTTTTTGCACTTCGGGGCTTACTTGGGGAACCACGGCCCAAGCCACGCCGGTCATCATTGCCAAGCCAACGGCCAATGCGCAACGTGTTTTTTGCATACAACCTCCCATATGCATTAGTAATTTAGGGTTGAACCATTATTCATTTTGAGACAGAGTGGAAAATCTGAATATTCGTAGAAGTACTAAGATAAAACCCGTATAAAATCCACCGGATTTTGATTAAACATAAGGGTTATCCATAGCTTTTTTATGGCCGCGGTGAGACAATTTCAGCCCTTTGACCTTTTTGGACCGCGACATGCTGGTTTCCATTGCTTTATTTTTATTGCTTCAACTCGTCGGGGAAGCCCTCTCCTTTGCGTTCGGGCTGCCCATTCCGGGGCCGGTACTCGGAATGATTTTCCTGCTGATCGGCTTTCTCATTAAAGACGACTTGATTGAACGGGTGCGCTTGACCGCCTCGGTTTTGCTCGCTCACTTGGCCCTTTTATTCGTGCCGGCCGGCGTCGGCATTTTGCGCCACGTCGATCGCATCAGCCAAGAGTGGCTTGCCATCGGCGCCATTTTGATTATCGGTACAGCCATCACCATGGTGGTCACGGCGCTTGCCGTACAGTGGTCTGCCAAATGGCTGGGAGTAGACGATGACGACAATGACTGAACTGTGGCAGCATCTGCAAGCCAACCAAGCTTTCTGGTTATGCGTAACGCTCTTAGCTTACCAAGCCGGCATCGTGGTATACCGCAAAAGCGGCTATTTGACGATCTTCTCACCCTTTGTGATTGCCGTAGCCATCCTGATGCCTTTATTGCTGGTCTCGCACACCCCTTATGAAACCTATTTCAGCGGTGCGCAATTTGTCCACTTTCTGCTCGGGCCGGCCACGGTTGCGCTTGCGGTGCCGTTGTTTGACCAACGTCTGCGGCTGGCGAAACTCTGGGCGCCGATTTTCATCGGCGTATTCATCGGCTGCACGGTGGGCATCGCCTCAACGATCCTGCTCGGCGTTGTCTTCGGCGCCTCCTTTGAGAGCATCATGTCCATGGCGCCCAAAAGCGTCACGACGCCGATTGCCATGGGAATTTCCGAAAAAATGGGCGGCATTGCCGATTTTACGGCCGGCATCGTCGTACTCACCGGCATTGTCGGCGCCTTAATTGCCATGCCGCTATTTAAACTTTTCCGGATCAAAAAGAGCTACATCCAAGGTTTTGCCTTAGGGGTGGCCGCGCACGGCATGGGAACTTCGCGAGCCTTTCAGATTAATGGCAAAGCCGGCGCTTTTTCCGGCCTTGCCATGGGACTTGCCGGCCTGGTGACGGCCTTCTTGGCCCCAGCCATTGCGCCGCGCCTATTAGCGTGGCTCACACAATAGCGGCCTATAAAAAAGGGGAGACTTCAACCTCCCCTTCTCTAAGCTTCGCTCATGCGATACGGACCTAAAGCGTATCGGCAATTTGCTGGGCCCACTTTTGCGCCAAAGCCTTTTCGTCGGCTTCCACCATGATGCGCAAAAGCGGCTCCGTTCCCGAGGGACGAATCAGAACGCGCCCGCGGCCATTTAATTCCTCTTGCACGTGCTTGACGGCATCGGTCATCGGCTGATGCGCCTTCCAATCAAAGCCCTTTTCGATGCGCTTGTTAATCAGCACTTGCGGCAAAAGCTTCAGGTCGGCAGTGAGTTCGGCCAAGCTCTTGCTGGAGCGGCGCATGGCCGAGAGCACCTGAAGGCTGCTCACAATGCCGTCGCCGGTTGTTTGGCAGTCGAGCACGAGCAGGTGCCCGGAGGTTTCACCGCCGAAAATCCAACCCTTGCGGGCTTGAAGCTGCTCCATCACATAGCGGTCACCCACCTTAGCCCTCACAAACTCCACGCCGAGCTCGCCCAAGCGCTTTTCCAACGCGTAGTTGGTCATGAGCGTTCCGACGGCTCCCTTCACGGGCTCGGTGAGCATCCGGTCACGGATCATCACGTAAAGGAGCTCATCGCCGTTATAGACGTGGCCCATGCCGTCGGCCATAATCAAACGGTCCGCGTCTCCGTCTAAGGCAATACCCACATCGCACCCGTGCTCGAAAACGCGGCGCGACAAATTTTCCGTGTGCGTCGCCCCGACGCCGTCATTGATATTAAAGCCGTCGGGCTTGTCGCCGATCGTAAAAACGTCCGCTCCCAACTCGTGATACACGCTCGGAGCTACGTGATAGGCCGCCCCGTTGGCACAGTCGACCAAAATGCGAAGCCCCTTCAAATTAATTGAGCTGTCGATGGTGGACTTGCAAAATTCAATGTAGCGCCCGGCAGCATCTTCTAAGCGCCAGGCTTTGCCCAAATCATTGCTTTCAACGCAGGAGTACCCCTTATCGAGCTCCTGCTCGATCTCGAGCTCCACCTCATCGGGCAGCTTCGTACCCGATTCGGAAAAGAACTTAATGCCGTTATCGTGATAGGGATTGTGGCTGGCACTGATCACGACGCCGGCATCGGCTCGCTGAGCCCGCGTGAGATATGCCACCGCCGGAGTCGGGATCGGTCCGCAAAGAACCACGTCAACGCCGGAGCTGGAAAAGCCCGCCTGAAGGGCCGCTTCCAACATGTAGCCCGATACGCGCGTATCCTTGCCGATGAGAACACGCACATGGCGGTGTCCCTGGATGCGGCGGCGCAGTACCCGGCCGGCCGCCTGGCCTAGTTTTAATACAAAATCAGGCGTAATCGGGAATTCTCCGACGCGTCCTCTGACTCCATCCGTTCCGAAATATTTACGGCTCATACTTGCCTCTCAATATCGATTCTGTCTTGAACCAAATTTTAAACGCATCCACCGTGGCTGCAACGTCATGCACCCGGACAACGGCCGCCCCTTTTTGGGCGGCAATTAAGGCGCCGGCGACCGAAGCGGACACGCGCTCATGGACGGGGCGTCCCGTGACCGCGCCCAAGCTGGACTTTCTCGATAGGCCGACCAGCAGAGGATAAGCGAGCCCGGCAAAGTCGGCCGTATGTGCTAAAAGCTCAAAATTCTGATCCACGGTTTTGCCGAAACCGAAGCCGTAGTCAAGGCCGATTCGCTCGGCATCGATGCCCGCGGCTTCGCAAGCCCGGGCTCTAGATAGTAAGAACGCCTTCACCTGTTCGAGCAGATTGTCATAATGGGGCTCTTGCTGCATGTCTTTAGGCGTTCCCTGCATGTGCATCAGGCACACCCCGACCGAACTTCGAGCCACCGCTTCCATGGCGCCGGCCGCGCTCAAGGCTCGGACATCATTGATCATGTGCACCCCGGCATCAATCACAGCCCGCATGACTTGCGGGCTACTCGTATCCACGGAAACGCAAGCACCGTCACGAACCAGCGCTTTGACCACAGGCAAAACGCGTTCCAGCTCTTCTTGCCAGGAGACCGGGGCTGCACCCGGACGAGTTGATTCTCCGCCGATATCGACCAAATCGGCTCCTTCCTGCAGCAAGCGCCTTGCATGTTCAATTGCCTGCGCTGCGCTCGCATGCTCGCCCCCATCCGAAAATGAGTCAGGCGTTACGTTCACGATCCCCATGACCAAGGGGCGGGTAAGATCCAAAATTTTAGAGCCGCAGTGCCACTGCATGGATTTTCTCCTTCAAAGATAGGGCATTGTACCTGCCTGAACGACAAAAGCATCTTGGGCTCGAAAGTCGATTGCGCCTACAATCGATTCTTAGGAGGATCAATTATGACCGATTGCAACGAAATGCTGCGCATTGCCCGCGAGCGCTATACCACCAAACATTACAGCGGGAAAAAGATTCCCCGGGAAAAGCTGCAAGACTTATTGGAAATTCTCCGTCTTTCCCCGTCTTCGGTGAATTCGCAAACGTGGAAATTCATCCTGATTTCCGATCAACAAGCCCGAGAGAAAATGGCGCAGGTGGTGGCCGACTTCAATAAGGAGCGCATCACGAAAGCAAGCGACGTCATCGTTTTTGCCGTGCCGGAAAAAATCTCCGAAGAGCACCTGCAGAAAGTCCTTGCCAAAGAAATTGCCGACGGGCGCTACAAAGACATGAAAATCAGCGGCGCACTCGATGCAGGCCGCCGCCACTTTGTCGGCCTACACACCCACTCGGTTGCCGATACCCTTGCTTGGGAAACCGCCCAAGCCTACATTGCGTTGGGCTTTCTTTTGTTTGCGGCAGCCGGCATGGGAATTGATTCGACGGCTTTGGAAGGGATCGACTTCGACAAGCTCGATGAGTTGCTTGACCTGAAATCCCAAGGTTTAAGAAGCGTTGTGGCTGTCAGCCTCGGCTATCGTGCGCCCGATGACAGTAACGCTTCGCGGCCGAAGTCTCGTTTGGAATTGACAGATCTTTTAACGGAATTCAAATAACCGTTTCGAGCCGGGGCCCAAGCCACGGCCAAAAAAATTTCGGCTTACTATTGCGTTTCTCGAATTTTTTCTGCATAATGCTGATTCGCACTTGAGGCGGGGCGTAGCGCAGTCCGGTAGCGCGCCTGCTTTGGGAGCAGGATGTCGGGGGTTCGAATCCCTTCGCCCCGACCACGTTTCGGCAGAAACCGAACCGCCCGTAGCTCAGTTGGATAGAGCATCGGCCTTCTAAGCCGAGGGTCACAGGTTCGAATCCTGTCGGGCGGGCCAAAATTTAGTGGTGGGAGTAGCTCAGTTGGTAGAGTCCCGGATTGTGATTCCGGTTGTCGTGGGTTCGAGTCCCATCTCCCACCCCATCACTAAATCTTCCCTTTCTTTTTGATTTCCTTTCCTGTCGTCTTTACTGCTTTTCAGTCGTGTCGGCTTTTAGCCTCCAAAATATACCCCGTACCCCATATTCGGCTGCGAAAGTCTTATTTCCCAGAAAATTTCCGATGACTTTCATCTGTGTCTTCAAAAAATCTTCTCCCCGCCAGAGCTTGTTTATTTTTATAAAAAACATTAGCTTACTTTAAGTTTAGTCATGGTAATCCCTAGCTATCGTATACCCCTGCATTTTGTTAACAACTCGTTATTCATTGAGGGATATCAGTCGGTTATCAAAACCGAACGAATAAGAAAGCCCGGACCAATACAATGAAAGTAAGCATCAGAAGCCTCATTGAAAGAAGCTCTCGCTCGGCGGTTGTGTATCTCCAACCGCCCCGATTAACTCTCCTCCCTTAAGAAAGGAAACTCCTTATGGTTTGGGTCCATTTTATCCTCCTATTTGCCATTATTATCTATGCAGCAAAATTAGGCGGTATCGGCGTCGGCATGGCCGGCGGTCTCGGTATGGCTATTGCTGTTTTCGTGCTCGGCATTCCGCCCGGCCCCATGCCCTTGGACGTGATCTTGATCATCATGAGCGTGCTTTTTGCCTGCTCGGTCATGCACGTAGCCGGCGGCATGGATTATATGATTCGCGTTGCTTCGCACATCCTGCGCAACAACCCGAAGTACATTAACATTTTGGCTCCGGCCATTGCCTTTACGCTCACGATTTTCTCGGGTACGGGCTTTACGACGATGGCTATTTTGAACGTGGTTCAAGAAGTGGCTAAGCAAAACGGCGTGCGTCCGTCTCAGCCCTTGACCTCTGCTGTCGTTGCCTCCCAGATTGCCATTTCGGCCTCCCCGATTTCCGCAGCCACCGCTGCCATGTATGTCGTGGTGGAAAAGATGGGTGTTTCCTTCGGCGATGCGTTGATGGTGATCCTGCCGGCCGGTTTGTTCGGCGCGGCGGTTGCCTCCCTGATCTCCTCCTTCCAAGGCGTTGATCTGGCCAAAGATCCCATTTTCCAAGAACGCATGAAGGCGGGCTTGGTCAGCATGGCGAGCAAGGAAGAATTGGAAAAGCCGCTTCCGAAAGGCGCCAAGCTGTCCGTCGGCTTATTCTTAGCCGGCGTGCTTTTCATTGTGTTGATGCTGCTCTTTAAGCAAGAAATCGGCCACACCCTCGGCTCTCGTGACATCATCGTGATCACGATGCTCTTTATCTCCATGCTGATGTACTGGTTCTGCGACGTCAAGCTCACGAAGATTAAAGACTCCTCGATCTTCCACGGCGGCTACGAATCCCTGATCGTGATCCTCGGTATCTGCTGGTTCGCTTCGACAGTGATCGAAATCTACGTCCCGACGATTAAAGAACAAGCCACGGTATTGCTCTCTCAATACCCGGGTCTGTTGGCATTGGCTTTCTTCTGCGTGTCCGCATTGCTTTTCTCGCAAGGCGCTACCTCGGCCCTGTTGGTGCCGGTGGCTGCCAGCTTAGGCTGCGACGCCCCGATGATTTTAGCTTGCTTCGTCGCCGTTTCCGGTATCTTCGTCACGAACGTGTATCCGACCTCGGCCTTCGCGGTCTCTTGCGATGATACGGGCTCCTACATGGGTAAGTGGAGCGGTTCGTTTGTGGTGAACCACCCCTTCTTCCTTCCGGGTTGCTTGGGTCTTGTTGCCGCTATTCCGTTCGGCTTCTTCTTGGCTTCGATCGTTTTCTAATCAAGACGCACCGAGTCATTAGATGAAAACAAACGGCCTTGGATTTTTCCGGGGCCGTTTTTTTTGTCACGATCAATACCGCTCGTAAAAAAACATGAACTCCCGGGCTCTGTCGAACGCAGTTTCATGCGAGGGCCTCCCATTTCTAGCCGCTGCCGGACATCGGCACGTGCATGCAGATTCCGTACAACGGCGGGCGCGTCCACTAAGACGCCCCTATCGGGTTCGAGCCGGTTTTTGAGCCACTCATCCCCAAGCTCTTTTCGAGCGATATTGGCTGCGCCATTGATATCGGCATTGATCAGCAGCCCTTTTTTCGATCGGTAGAGTACTCGCTTGATTCGCTTCCCGGAAAACAGGGGGCTTCGGTTTTGTCTGCTTGGGATCGAAGTCAGAAATGACATCCATAACCATTGAACTGGCTTTGGATTTGTAGCGTTCCTCTCGGACCGTGACCTCAATGAAAAGCTTTTAGGTTGCGCCAATCGAGAAGAAAAGCAATAAGAAAATAAGAAGAAACAAGGTACGGGCCGGCATCTAATGAGCCGGCCCGGCGCTATTCAAAGAGATTAGCGTTGTTGCAGTTCGCGCAACGCCTTAATGCGCTGCTCAATAGAAGGATGCGAGGCAAACAAGGAACCGATACCGCCGTTGATGCCGAAGCCCTTAACGGCACCCGGCAACTCCGAAGTGGGCTGTCCGCCCAATCGGGCCAAGGCGTTAATCATCGGCACGGGCGAACCCAAAGCCTCTGCGGCACCGGCATCGGCACGATATTCGCGGTAACGCGAGAAAGCCATCACCAACATGGACCCCAATAAGCCCAGCACCATATCCAGCACGAAACTCGTGATGTAGTAGCCGGCCCCCGGTGCATCGCTTTCGTTGCGCAAAATTCCGCGATCGACGATGTTACCGATCACGCGCGACAGGAACACCACAAAGGTGTTGATTACCCCCTGCATGAGCGTCATTGTCACCATGTCGCCATTGGCAACGTGGCTCATTTCGTGGCCCAACACCGCTTCCACTTCTTCGCGGTTCATGCTCGCAAGCAGGCCGTCGGAAACCGCCACGAGCGAATTGTTGCGGGACGGCCCGGTCGCAAAAGCGTTCGGCTCGCCGTGATAGATGCCGACCTCCGGCATCGCCACCCCTTTGATCTTGGCTAATTTCGCTACGGTTTCCACGAGCCAGCGTTCCACGCCGTTGCGCGGATTATCCACATCGATCATCTGCAAGCCCATGGATGTTTTCGCCATGGTCTTACTCATAAACAAGCTGATCAAAGAACCGGTAAAACCGATCACAGCCGCAAAAATCAACAGAGTTGCGTAATTTTGATTGCTACCGGCGATTTGCCCGAAGTTCACACCAAAGAACCAACTCACCAAATTCAAAATAATGGAGAGCATGACCAAAATGGCCAAGTTGGTCAGTACAAACAAACCGATTCTCTTAAACATTCAAAACCTTTTAAGTAAAGATGATATGGATAAAAGTGTACGCAAACTGAGCGTAATATTCGCAAGAAAATCCGTCAAAAATGTAACAAATACAAACAAGCTCGGCATTATGCCGAGCCTGTCGTCCTCAAACTATTCCTCCAAGCGCCGCGGAGGGTAGCTGCCCCAAGAGGAGCACCCAGGGCAAAGCCACTGGAAACCCTTTGCCCTAAAGCCGCAATGCGAGCACTGGTAGCGCCCCAAACGGGAGACGTGCGGCTTCAAAAGAGCCGTCAACAGCTTGAGCTCTTCATTGTCGGGATCATCTTTGAGTCTTAACTCAGCGAGCTTTTCATAAGCCAGCAGCGTCGGATGCTGCTTGAGCTCCTCACGCAGCATTTTTTGTGCAGAAGCTTCTCCTTCGGTTTTCGAAACAATATCCAAGGCAATGGTCAATGTTTCTGCACTGGGCTGATCGTTGAGGGCACGATGAATGAGATTCATGGCTTGCTCGTGCTTGCCGACTGCCTCGTAGGCCTGCGCCATGGGGGCCATGATAAGCGTCATGTGTTCGGGCGAGACCGTCTCCACTCTCGACCAGCAAGCAATCGCCTCCTCCGGATTATTTTGCTTCATCGCTAAATTGCCGAGAGCAATTAAGGCCCTGACACTACGGCGATCCACGGACAGGGCTTCATCGAGCTGCTTTTTCGCCTCAGCAAAATCTTTTTGGCGAATGGCTTGGTCGGAGAGCTCGCAATGAAAATGAGCGATTTCCACCTGATGGTTTTCTCCGGCTTCTTTTTCTAGCGTATTGGCAATGGAAATCGCCTTATTCCATTCTTTTTCGGTGCAAAAGATTTTCAAAAGGGCGCGAAGCGCCTCCAAGCGGTATTCGGGCACTTTGAGTAAACGCTGGAAACTGTCTTCAGCGCGGTCGTAAATACCGGCCTTGAGGTAGTCATGCCCCAGCTCGAAAAGTGCCAAAGAACGTTCCTTGGCCGGAATATCTTCCCGGTTGAGCAAATGGTTATGGATGCGCACGGCGCGGTCAAATTCCCCGCGACGGCAAAAGAGATTACCTAAGGCATGATGCAATACAATCGTTTCGGGATCGAGCTTAACCACTTGAATGAAGGCATCAATGGCCTTATCGGGTTGGTCATTGAGCAACAAGTTGATGCCCTTGTAGTAGGTCTCAGGGCGCTGTTCTTCTTCACGTTGGCGTTGATCTAAACCGCGGAACCACCAGCCGGCGATAAACAAAACCGGCACGGCTATCAAATACCAAAGCTCGAATTCCATGTTGTTCCCTTACGAAAGGTTAATCGAATAGATTTTAGCAAAAGTTCCCGAAAACACTGGCGCCACGGGAAATTTAGCCAACCGCGCAGACACAGAAAAGCCGCCGACAAAGACTATCGACGGCTGACTTGTTAGGGGCGCTTCAGCGACTTAGTGGCGGCGCGACTGGTTGGCAGCCGGCGTCGTGGGACGACCTTCGATATGGCGGAAGGTGATGCGGCCCTTCGTTAAATCGTACGGAGAAAGCTCTAAAGACACTTTATCGCCTGCCAAGATACGGATGTGGTGCTTGCGCATCTTGCCGTTGGTATAAGCAATCAATTCATGACCGTTGTCTAACTTGACACGGTAACGGGCATCGGGCAAAACTTCCAAAACGACGCCGCTCATTTCAATAAGGTCTTCTTTAGCCATAATTCTCCATGATGCCGGCAGACGGCACCACTTAAGTTAAATTTTTCAAAACGCCCGAAAAAAAGGAGCACGTCATCGGGGGCGCTGCCGGCACGTGCAAAGTTGAAGCGCATTTTAGAACAAAAACAATAAGAAAGGCGAAAAATTTAACAAAAAATTCTTCTTTTTCCTAAGCAAATTCCGTCAAATTCGTCCATAATAGTATCCCTTGTGTGTTTCGTGGGGACGACCTGGTTTCGACAGGGATCACGAAGTGGCACGGTGCATGTCAAGGTCCAGTCACCTTGTAAATCCGCTGGAAAATAAATAAACGCCAATAACAAGCGTTTCGCTCTCGCCGCTTAATTTAGGCGAGGACCGCACTGGTTTGCCTCTAGGCCAGGCTAGTTCGCTAGCAGCGGTTTCATATTGATACAGGCTGGATTGCCTTGAGGGCACTGCTCGGCAATCGAGACTAAAAAGTACCTGGCTCTGCCAGAACCAGTCAAGGGGTGGGAAGCAGAGTGAGATTTTTTAAATTCTTTGAATAAGCATGTAGATCCGGTTATGGACGATTTCTGGACGCGGGTTCGATTCCCGCCGTCTCCACCATCAATCACTTTCCTTTCTGTTTCAAACACGTTCAATCTAGTTCTATCAATGGCGCAAAACACCTGAAATTACTAGCACTAACGCCATTTCATAGCATTTCAATCTATTTCATTCTTATTCGTGCAATTTCACTTAAGGGCGTGCAATAATGTGCCCGTAATGTGCCCGTTTTATAGAAAACTGCTCAATATTTAATGTGCCCATTTCAGCGGGCACATTAGAGGGCACATTAGATCTTGGGAGAATGTTATGGCAAATAGATCTGTTCCTATTCTGACAGACCGACAAGCTAGAGTGGCAAAGAAGACTATCGCAGTCGGAGGGGTCAAGGGATTAATTTTAAAAGTAAGGCCTATTAGCGACGGTAATTTCAGCAGAACCTTCCAACTCAGAATGTCTGTTGACGGAAATTTGAAGTACCTATCTATCGGGCCGTATCCGGAAACCTCTCTTGAAGAAGCAAGAAAGATAGCCCTTGACTGGCGCAATAAAGTAAAAAAGGGAGAGAATCCGAGGCAGGAAGCCATCGAAGCCCGAAAAGCGAAAAACGAAGCCAAAAAGGTCGAGAAAGTTTACTCAGTGCAGAAAATGATGTTCGACTATTGTGATTTTGGCGAGAATCGTTTGTGGCAGTCGTCTAATGTAAAGGGGCAAAAACTTTCAAAAACACACACTGAAACCGTATCCGGATGGATTCGTGTTCACATTCCTGAAGAAGTTCGGAAGATGCCTGCGAAAGACTTAACTCCCGAAATCCTTGCAGATGTTTTTGAAAATTCGTGGAGGTCCCTTGTAGACACACCAGAAAGGGTTTTAGGCGAAATGAAGCGGGCTTTCGATTTCGGGATTAGAAGCGGAAAAATTCCAGCTATGAATAATCCTGCTGACTTAAAAGGTAAACTGAGGGACCTATTGGCGCCAGATTCTGAGAGACCACAAAAAGGGCATCAACCTGCGCTATCGCCAGACTTAATCCCAGATCTCTTTGCAGAGCTACAAACCCACACAGGAATTGTTGCCAAGTACATTCAATTTACAATTTTGACTTGCAATCGAGCTTCTAATGCACGTTTGGTCCTTTGGTCCGAGATATTCTTAGACCCCAAAGATCACAAAGATGCACCGATCCAGGTCACAAAGCGTGACGAGATGAAAGTAAAGCGTGTCATCAAGTTTGACAAAGAGACCCCTCTCTCTCAACAAGCCGTTGAGCTTTTAGCAACAGTACCTCGCTATATAAATATTAGTGAGGACCGTAACTTTGTTTTTTCAAAATCGGACGGAAAAGGAGGGTTGACACCTCTGAGCACAAGTGCGGCTTATCTGTTTATCAAAAAGATGAACGCTGCAAGAATAAAAAGAGGTCTTGAGCCTTTTGTTGATAACAATTTAACAAGAGGAGGCAAAGCCCCAAACATCAGCTTACATGGGACTGCCCGTGCGAGCTTTGAAACGTGGGCTTATGACTCAGTGAGATATGGCCACAAGCAGTATTCAGAAAAAGCAATTGAACACTGTTTGGACCATGTTACGGAGAAGTACAACAACGCCTACCTGAGGCGTTCTGTAATCGGTGAAATGCGAGAAATTTTAGAGGACTGGGGAGAATTTTGCTTCTCTAAGATAAAATAGGAGTCATAACTTTTATGAAGCCGGGGAAATCTCCCCGGCTTTTGACTATTTCTCATTTGAGCGCTTCAAGATAATTGTCAGCTCGCTTGAGTAATTCTTCACCGCGTACCGCCAGTCTTGCAAGTCTGCTTCGGTCACGACCGCAGGACTCCAAGTCTTGACCGGCACGACTGAAGGATTCGAGTTCGCGCAGCCGCTCAGCATAATGATCGCGCTCAGCAGCGTGAGCGACAATGAGATCTTGCATCTGCTTTTCATATTTTACCTTTGCATTTTCTTGTGCGCTGATAACAGCCAGTGAGTTTTCTTGTTTGAGTTTCTCAAGTTCAAGATCGCCGGCCACCTGAGCACGTGTATATCCGAACAGATACGAAGCAACGATTGCAATCGCTACCACGGCATACTTCAGTTTCTGCATCACTCACTCCTTTATGCAGAATGAGAATTCAACATTGCGACGGTTCACGAGACCATCAACCTTCTTTTCTCCTGCGTAAACCCAGCGCTTGATCTCATTGCACGCGCCCTCATAGTCGCCGGCGTTTAACTTTTTGACAAGCGTGGATCTGCAAAATGCACGGCCGCCGATGTTGTAAGCCAGGCTCACGAAAGCATCGAATTCACCTTGAGACAGTGGCACTTTGACACATCGCTTGATGGCCGCCTCGGTTTCTTTTATGTCTTCGTAAGCCCGGTCAATTGCTTCCTCAGGCGTGATCCGGTCTCCAATCTTTACGCCTTCAGTCGTCCCGAACCCTATCGTCGGCACGTCTCCAGGAACTGGAACGTATGCAGTCTCTGAAAAGCCTTCAAAATTCAGAATAGCGACCAGCCCCGCTGCACTCAAAGAGAGCACGCCGATTGCCATGCGTTTATTCATGTTTCACCTTTTCAAGCTTTTCCGTGACAGATTGATCAGGGACTTCCGTCACGCTGATCGAACTTTCTCTCTTTGGCTTGGCCAGTCTGTACAAATAGCGAAGAGCCTCAATGACCTTCGGCATCGCACCGACAAGCATGAAGAGCAAATAACAACAAGTCAAAATCGAGACCCAAGTCTCGATAGGAAAGCCCATCACTCCAGCGCTTGTCACAGCTATGCCGGGTGAAGCTTTTGCAACGCCACCGGCCCCGGATGCGGTCAGGCCTGCAACTACTCTCTGAATGGGCGTTTTCGAATCGTCACACATGAAAATCTCTCTTATTTGATTGGGTTAAAAAATGCCCAATATTGGGCCTTATAACCAACTTCTTTGACTCCATTCCAAAGCTTCCAGCCGGCGCCTATGCGCACACATTTATCAACTCCGAAAAGTTGGTAATGTCTTACAAAGAAGAATTGAAATGCCTTTGTTTTGCCATCTCTTACCAGTTCACGGATGCATAAGCCTGAAATCCCGCTACTCTCACCGATGTCAGGGTTTCCGGAAACTTTGATTGTGTCTCCGGGAAAAATATCCGCACCGAGAACCTGAATATCAAAGCCATACGAAACATTCCGTAGGAGCCAGGCAACTCGACGGGCGTATGTCCAAAACGCTCCTTCTTTCGGCCACCTTTCGTGGTGACCTGCATCACCATCGCAGGAGGTATCGGGGGTTTGGAACCAGCTTAACCACTCAGGCAACCAGCCCTGCTCGTCACAAAAAAGCGCAAGGACTGGTGCAAGCAGACGCCCAATGACAGCAAAAGCTATAGACACAGGCAAAAATGCCACAAAAATGATGACCGCCTCAATCACTTGCTGCTCCGATTTTTGCAGTTAAGGTTTCTTGCGTCGCGCGAAGTCCGTTTATCAGCTCTCGTGTCTCGGCACGTTTTTGCAGAACGTCTGCATACTCATCTTTAGTAGCAACACCTTCGGCGATTTTCACAGCAACGTAATCCGTGGAGTTTAAGTAAGCCATCGCTTTTTGCTCTTCGAGCTTCGCGGCCTCGAGATCCTTTTCGTCTTGCGTTTTTTCAGGAATCCTTTCAACGGACCACCACAGTCCCTCTTCTTCAGACCCACGAATAACTCGATAGTGGTCAGAGTCTTCTTCAACAAGCTTCTGCAAAAGCTGTCGAAGCAGTTGATTGCGAGCTGTCTGACTCTTGTGCGAGATCTTCGCGCCGACGAACTCTTCAGCCGTTGACGGGATCTTCTCGTATTCCCATTTGGCGCCGCTCCAATGCGCAAAGTAGCCATCGGGAATTTCAGGTTCTACTTCGGTCGAGTTCAACGGCGTGAGAAACTTTCCCTTAACGCGCGGGCTCTCTTGTTTGGGCTTGCACAAAAAGTAGTAGCCATCTTCATCGTAGATGTAAGCAATCGGAGCTTCGATCGCGTTGTTTTTTTCAGGAGTAGTCATTTATGAACCTCACTAGTAAAAAAATAGCGGCATTGAAGCCGCGAGATAAGCGCTATTCTCTAGCACTCGAAAAAGGGTTGACATTGAGAGTGCAACCGACCGGTGTCAAAAGTTTTCTATTACGCGTTCCGCAAAATGGAAGAACAATTGATATCACACTCGGAAAATTCCCAGAACTGTCGTTAGCTCAGGCCCGACAAATAGCCCGTAAAAAACTTAAATCCTTCAATTTGTCACCAGTTGCCGGCTACACACTAAGAGATGCTTTTGTGCTTTGGTGTAACCTGAAGCGCGGGCGCATCGTCAGCTATGCTGATGAAAAACGGCGCATTGAACGCTACCTTATTCGTCATATCGGTACCCGGCAACTTGATGAGATCACAGCGCCTCTTGCGATTAAAGTTGTTCAACCTATTGAAAATGCGGGTAAACGATCAACACTCAAAAGAATCTTGATGCGCCTTCGTGAAATCCTCGATTTAGCCGTCTGCGCAGGTTACATTGAACACAACCCCATCGATCGGGTCTCAAAAGTTTTTGCTCCCCCTGTCACTAAACCGATGCCATCTGTTAACTGGCGAGAACTTGATCACGTCATGAGCACTTTTAAAACTGCATCACCCCGAATGCAAAACTATTTTTTGTTTTCGCTATGCTCGATGTTGCGCCCAGGCGAAGTTGCATCTCTCGAAAAATCATGGATTGATGCTGACACAATCGTTATTCCAGCTACAAAAATGAAAAAACGTCGTGAGCATCGCGTTCCTATCACTCCTTTTATGAAGGAACTTCTTGAGCGCGAGAAATCTTTTTCCCCACATCCTAGGAACAAATTTGTCTTCTCAGGTCGAAAATCCGACGGGCACTTATCAAAACAAGCTCTCGCAAAGTGGTTACATCAGTCCAAATTAAAAAATGAACTTGTTGCTCACGGCTTGCGTTCAATTGCCCGATCCTGGCTCGCAGATAACGGAATCCAATTCGAAGTTGCCGAAGCTTGTCTTTCTCATGCAGTCGGTGACAAAGTTTCAAGGGCTTACCAAAGGTCAGATTTTCTTGACGCCAGACGGGCCGTCATGGAGCGCTGGAGCGCATTCGTAAAAGAATGTGCTCGAAGTGCCGGCCTTTTAGACGAATTAGCTAAATAATCAATCTGTTAACAATCGCTGAGCACAGCCGAAAAACCGTGCTCGGCACTTTACTCACACTGATAACTCCCCTACTCCAGAAGCCTAATAATGGGACCAAACATTAGTGGAACAGTTACCTTTAGACGGTATGTCGACTATGGTTCCAGCGATCCTTTTAAGTGGTCAGAAGGAAGTGGCACAACAGGAACTTTTGCGGGCGGCCCTTCCGAGACAACGAGAGTATTAACTTTCGATGCATCTCTTAACTCAAGTTTGTACACTGGCGCCAAGCTACAGCCATCAAGCCTCCAGTTCTTGCCGTGCATACGAATTTAGCATCGAATACATGGTAGGCACTGTAAAGATGCGACTTGAAGTTTTGCGCCACTGAAAATGCTTGATGATCGCGATAGATCGAATTTCACCTGATTCGGCATAGGAGAATCATAGTCAGATGCTTTAGGGAACTTTCGTGAGCCGTTCGCTATAGCTTGAAATGAACCCGAAGCATTAAATTCAACTTGCCCTTGGTCTCCGACATTTTGACCAATTAAGCCGGTGCTGTTTGGTAGTCTGTCCAAACATCCAGGGTGATGCCAATTGGGCCAGTGGTACCACAAGCGGAGGGCAAGGTCATGGTGCCCTAAGTTTTTCGACTTCAGGTACGTCATTGGCAGAGTTTGGAGGCTCTGGGAAAGGAGACGTTTTTATTTACCTGAATGCGTCCAGCAGCAACTCTGTGTACAACGGTTCAACCGTTCAGCCATCTGCTTTGCAAGCACTACCTTGTATTCGCTTCTAACATTTGACACATGCTAAGAGTTGCAAGGAACTGACCTGCAATTTTGTCCCTGAATATATGTCATTCGACTTGCTTAAGGAGAAGTCAAAAGTTGTATTTGAAACGTCAGATTGATTTGAATTTAATATCCTTTGGTTATCAGAACCGGTTGATTTTGCAAATACCCCATTAACAAAAACTGCAGAGCTGGCATAAAAACGTCCAGTTGTGTTTGGGGGCTGTCCAAACATTACGGGAGATTCCGATAATGGAGGTGAATCAAATACCACCTTCTTTCCCACCGGTGCTTTTTACTCAAGAGTGGTTACAGAGGGGGAAGCAATGTCGCATTATGCTGAACCTCTTACAAACATAGAAGTTGTTTGTGTTGATGCATCAAGATGCTCATCAATCTACTCGGGGACTAAGATGCAATCTCCAGCACTTCAGCTTTTTCCATGTATTCGGTGTTAGTACCGGATGCATGGAAGAGCTTGCAGGGCTGGGGCTTGCAGCTTTGAACCGGTGTAAGTTGATGAACAACGGGAGGCATCAAACCCGAATCCTCCGTATTGCCAGTCGCCTGAAAGAGCTGCGCCTTGACGATTACCAGACTTTGACCAAGTAGCAACTTGTGTTGCTGTAGCCCCTGCACCAGCATGGACGTCATACAGCCAACCCGTAATGTTTGGCCCAAACATTAGCGGGCAACTGGGAAGCCACAACTCTGACTTAACCAATCCTTCTGGGTTCGTCTCAATTGGCGGAATTCAGACTGCTGGTCAAGGCGAAG
Organism: Candidatus Aphodousia gallistercoris; assembly: GCA_018714185.1. GTDB lineage: Bacteria > Pseudomonadota > Gammaproteobacteria > Burkholderiales > Burkholderiaceae_F > Aphodousia > Aphodousia gallistercoris. The sequence goes on along the minus strand of DVNT01000064.1, from coordinate 27,631 downwards.
CTCGCGCCTCGCAGGGATCGTGGATTGCGTACTTTTCTGCAACGAAGTCAAATGCTATGTATGTTGGCAATAAACTCCAAGCAGCAGCGTTGCAGTGTCTCCCCTGCATTAAGTTCTAATACAGGGCAACATTTGCAAAGCTGCTTGCTGAAGTTTGGAACCAGAGTACAAGCTTGAAACACGTGAAGCGTCAAACGATGGATCGCATGAACCATTTTCAACTGCTATCGTTTGAATCTGCGAACTTGATGATAACCACAAAAAAGCACCATTGGCCAAGGCGTTTCCAGCAGCTGTTGAGGACAAATCTTTAATTTGTCCCGTAATGTTTGGACAGACCCCAAACATCTCAGGTAGTTTCTCGGCGCCAGGTTTAACATCATCACAAACGGCCTCAGCTTTCGGAGCTTTAAGCTACGGTAATAACAGCGTCAATATCGGTTGTGAGTCAGCTGGTAACCCGTGTGTGAATTTGTATTTAGATGCATCTGACAGCAGCTCAATTTATTCAGGCAACAAAATGCAGTCTCCGGCGCTGCAATGCCTTCCGTGCATCAGAATCTGATACAGGGTAAAGCTTGCAACGATTGCATTTGAAGCTTTGTGCCGGCATATGAAGCGTTGGAATCCGAAGCATTGAAATAAATGCTTTGTATTCCGTGTGCGGCTTGGGTAAGTGCCAAAGCTTGGCTGCTACCGCTTTGCCCCGAGGTATCAGAACTGAACGGAGCGGTCGTAGTAACAGCACCTTGAGTATTACGAATTGAGAAATACCCCGAGATGTTTGGACAGTACCAAACATTACGGGTGGCCATCGAGCTGTCAGGATATCTACTGGCGGCGACGGCTCTTCAGGAGCATTTAGTTTTGATAGCGCTTCATCAGCGGCAGCAGCGGTAACAGGGAGTTTAAATGGTTCAACAAAGTTTAATGCAAGCAACAGTTCTAGCATCTACTCAGGTTCTAAGATGCAGCATCCAGCGTTGCAGCTACTACCTTGCATACGTTGCTAAACACGAATACAAGGAAGCAGTTCTAGCGCATTGGTTTGCACTTTTAATCCGGTATAGATTGAGTTGCCTCGTGAAAAGTCTATTGAAAAGCCTCCATAGTCTGTCCAGTCAGAGCCAGTCAAGCAACCGGTATATTGCTTGTTCTCACCTTGAATCAAGCCGGATGTGTCATTAGATGCGCCGACAACCGGTCGAAACCCGTAAATTACACCGCTAATGTTTGGGCCCAAACATCAGCGGCAGCTTAAACGGAGGTTCAGATCCTCAAGGTCAGTTTCTATGTGACGTTGTGTCTCCATCAGGTGCGTTTAAGGTTCGCAATGTTGGCACAAAATATGGAATTGCAACCGAGGCGGGTCCAAATTTTGGTTGCCAATATCTAGACTTTAAAGCTTCAGATAGTGACTCAAGCTACTCTGGCACAAAGCTGCAATCGCCTTCGTTGCAATTATTACCTTGCATCAGGTGTTAACACTTGATACATGGTAACAGTTGTATCGCCTGGACTTGCATTTTAGTTCCAGAGTAAATCGAGTTCCCGTTTTGCAAATTCAGCCCAAGAGTTCGATAAGTGCCTGATTGCGAGCTACCTGGACTGTAACCGTTAGCAACCGCATTGGAAGACGAGAAAGCACCTGTTGAACCGCCCCGCAACGATGATGCCATGGTCAACTCTGTTCCAGAATTAAAGTTGGCACTCCCTATAATGTTTGGGCCAAACATCAGTGGTGGGGTAGGAGCAAAAGGTGGTGTTGCGTGGCAAGATCCATATGGCTTCATATCAGCTGCAGGTGCCGAAGATTCCGTTGTCGCAAGTGTTAGCGGAGAAACGGCACAACGTTCTTTGGTATTCTCTGCAACGAAGTCATCTAGCATTTACAATGGCTCAAAGCTCCAGGTTTCTGCGCTTCAATCTCTGCCATGTATCCGCTGTTAGAACCGAATGCATGGGAGTGCCTGCAATGCATTGACCTGTACCTTAGTTCCCGAATAGATTGCGGAACTCCCAGCAGCATTAAATGTAAGTGTTAAATCACCTTTGCCCGATTCATGGGTTGATGAGCTGGTTCCCTGATTTTTGATACTCAATGCTCCGCTTTGGGTTATGCCGGAGCCTGAAGTGCCTCGATACCAAGTTGCAGATCCCGTAATGTTTGGCAACGGCCCAAACATTACAGGCAACTTTGGAATCGTAGCAAGTGGAGTAAGACTTGGTGTTGAGACTCCCGATGGAGTTTTTTCTGGTTGGGATAATCAGCCGTTGTTGAACATGCAAAGCATGAGCAGTTCCTCAACAAATACGAGAATAAGTTTAAATGCCTCCAAAGCATCGTCTATGTTTTCCGGATCTAGCGTACAACAATCTGCACTTCAGTTCCTGCCTTGCATACGATGCTAACAACGTATGCAAGGGAGAATCTGAAGCGATTTATTTTGAAGGCTTGATCCGCTGTATAGGTCAGAAGCTCGTGAAGCATTGAACTCTACCACTTCATACGAATCCCCGGGTTCAAAGACAGGAATATATGTCCCAGCGGTTTTTGATCTAAAAACATAAGTCGCGCCAGCATTGGGCCTATAAGAGATGCGCGTAAATTCGCCCATTATGTTTGGTCAGTATCGAACACAAGCAAGGACTTGTAATGCATTTTGTTGCACGGTCGATGCAGAATAGATGGCGTTTGAATTACTTGCTTTAAATTGCACAGCGTTATATGTCATGCGGTTCGTTCCTGCTCCGCTGTAGTTTAGTTCTGAACCGTCTGACGATAACGCACCAGAGCAAGAGAAGGAAACTCCACCGTAGTTGTCACCCATGGTACCTTGAATGTTTGGTAACTGGGCTTCGAGGTATTTACAGACGTCGGCTACTGTAGTCGTTCCCTGGAAGACGCGACCGTTCATATTCGGTAAAACCGCGTATGTCGAGCTGTCACCTTTTGTCAAATCAAATTGCCATAAGAGTTCAACAAGCTCAGGAGCATCCTCGTAGTCAACTTGACTGTTGTCCATGACCATCCAACCCGCTGGCGCCGTCTTAAGCATCATGCACTGGCAAGTACCGGTCGGCACTAATGTCTTGAGATATTGCAAAAGCACATCTGAGCATACAACTTTAGACGCAGTTCCCGCCTCGATGTCTTGATAAGAGGCTAGCTGTTGAAGCTTTGTGGTCGGGATTGAACCATTGGCAACATTCGCAGGGATGTAAGTTGCCAAAGCCGAAAGGAAGTCTTCATAAAATGTTGAGCTATCTAGCTTGGCATCTTTTTGCAAAATAGACACAATCGCTTGGCCCATCACGTATCCGGCTAACGCCCCTTGTGCAATAACACGATTCATGTTCGCGCTTCTTGCGATACCGGCCACAAACCCTTTGGTAACTTCAGGAAGATTTTTCCATTCAGCGAATGCGATGACGTTAGGATCGGTACCATTGGCAAATCGCAATAATTCATTAGTCGCCATGTTTTTTAACCCCGTAAAAAAAAAAGAGCCGGGGGCTACCCAGCTCTAGGTTTGAAATGATTAAATTTTCAGAAAGTTTCTTGCTTCCAAGTCTTTTCTATAAGTTCTGAAACTTTTGCTTCTAGATCGTTCAATCTGACAGCATATGCATCAAGATTCGGATTGGATTGATCTACAGTCTTGAGTGAAAGAGGTTCAACTTTTTCCTGCACCCAAGCAACAGATATAAGACGAGAAACTTTTTCTTCAAGCGAAAGAAGTCGGCTGACTGTGTCATCAATACCGATTTCGTCTTTCTTAACAAACTTGTTCTCTGCCTCAATATCTTGGGTAATCTGATCAAGAGCTATCTGTCTGGCAAGGTCTTCAATTCTTTTCTGCAAGGTCGCCATAGCGCACCTCGCTTTTATTCGCCGTCGCGCGCAGCCGTGTACACAGCGACAAAGTTGGTGTCCGTGGCGCCGACATCACCTTTAAACGTGTTTAAAGCGGTTTCAACAGAAGTCGCTTTTGTACTGGCTTGATCGGCAGTGTTTTTAGCTGTTGTTGCGAGGCCCTTGACCTCGTTAATTGCACCGACAAGGTTCGTTTTCTCGGTTGTTGTTAAGTTGGCCAGGGTACCAACGGCGCTTTTAGTCTGTTGATACTCTGTGTCCGAAGCGGCATCGATATTTGCTCGAGCTTGTCCCTGCTGCTCCGGCGATAGTTCCTGTGCTGCATCGTATCGGACGTGTGCGCCAGCTAGTTCCTGCAAGCTATCAATGAGCTCTTTGTTCTCTGTGATCAGATCAGCTAGCTCTTTGAGTGTGTCGTACGCGTCCCCCGCTCCACCAAGCAACGCACTTTTAACCTCTGCGCACTTTGATGTGATTTCGCTGACGATTTTGTTACTGGACCATGTCTTTGTAGAAAGCGTTTGAGAATCATCGATGACGCTTTCCGCTACTTGTGAAAGTGCCGATTTGAGCTCGTTGATAGCAAGGACCAAGCTTGCTTTCTGCGTGGTTGTTAATGACGACAAATCACCTTGTGCGCTATTAATCGTCTTAATATCAAGACCAATTTGCTGTGCCAAATTTTGAATTTGTTGATTAAGTGTAGTAGGCATTACAAAGTTCCTCTCGCTTTCAGATACGTTTGAAGTGGGTCAATTTCTAGTGGTTGCGTTTCGCCTGCTGGGCCCTGATCCCCTTTGGGCCCCTGAATGCCGGGGACAAGGACTTTCACTATCGGAAGCGATATCTCATTTTTCGTTTCGACAATGACTTTCTTAGGCGGGCTAACAACAACAGTTACATTGCATTTGCAATCAGACACGAGTCACCTCCGCACTAACTAAAATTTTCCCCTCAAGAATTCGGGTTCTTTCGTTGTCGGCGGAAGTGATTTCTATGTCATAAACCAATGTTTGTGCCGGGTAGGTTTCGGTAATCTCGTGAGGGAACTTCACGCAAATTAATCCGAGATCTTCGTCAATAACCAATCTGCTGTTTTCTGAAGTAAGCGTATCTATCGCCTCGAGAGAATAAACGTTGCTCCTTATTTGCATAGCCGCCGAAAATCCCTTCAAGGAAATCGCCCCCCCCCAGAGCGTCTTCGAGTTGCAACGGGAGATTTAAATCAGCTCCTTGGTTTAGTTTGAAATCATACTTCGCCATTTTCTGCCTCCACATTTTGTACAGCTGTTGGCTGATCAAAAGGGAACCAATATCCGTCATCGAATCCTTTGACGCTGTTTGTCTCATAATCAAAGCCAAACCATGGGTCATTGTCGACGATCTTGATGCTCACGCCTGCTGCGGTAATGTCGATGATGCGCCGCGTAATCAGTTCCCAAACAATCGGGGGCGTTTCTGATTCTGTCAGATGCAGGGCAATGTGCATCGTCTGCATGTCCTGCATATCCAGAACCTTCGAGTCCATACCGAAATAGCTAAGGACACGCGTCAAAAATTCAGGCAATGTTCCGTTCTGTCCGTTCCATTTGTTGGCCAGAATCTTCGACTTGATAACAGCACGATACATGTCGTCATCCAGTGTCGTAGTGCCGTCGCTTGGATCAAATCGTCCTTTCCAAATTCCGCAATCGAAGCCGAGATCTGCGTTGTCGAGCTCGAAGTAAACATCCGTTATCCTCATGGGAAGCGTTCTGGAAATGCCTACCCGAGCTCCGACGGCATCAAGCTGAACTCCTACAGCGGTATCAACATCGAAGGCCTGTCGAAGTTCTGCCAGTCTTTCCCTTGCCATCAACAAAGGCTCGGTGAGTGTGTATACCCACTCTGTGAAATTTTCGTGGCCTACGTGATACCCGGCAATGAAATCAGTGTATTCGTTGGTATTACTCATTTACTGTCACCGTGACGTTGGCAACATTACAAGATGCGGCCTCATTCCACTCGATCGGGATGCTGGCCACTGTCTGGGATCCGGAGGATTCTCCCATCTTGATCTCCTGAACTTCGAATCTGTTATCGACACCCGTATCGCAGTCTTTGACAGCCGAGGCAAGAACTCGAGCAATGTTGACATCTTCTCCGATCGCTAGGCTATTGATGTAGTTAGAAATCCGTTCTTTAACTTCATCGGCTGCCGTGCTTAAGTAAGACGCCCCAGGCTTAATTGTCAACGTGACAAAGATGTTGACTACGGTCGGTCTTGAGAAAGAAATCTTGTTAGGGAATCCGTACACATCAACATAAGTCGATTCAGTGGTGCCGTACGTCCCTACACCTTCGCCCTTCTTTAAGAAGATCGTCTTTCCGATGTCATCCACTTCCCCGCCATCGACAATCATTGCAATTGTGTGCCCGGGAATTCCTTCTTCTGTTGGCTCATCCTCGTCGTTTTTGATACCTGATACACGTGTTACGCCGTCAAAATTCAAAAGAGAGGCGATGATTCCTTCCCACAACGAGACGCTGGCCAGCTCTGTGCTACGAGCTTGCCTAGCTCGCAATTCAATGTCGGTTTCGATCGCCGAGCCTACTGTGGCATAGGATGGGTTGTTAACCGTTTGCCATCCCATTGTTGGCGTGCTGATTTGCGTGATTGTATTTGGAGAGGCTTCAATTGCACCTTCTTCCTGCGCAACTGCCGTTACGGTTATTTGCCCAGAAACCGGAATGACAACCTGATCCGGTAAAAGCCATTTATTTCCATTGCTATCCTCTGCTACTCCGCTTTCAATCACCGTACCGGCTTGACCGACCAAAACAAGGTCAACCGTTGAATTGCTTGCAGCCTGCCGCTCGATTCCGTTTGTCTTTACCGCGGAATCCAAGCCAACGCCTATAGCCGTATTTGGGTTAAATTGGTTGTACGTGGCAATCGCTTGCGCATTCACATCGTTGATAGCGGCCGCGAAGATGGCTATCAGTTGCCCGTCTTGAGTATCGGCGTCTACATTGATGTCTTGCCCAAAAATCTCTCTCGCTTTCCCTTGGAAATAGTCGAGAATTTCTGAGTACGTCGGCGCAGAAATGCCGTATTCATTGACTGTAAAAACAGGATTTTCAATCATTGCATTTCACTCTCAATAGTTGTTTGTCCATACTGAGTTTGAATCGTTGCGGTAACGGTCAATGAGCGTGTGTCAGGATTCAAAATAGATTCGTACTCGCTTATCGACAAAACGCCCGGCGTTTCAAGGATTCTGTTTTTAATGACAGTATCAACGGCGTTATGCTTGCCGAGCACCTGCTGTAGCCACGGTGTCCCTTCAGAACTGTCGATAAACCATTGACCCTGCCAAAGGGCTAGACGAGTCAAAACGTTTTGGGCGACTCCTTCTGCTGTGTCAACAAAGAAATCATTGTCGGCATGGCCAAGTCGATAGTCGCCCGTTGAAGTAAGTTTGCGTACTTTCATTTATTTTTTGTACGAAAGGTTATAAAATGATCTTGTACTGAAAAGTTCTATCGAGGAAGTCTGCCGATAGGTGAAATTCAGGTCTAGCCGCACCGCACCGAATAACTTGCAGTAGGAAGCCCCTGTTTTATTTAGGGGCTTTTCTTTTTATAGTTTTCGTTCGGTTCGTATGCTGAAATCATAAGTCTTACTTTATTGTCGTTTTTAAAACTCTTCGATATCACTACACGCATTGTCCCGTACACCAAAACATAATTTTGGCTATCTTCCAAACTTTTATCTCTTACCCCATTTGCAATTGTGTTGGCAATACCATTTAAAACTGGTTGAACGTCCTGATTTTTATTTAATCTTTCATATATAGAGTGACAAAGACCAGCTCTTGTATCTCCCCACACAAGATCAATATCGCCTATATCATCTCTATGGAACGCAGACTTAATATGTCCTCGCTGGAGTTCAAGCAATTTTTTCATGGCTGATCTTCCCGTAAGCCCACGCCCTTTGATTTCTTCTCCGTAGAACTCCTCAATAGACTTAGCTTTGTGTTCTCGTTTTAATTCATTTTTAGAAGGATGCTTGTTGATATTTTTTAGACCTTCTGCTTCTGAAAATTTCCCGTCTTTATCTCTCTTATGTTTCGATTCAAACTCTGCATCGTCTGCAAAAATGAAATGGTCTACGAATCTAACTCTCATGGTTTTCCTGATCGTCAAATGTTAGCCAAAACAAGGGAAATGCCTGCACAAACAATGAAGAATGCGATGGCGTAAAGAATCGCCTTACCATGAAGCGGTAAATTCTTGTTTTGCATAACCTTGCCCGTTCTGAGAAATTCGATTTTTGGTCAAATATTCATTGTGTCTATTTCATTACTTTGGTTGTCCAGTATCACCACCACCGGGCTGTACTCCGCTATGCGTATGCTGCTGTAAGCTGATTGAGCCTGCTTTGATGTCTCCCGTTGACGTGATCGGGCCAGTAACCTGAACGCCGGAACCACCTGTCGAAGTTACGCCCTGCTGCGCGGTGATAAGCTTGTCGACTTGAAGTGTTCCGGTTATGTGCGTATTGGGACTGTCGATTGTGACGCTTGCCGCCTTAATGGTGACATTACCCGTCACCTGCACCGTGCTATCTCCGCCTACCGTGGCGTTAAGATTGGCAGTCGTTTGAACTTTGATGTTATGGGTTGTCGGATTAATCTCCAAAAACGCTTCATGGTCATTGCTTCGCAGCTGAACCGACTCTGTACTGACATTCGCAATCTTTTTCGGTTGAGAGTACGGCCCCGGAATAACAAAGCCATCCGACAAATCATGCATCCTCGGCTCAGGCGGCGGTTGAATACCGCCGTTTTGCCACCAAAAGTCGATCCCGCGACTTGAAAAAACCACAAGGCACTCATCGCCCTCCTTGATCGGGAATGTCAATGAGCACGCTCCGGCATGCGGAAAGACAACCGGACAATCAAGAAGTAACGGCAGATTGACCTGTTTAATCGTTCCGTCTGCATCTCGAATTCTCCCCGTGACAGCTGGCTGGACTTCACAGGTCATCGCCTGTGGATCAAAGCTCTTGATAATGCCCGGCAGCGCAGTCCATATTGCTGCTTGCTTGCCGTTGAATGTCTGCTCTAACAACAGGTTAGTGTCATTGATTTGTGCGTTCGGGTTGATCATGTGTTCGGAAAGAAAGAATTAACCCCGGGGGTGATTGGGGTCGTGCCGACAACGGCAACGCAAATCATGGACGTTAGCCAATCTTGGCAGTAGGTGTCTCCAACGTGTTGTCTGGCAATAACTCGATAAAAGCCGTCGGCACCGTCATAGGTTTCGGTACGATGAAAGTTTTCTTGTACCGCTCCGTATGATGTGTCATAGCTTTCTCGATTGATTCTGGAATTATCAATCTGGATAATCGAACCAACATCAATTAATGGATTTAAGAGGCATTCAACATTGACTCCAAGCGTGGTCATCTTCGGCCTGCCAAGCATTCCGGTCTGAACATTCAGCACAATGGCTTGGGTATTCGGATCATAAGACGGATCCCTTGGAACAGGCACAAGGCCGTTCGTACCGATGTACCAGTCAAAGTTGTTTGTGTCAGCAATCCCTTGCATGGCATCTTTTGCCATTTTGTAGATCACCTTGCCTCTTGGCAATTTCGTAGCCATTAGGGTTGGCTGACCGGTCATCGCCACGCCTTTTTCAGACATCGTCTTAGCGACCACATTCAGGATGTCTTGCTGCGTGGCACCTTTCTTTATCGAAGCGGACACGACGGCGTAGTTTTGGTTTCGGCTTCCCGAAGCGCAAACTAACGTGAGGTAGGTGTCCGTTTCATTTTCTTGGCCGACCGTTTTCCACCATAGCTCGCCCTGGAAGACAATGGCATGATTGGATTCGTAGCCGGCCTCCAGTGTTACCAAGATATTCTTATTTCGAATTTCTTGATTGGTCGGCCCGGGGATTAAATCAATCGTTTGTTGTGCCAGATTGTAGACGGTGATTTCAGCCGTTGTAGGCTTTCCCACGCAAGCTTGGTCGACTATGAAGCGAATCCGAAATTCACTCAAATCGATAGCCTCGATCATCTCTTCATTTTTCCCCTCAACGCTCTCGGTTGAGACGGTCAAACGACAGTACCGAAGCCACTGTGCATTTGAAAAATCATCGGAAATTTCAGTGTTCTTGCTTGTGATGTTAGCCGGCATCTTCATCTGTCCACGTTAAGATCACAGTGTTTCCCATGTCTTCATAAGTCGGATGCGTTCGCTTTTGCCCATCCATGCTTGCGTAAAGATGCCCAAATCGCTTGTGGGCATGTTGTGCAAGCAGGTCTGCATCTAAAATCAAAGGAACCCCATAGATGGCATCCGAGCCGTCAGAGCGGATCATGTCCAAGAACCAGCCTCCGCCTTCGGCGCTCCTATACACTAATACCATCTTGTATTGGAATTCTCCGAGATTGATTGTGAAAGACTGCGCCCCTGTTGTTAATGGGATCTGATAGGCCGTCATGATCTAAATGCTCCCTGAACCGGTATCGGATTTCTCTGCCCTCCATTTTTCATAGAGGCTGTTTTCGAAGCATCCTTTTGATACTCCGGAGCCAGTGATACGATCTGCATTCTTGCAACCAAAAGCTCCTCGAACGTGCAATCAACCAGAAGGCAGGACTCGCTTTCTGCGGTAGTGCTCACCCGAAGTTCAGTAAGAATGACCTGCGGGTAGTACCGCTTTCCTGTTCTCAAGGCAAACGGCTGTCGCTTTTTCTGTAAGTCTTGCAAAAACTCATAGATGTCCGCCGTCGTCTGCATACCTTTGAAAATCGAAAAGTCCAACAGACTATTGATCAAGCGAGAGCTATCAGACCAGCCGAACTGGCACCTGACCACAGCGGGGTTTTTATAGGCGTGATCGGCAATGTTGGCCCCGGTATCCACCGGGTGCTTAGTCACCGTCACGCTATCCGTGTGCTCTTCGATAATCGTCACATCAGGCACAATGCCGGCAATCGACCGTTTCCGCTCAAAGATCAGCGCTTCTAAACTGTAATTTAGTGCCATTTCGTTCTCAGAAGGTGTTGTTAACAGCGTTCTGAACCGTGTTCGCAGGATCAATCTCGCGCTTGATTCGCTGCGGATCCTGAACACCGCTGATTGTGATCGTCTGATTAACCGTCACGCTGGGACGCTTATCCGACTCTTTCACAACGCTTGAACGCCATTGGTTTTGTGACTGCTTTTGAATAATTCGCTCATAGGTCGATGTGTTGAAATAGTTCTCGGCACCGGCTCCGACTTCGTGATTGATCATCGAATCAAGCAAGGCTTTGAACATTGCCGAATCAGACAAGTCCAATTTCGAATAAGCTCCGACATCAAACCCTTTGGCGTTCATATTTTGAACTACAGAGTTGATGTAAGACCTTGTGTCGTTCTCTGACGATGGTGCCCATTTCGAGATGATCGAGGCGATGTTATCGAGCCCGGCATTCTCATATCCTTTGAGCTGTCTAGCCGCGGCGTTATAACCGGCTTCCCTCGTAGGAAATACGGCATATCCAGAGCTGTCTGTACCAATCTGGCCTTGCCCGGCTCTAAGATTGCCCGGATTGTTATTTCGCATGCCACGAGTGGCTAATAACCTCCGATCATGGATCGTTCTGGCTCTCTCAACGGTCATTGCGGCAGGTTCTTGCTCAGCGGTGGCATTCTCTTCTGAAACGCGCTGAGGCTTTTGCGCTTCCGGAATGATGAATTCCACAAAGCTTCTTAAACCGGACATGAATTCTTCCTTGCCGATTTTGGTATTCATCAGGTCACGATACAAATTGCCGAGCGGTTCCAAGAAAGACTGGTTTGCCCAATCTAAAATACCGTCAGAGTTCTGGATAATTTCTCGCTGCCACTTGATGAAATCCGTTGAGGCCTTGGCTACGCTTGTTGTGAGGTTCGCCATTTTGTCATCAAGGCCAAGCAAGTCTGTCAAGCTGGAACCGATAGCCATAGATCCCGTTTTTACAACATCGCCCAGTCGGGAAAATTCGTTGGTAAAACGGTGGCTCGCTTCAGAACCTTCTCCTATGATCTGGTTCATTTCGCCAAATAGCTCTTTGGATCGTTCCAATTCGGCGCCGAAATCGGCCTTCATCATCGGTTCGTAAATCCCGCCCAGCCCTAATGTTTCAGCCAGTGCCCTACCTTGCTCTTGAGGCATGTCCATTAGGACATCTCGCAGGTCGAGCAGAACTTGGGATGTGTCTCTCACCTCCCCGTTTGCCTCTCTCAGGCTAACGCCAAGACCCTCAAGATACGGCTCAAAATTGAGGTACTTGATGTTATGCGCCAAGTTTCCAATCGCTGTCTGGACATCTTGGGCACTCCCGCCAACGGCACTGAAAGCATTTCCGAGAACGCGAATGCTTCGCACGCTTGCTCCCGTGTTGTTTGAGAGCGTGTAGAGCTTATTGACTTCTGAGTTTGCCTTGGCAATAGCGGCGGTAATGGCCACTCCGGCCCCGACGCCGACTTTGGCCAGATTCATCATTCCCTTGCTTACGCCAGAGACTGTTCCCTGAAACTTGGTGAGCTGTTCTTTGTCGAACGTGAACCCGAGCTTCACCAAAAAACCGGCAATCACACTATCCATGATTCATACTCCGCTCGATCACGAGGTTTCGGTTGTACTCTTCGTTATTTATGTACTGATTCATGATCAGTATGTCTTCCAGGCTTAATGTCCCGTCCAGCAAGCTCTCATATCGGCAAAAGCCTCGGGATACGGGGCGCAAAAGAAAATCCATCCCACAGGGAAGGCATCTAAAGCCCCCGCCCTCTTCGGCTTCTACGCCACCTCTTGGGCCGATTTCAACAAGGCGGCGATAAAAGGGTGGAGTTCGCGAACGATCACTCGTATGACAAGATTGAAAATCGTGGCAGTATCCATGTCATCAAAACGAGGAACGCCGTTTTCCCATACTTTGAACCAGTGCTCTCCTTGCTTACGCTCGACACAACTCAAGCAAATATTGATAACTCGCTTGTAGTCTTCTTCGGGCAACTGGGCAATTCGGACAAACAACGGCTCGCTAAGGCCTACTACGGCATTAATTTCAGTGATCACATCTTCTAGGCTCGCTTCCTTTAACTTCTTCGAAGCAAAAAGCGCTTTGATGGCATTCGCAAATACCTTGTTAAAGAGAATAGGGAGCACGGGAGCGGTGAGGCGAGAAAGGTTCAACGAATCGAAAATCGTAAGTGAACCAATCACGTATTCCTCACCATCCAAGGTGATCTTCATGGGGTTCAGGCGCATCAGTATTCACCCGTTGTGTAGTCGATCTTGCCGGCATCAAACGTCCATTCTTGAATCTGCCCGTCTTCACTGTAGTTGCGATCGGCAGCTTTCTTGAATGCACAGGAGCGGCAAACGCAAATTTCGTTGTTCCCCTTGTCTCGAATCGTGATCACGTTGTTTCCGTGAAGCGACGAGGACAGGGTCTGTGCGTTGTACATCAACTGGAGTTGGGCATTGATGGGCGAAGTCCGCATCAAGCGAATAGTCACCGTACCGGATTTGTTAGCTTTTAAAGAGTGCATCACTTCGCCATCGGCCCCAACGTACATCGTATTGATGTCTTCGTTGTAGCTAACGCTAATGCCCTCTTTCGCATTGCCGGCACCGTATCCAAAGTTAATCACGCCGGTGCCCGTCAAAGTCGCGGAGACATTTTGGAAAGAATAGGTATTCGACATTTAATAAACCCCTTAGCGGTTAACAGTAACCGTGACATCGATCGAATGAATAGCGCCCTTGAGCTTTACCGCCACCTGAATCGGAGGTGCCTTGCGTGCCTCTCGATCGGACTGAGATTGCTCATCAAGCGGCTGGATGTACACGTAATAGCCGGTACTCAACGTATCGCCTTTCTTTAGCGTGCCGAACTCATCCCCGTTCCAAACGCCGGGGGCCACGAGCCCGTTACGTACCGCCGCATCTAAGGAACCGTTAATGGTTGAGAGAATAGCGGTGACACCGCTTTCGTCTTGACCGATTTTGGTATTGGACGTATACAGGAGATTCCACAGGTCGGTTTCAACACGATTTTGCAACCAGTCCAGACCGTGGGTTTCATCAATGAACCAACCGCCGGCCATCGTTCCTTCCTGAAGGATGGAGGTGTCGTTTTGGTAGGCAGCAAAAACATTGACGTTGTTTCCTTGCAGAGCGTTTGCCTGCTGCGTCCGAAGATACTCAGGTTCAACGCCCGGGCATTGCTTGAACTTCAAAGTAATTGTCGTGTTTGAACCTTCGAAATTGACGGTGCTCATACGTCCCAATACGCTCATGGCGGCATTGGGGGCCGTGCTTGAGTACTGGACAAACGCCCGGTTGTTACCCAATTGGGAAAGCTCATACCCCAAGGAAGAGGTCTGGGTCGAATCAAGCTCATTCGTGTCCATGCTCGTAAAAGCACAGATGTGAGAAGGAGTCGATGCACTGATGGCTTGTGCACACTCAATGGCATCATCTTGCTCAAACTCTCCGCTATAGAACGCCCCGTACCAAGTATTGATATCCAACAAGGCATTGGTAGCATCCAGCATACTTTCAGCCTGGGCGCCCGAAACCATGGTTCCGCCGATCAAGCCCATCGCTTGAGAAAGTTCGGTATCCGATACTTCGGAAACAGTGGAGCTCGTTCCGGTTGTGACGGATTTGATGACGAACTGCTGCCCATTCCAGAGGCACGTACCTTTGCTATTTAAAGCCGTCGTGATCTGGCTGGCCACTCCGTTTAGGTTAGACTGTGCGGAGAGATTAACGCCTGTGACATTAACGGTTTCTCCGTCAATCTTCAGGTCGAATGCTCCTGATGCAATACCGGTGAAGTTGTCCATTTCTTGGTTCGAAGTGGACAAAATCTTTCCACGATAAAGACCATTGCTCGCTTCTTTAATCCAACGACCGATCTGGACGTTGGTCGGTTGCGGAGATTGGCTAAAGAACGCGACAGCGGCTTGGTATTCCGGCGCAGCCGTACCAAAATCCGCCGCAACTTCGGTGGCACTGGCGTACGTGCGAATACGCTCCTGTGCATCGATAACATCGGATGAACCGATGATCAGCATCGCTCCGAAATTACGCAATTGGGCGGCCATCGGCGACATCTGAATTTGCACGTTAACCACTCGGTTCACGGGCAAGGTAGGTAAAGTCATAGTTTTCCTCTTTCAGTAATGATTTCGACATCCGCACTGGCGATTGTGCGCACACCGTATGTTCTCGAAACTTTCCGTCCGACTCTGAAACTCACGTCGTAACGGTCAACCCACTGTTGGAGTTGGAAATCAGGCTGATGACGTATGTCATCGTCAACGCCTTGGATAGAAAGCCCCATCGACTGCAAATAGTCATTGTTTTGCGGAAGACGTGCTCCGGAACGGAAAATGTCTGCAAGCTCTTGAGCCTGGGGGCCATAAAAACTCGCCATGCATTGCATCGTTTGATGGGCTTCGCTCTTTACGTCTCCCGATGCAGGATCGGAAATTGTCCCCTTTCGCCCCCTGATGTAAGGCAAGCCCCAAGTCTTGATGCCGACAATGCCAACAGCGCACCAGCTAACCTCTAAGCTTGGCTGAGTTCCCGGCTTTGGCAGCCAGCGTTGCCTGACAAGCTTTGCCTCAAGACCGGTAACATCGGAAACAAAAAGGCGAAGCCTTGTTTCAACTTCGCCCGTATTCTCTGAGTCGCCGGGTCTTAAAACACCCGCTGTTCTGCTGTCAATAACTGCCATCGCTAACCTCCTCCGGCCAGCATGTCATTCGAAGGAACCCTCGGCCGAACTGCGAATAGTCAGCTGTGTCTTTAACGACAAAGCGCTTGCCTCGCCAAAGCACGGCATCGTATCCGCCACCTTGGAATCCATCCGGAGCGTCTTCCTTCATGAAGCGCACAAGAATTGTTCCTTCCCTTCTCAAAGCATCGGGAAGACGTTCCAAGCTCTTTAAATCGGAAGTCACAACCGCTTGAACTGTGGCATTAGCACTGTCATCCCAAACGGGGTTCCCGTTGCCGTCGAAAGACTCGACTCGGTGAATCAACGTCACTGGAGAAGTAAACAGTGGATCCGTAATAACTTCGGAAACATCCAGTTCTGCCATCGTTAGCTCTCCTTAATTAGATAGGAATCAATGGAGTTCAAAAGCGCTCCGGAGTTGATAAGCGGCTGAATACCCTTCCCGAAGTTGGGATTGGCTGCTTTTTTCCCATCCTTGCCGACAATGTATCTCACCTCATTGTCACGCTTGCTTTTTGTCTGCCTGGATCGGTAGCGGTTAGCAATCGTGGAGGCTTTTAGAGGCTCAAAAGAAGCTGTCCGCAAATATTCCTTCACGGCTTCTGCCGTGCTGATCCCAAGTTGCTCCAGGATCTTGTCGCATTCCCGTTTGTTGTTATCCAACGCTTCTCTCATGGCCAGACCGAGCTTCTCAGAGATTTTTGCCTTCTGAGATTGGACTCCGGGAATCAAAAAAGGACGGGGAGGGATGTTCGATAGAGGGCTTCCGTATTCGTGAATAAAGCCCAATTCCGAATTGTTCGGCCCATCATCGTCCCGAATATCGTGAGTGCTGTCGGCCGCAATGCCAACATATAAAGCCCGCTTTTGAAGATCTCTCAAGGTCTCATTAAGTAGCTTAGTGTTGATCTTGGACTCGATGGATAGCAACGGAGAAGCTTTCATACTTGGTAGCCTCCTGCACCGAATAGCTGCATCAACTGCCACAGTTCCCGACCGTAAGCGGTTGCGTTCCAAAATCCCGCCCCTTCTTCCTGGGCAATGGAATTGTCATAAGCAATCGATGCCCCATCGACAGATTTCGAACTGACCAAGCCAAGCCCGACCGTTCCCGCCATTTTGGAAGCACCGGGGGTCAAAGGACCGGCTACGGAAACAAAATGGGCTACGTACAGTCCCTGCACGTGCTTTTTGGTTTCCTCATCGTAAAACGGAACATCGGCAAAAAACTTCACTGCCATTTTCAGTCGATGCTCAATCCGTGATTTCGGATAAGCAGCGGCATTTGAAAATTCAGGATAGTTTTCAAGGAACTCAGAAAGGATTAGATCCTTCATGAAGCCCTCCTTTTTCTCGGTGCCCGTTTTGCTGTCGGCTTCTCTTTTCCCTCTGCCGTCGCCGATCCCAACAGATCTGACCACATTAGGACATAGGGATGGCGAGCAATGTCATCGGAAACTTCGTGTTCGCCAACCTCAAACTTGATGGACTTCTCTCCTTTTCGAAGAGTGAACTGTTCTCGAACTTTGATTCTCGCCATCTCTGATTCTCCTTAACTAAGCGGCTACGCAGTCGCCATAGAACATGGTTTCCGGACGTACCACTTCGACTTGGCCAAGCGCACCGTAGTAAATGGTGTTTTGACGCAAGCCGTCGTACTGCACCGGAGTGCTTTGCAACTCAACGAGCGGGAAGCGCACCAGATCTTTACGCTTCGTGTAGGCCACGATACGGCCGGAAGCAAAGCTGGCGCCCTGCATCGTCTTGGACAACCAACGGCAGGGATACATTTGCAATTCCTTGCCGCTAATCGTGTAGGTCAAGCTCTTTTGACGCACATATTCTGCGACCGTGATGGACAACGGCGTAGAACCGATAACCATCGGCTTGGACATGAATGCCATGAATTCGGGCGGCAACAAAATGCGATCCGGAACCATGATGAACTGGGTGTTCTTATACGAAGCTTCCAGCACCGTATTGATCAATTCCAAAAAGTCATCGGCAGAAGCCGTCGCCGGGTTGAATGCGCCGACATTGCTCTTTGCAACGGAAGCGTCATTCAAAAGGCCGGTAGCACCGGTTTCAGCGTCACCAATGTAGACCTGCTCGTCAATGTCACGATGGTGGCGCATGCGCATAGCATCGTGCTTTTGCGAGTCAATCGGGCGCCCCACTTGCTGAGCTTTAGCCAATTCAAAAACGTCGAATCCGACTTCCATAGCCCAAGGCGTCAACGGGTGCAGGGTCTTGCTCATTTGGATGTCAACACGCGGGATCGTGCCATCCTTTTGCGAAGCCCAAGCCTTCGTACCGTGACCGGTACCGCTCACGCCACCGGCATAATTCGAAAGCATGAACGAAGAAGTTTCGTCAGCAATCGTTACGTCCTGACGCAAGTCAATGTCTCGACCATACGTGAACTCTGCAATCGGCTCATAGATTTTCTGATCGAGCCGCTCCAACTCGCCTTGCAAAAAGGCACCGGTGCTTTCAATCGTTTTAGCATCGAAAAATCGTTTAGTCATTTTCATCTTCCTTAAATGTTGTATGCGATTTCAGCCAAGCCGTCCGTGGCAGTACCGACAAAGACAGCATTGGGAATGGCGGTGTAACTCGTCGGTTCGTCTTCACCATCATTGGCATCTGCGGATAATCCGCCATTGGCATCCAAGTAAACCTTCCCGCCGATGGCCGGAGTGCCGCTGACTTTGACGATCAAATAGCCGCGGCGCATAACGGATACCGTTTGAGAAAGAATGGCGTCCGTGACGCTGCCCTGGACGAATTCGCGAACGGCAAAACCGTAAACAACATCAGACGTTGCCGAGCAGGGCTCGGCCTTTCCGGTGGAGGTATTTAGCTTGACGGGAACACCGTAACCCTTCACACCACCATTGACCTTGGCCTCAATCGTGTTATCGAAGAAAGCACGGGAAATCGTGCCGGCATAACCGAGAGGCATCGTGGTTCCAATAAATTGACTCATCATCGTCTCCAATTATTTATTCCAAAAATCGTTCATAAGCTCTTGAGCAGACTTCTTGTGGTCGTCCTTATCTCGAGCGGAATCACCAAAGGGCTTTGCCTTCGGGTTGTTCTCGCGGCGGGCCATTTCAACAGCAGCCTTAAACGCAGTCTTAAGAACCGGCCCATCCATCTCGGCAGAGTCTCCAAACATCGTTACGCCTGCACCCTTTAAGGCACTGCGCATCGTACGTTCAATGACTTCACGGGAGAACTTCCCGTCCTTGGCATCGCCGGTCGGACGCTTCATTCCAGGGCACAGCGTTTCTGCATCAGCCAGCGTTTGCTTGGCTTCGTCATCGGGAACGATTTCTTCCACCGGAGCCGGGGCAGGATCCGGTGGAGTTGCTGCGGGATCGGAATCAGCAGCGGGCGCTGGACTCGGCTTTGACTCCGCCAACAACTTCTGGATGTTGGCAATAGCCACCTCGATCTCTGCCAAACGCTCCTCGGTCGTTTTGACCTTAGGCAGATCGGCCGGAGCCGGAGTAGGATCGGCCGGGTCTTGATCTTTGATCTCTTGTACGTCGACCTTTTCTAACGCTTCATTGAATTTGTCTTCGTCGCCATCGCGGAATAAGCGACGAAGCATCGTCTTGAGGTTTGTAGTCATTTGACTATCCCTTATTTTGCATTTCTCGCCACAGCGAGCCTTTTTTACCAAAGCAACGTGGTTCCCCACGATGCCCACCTGATGCCCATACCCCTCACCATCGCTGATGGTATCTGCGTCGTATCCACAAGAGACTTCTCGCAAATCCCCGCTTTTCACGAGCCGAATGCCGTTTCGGTCAGTAATGAGCAAGTCCGCCAAGAGCTGATCGTTCTGATCTCCTTGCCCTCGGCGTACATTCTTGACAACGCCAACAGCGATCTGCTTCCAGTTATCCGGATCGGCAAATCGAGAATGCCCGATGACGACCGGCTTGAGCTCGAAAGACTTGATCGTGTCTTCGCTAAAAAGTTCTTCAGGAGTTCGGGACATTAGGACCTTCCCGTTTTTGGAAGGCAGACCCGCTTCCAACCCGGAGTATTCAAACCGACCTACCCTAGAAATCGGCACATCCTTACACAGCAAATAGCCCTCATCCGTTGTCTTGATATGAGGGCTAAACTCACCGACGGTTCTAATTTCTCCGTCCCTAAATAACATCGCTTGTTTCTCTTAAAAAATAGGTTCCGCCCAACAGCGGCAATTGAAAACACAGCCTGGATGCGACCGAATAGGCGTTCCGCCTTTTCCATAATCAGTAATCGGAGGGTCATTCCAGGAAAAAACCTTCCCATCTAACTCGGAGTGGGATCGTCTCACCGAACCGTCACCTACCGTATGCCACCGGTAATGTGTTGATCCGATAGCCTTAGCGCGGGCCTCAGTGAAATTGCTTCTCGTCCTTGCGGTTTCCGTCCTAGCGATAGTGATCGCTCGGCTCTTTGTGACGTTGCCCAGCTCGGTCTGAATCCTTTTAGCAATGGCTGGGTACCGCTGCCCGTTAGCCAGACCAATTTGAGTCCACTCGTGAACCTTTTGCGCCGCCTCAAGAGGCAGTGATTTAATCAGTTCGACTTGCTCATGCTGCAGCAGGTAAAAAATGGGAGAGACGGTAACCTCATTGAGCTTTCGGCGAGTCTCAGAGCCTATCTTCTCCCCTACCCTCAACCATACTGAGTAATCTGCACGGGCTACGCGCTTGAGCATGACATCAGAAACCTCATTGGCCCAAGCATCCAAAGTGTCTGCATACGAAAAAAGCCGCTTTTGCACGGCCTTTTCTTGCTCAAACAAATCGCTGTCTTCTTTATACTCTTGGGCTATTTTGCCCACCATTTGGGCCACTTGGACCAGGCGCTTCCTGTACCACGCCTCGATTCGAGCCGTTTGGTTGGCCTCTCTGAACCTCCCCGGCTTGGCCTTGTCCGAGGTCTTGGTTTTGTCCTTGTTCATGCGTTAAAAGTCCCTCCGGAGACGGTGCTGACATCCCGAACTCAAGCTCTTTGGCACTCTCGATATCTTCATCGGTAATGGCGGCAAATAGTCCGACAGAATCAGCCAGCTTCCGTAACTCTTTTAGCGCCACCTCTAAACTGATGGCCTGACTGTCATAGGCTTGAAGAATCGACCCCACAAGCCCTTGTGCTGACTGGGCTCGTTGTTCGGTCGACATCTGCCATAGCGGCTTAAATTCAAATGAAAAATCTGATGGCGGCGTTTGTCCCGTCGCACTCATGTACATGACTCTCAGAAGCCGCTTCAAGCACGGCCTAAGCTGAGAATCCTGCTGAGACTTGATGTTGTCGTAATAGTTACGAATGTCGCTCTCACCCGTTGCATTCATCCCTGCGGGCGACTGCCCGAAAAGGCGAACCAACGGAATCCCGAGCCCGCCGGAAACCTGTTGTCCGAACTGTGTTAGAACTTCGGATAATCCGGCAAACGAATACGAAAACGTTTGGAATTCATCATCCGCATCTCCAAGCGTCAACCCCTCGATGCTTTGAAACATCCGGACATGGTCCATTTGGGCTAAAAAGCCCTTCCTGGCAACAGCATTCGTCAAGATCTGGCGAAGGCCTTTCACTTTGTAGTAGCGAAGGTACGCCTTGGAGACAAGCTGAGCGGCACCGCTTGAAGCCAGATCGTATGCCAAGATTTGAGGGTAAATAACTTCTAAAACTGACGCACCCCAGCCTTGGTAAGCCTGGCGCAAATAGTACGGCAGCCGCCGCCCTTCAAACCTCAACACACGCGAATGGTGGATTCTCTCATTGTTGAGTTTGATTCCGCTTTCGCTATCGATGACGTTATAGAAAACAGGCTTCCCAAAGTTAGGCCCGAGATCACTAATGACCTCATTGCTTGGGTTGACTTGCCATCGATCCAGTACGTAGAGGCCTCGGAACGACCCTTTTCGAATTGTTGCCAGAGGCGTAGACATGTCTTGACCGTCAATCATCATAACGGCGATAGCTCCGCCAAAGAGCCTGGCCCACTTCAAGACATCGCACAGCGAATCCCAAACCAGATAGTCATCCAGCAAAGAATTCAAGAGCTCCGTGACTTCCGGCTTCTCATCGATGATTTCGATGCCTTCCCGAGTCATGTCCTGAGCAATCAAATCGATTGCCAGAGAGCAGAGCCAAGAACCTTGGTACGCCCATTCAAGCTGTTGTCGGTTGAATGATTTGAACCTCGGGACATAACGGCTCGCATTGAACGTGTTCGGGGTATAGTCCCCAACACGAAGCAACGGGTTCATAAAACCGTCAGAGAACTGTCTTCTGGGCGTTTGTTGTTTCTTACTTTTTCTCATAGTGTTGCCTGGCGTCCCATGGCCGTAAAAAGCTCCAGCGAGGACTGGGTGATGTAGCCATCTAGGCTATAGCGTATTGCGTCGATAACGTGGTTATTCTTGTCCAAAATGATTGGCAGAACTTCGTTCGTTGTTTTATCCGTCTTGTAAGAGTAGAGCCTGAATTCGTCTGCCGCATGCTTACATCTGGGATGTATGACAATCTTTTCGAATGCACGAAGATACGCGATACCGTCCTCGATGCAACCATCCCATTTCTCTGCACCTGCAATATTGAATCCGCAGCGGTTGCGAAGGTAGCTTATCGTTTCCGGACGGGCGCAGTCAGCTTTGATCGGCCATTTGTCTGAGCCCGGAACAGACCGATAAAGTTGCGGCAGCTCATCAATTTCGACTCCTACACCATAGGCCTCATACTCGATGTAAAGCTTTTTGTCATAGATAAAGCAGCGAATAAGCGTTGACGGATCCTGCGCAAACCCGAAGTCTGCACCGAAAAACAAACGATCAGCCTTTTCGGCCAACGTTTCATCAAACGGTTCGACCGTAAATTTCCCCCTAAAGATTTGGGCGTCCGAAAATGTCCTCGGGAATCCTTCCCAGATATGAAGGTATTTCTCAAAATCATTCTTTTTGTCCCACTCCATTTCCCGGCGCAGGGCATCGTTGAAGTAGGGATTCTCGTCGTAGTTGACCTTCCTGACGTAAGCCTCCGGCGGCGGGTTTTCAACAAAGCGCTGTGTTGTCGGATCGTCGGCGTTGAGTGGGTTGAAACTGAGCCAAATTTCCGATCCGTCTTTACGGATGGTCGGAATGAGCGTTTCCCAGGAAGACTCGGAGACTGTCTGAGCTTCTTCCACCCAGCATATATCGACGCCTTCTTTCGACTTGATCGACTGCTCGTTACGCAGTAAACCGGAGAAGATGATCTTCGATCCTGTTTTCTTATGTCGGATCTCCGTTTCCAAGAAAACGAATCGGCCTGCGATGCCAAGGCGAAGCGCCGTATCTTTCAGTAGTTGGTAGCTCGAATCTTTGATCGACTTTTGGATTTCACGGCAGCATAAGATGCGGAGCTTGCACATATCACTCATGACGATGAGCGCCTCTGCGATGGCCCATGACTTTCCGGAGCCACGACCTCCGTAGAACACTTTGTACCGGTGCGGTCTCCATAGCTCAATAAACGGATTACTCATTAGAACCCTGCTTTAATCCCTCTTTAATTTTTGCGTAAACGGCAGCAAGTCCTTCTCCGCTGTCCTTGGCTGCATCGATGGCAACCGTCTTGCGGTCGCCGAACAGCGCGTCATTTCGAATGGCTGCCGAACGAGCGTCCTCTTGCATGACAGCTCGAGCCGCTTCTACGACTCCTTTTGGAATAGGTTCTCCTGACTTGGCGTGCTCTAGCATGAGCTCTCTCAACCACTCATTAGTTTGACGGCGTTTGTCATCGTACAGATTGGCGCTTTCCTCACGTGCCCGCGCGGACTGTTGCAGAAAATCCGGATACTTGTCTTTCCAATTTTGTAGTGTTCTCAATGAAGGCATTCCTTGCATCTTTACGATTTCTCTTTCGGAATAGCCTTGCGAGATTAAGTCAATAATCTTGTCCGCCAACCCTTTCGAATACAGAGAAGGGGCCCCCCTTTGTTTTGTTACTCGCATTACCATGGTATCTATTGGCTAGAATGGTTTTGTTTTAGATTTCTTTAGGATTAATCATGGAAACATTCGTAGCTATTGCAATTCTTTTTTGCGTTACGTACGGCGGTTACAAGTTGATCAATAAAGGTTCTGGAATAAAGAACCATGATCAAAAATATGTAACAGAAAACGATGATCAGTCCCTTACTGTTCCTAAAGGCTCATTTTCGGCTGTCGAGATCTGTTACGAAAACGCTGACGTAACTTCGAGCGATGAAGACTTGAGAAATTATCTTGATATGTCTTTACAGAACAATGGTTACACTATCAGTCAGTTAACTTCTGATCAAAAGGAAAAGCTAAGAATTGCATTAACCAGAGCGTACTTCAAAAATAATGTTCCACCAGAAAGGTTTTTAACACTTTCGAATTCAACAATATTGGTTCCCAAGAAAGAGTTGGTTTTCTTTTGCTTTTGTAGTTTGAAAATTTTTTCAACTAAGAAAACAAGAGAATTCAAGGCCGGATCCCGCGGTGTTTCCTTCCGTGTAGCAAAAGGCGTTTCATTCCGAGTTGGTAACTCACGAGGAAAATTTATTTCCAGAGAGGAAAAGGTTTATTTGGGGATGGGCGAGGTTGTTATCACCAATGCTGGCGCAAGAATAAGAATCCACGATAAAGCTAAATTTGTCAAATTTGAGAGAGTAATTTCTGTTGTCCGCGAATCTTCAGAGAGATTAACGTTAATGCTGGACGGGACGCGTTCAAGCCCCATCTCATTTGAAGGAGAGTCCTATCAAATTGATTTTTTGCAAGAAGTAATTTCACTGGCAAATAACACGTAGTGTTTTAAACGCTTAATGTTCTTCGGAGAAACCTGAATACGAAAAAAAACCGTAGGTCGCTCTTAGACTACGGTTTTTTTGCCTTCTTTTACGTTTCTTCCGGGTACGGCAAGAGCGCCTCACGGGGCGCTATCAATACACAGTGCTTTTAAACCGGAACCATCCAAATTGTCGTGGCCAATTTTAATGCTCTAAAAACGAATGTCAAACCCCCAGTATTTACGGGCGTTGTATTCTGATAGCATTACTCTATCGCTAAGAGAAAAATAGAATGAAGTATGACTTTCCATGAGATCATGAATTCAGATGTGGTAGTAGCACTTAGCCTACTATTTGGTTTTTTGGCATGTTTGTTCGCCTTTCTATCCTTTTGGATTACAAAAAAGGGAAACAAACTAAACGAGAGGGCAGTAGAACTAACTGAAATTGCTCACTCGAGAGGTCGGCCAAAAATTGGACAATCTCATTGGACTCGTGGTCCAACTCAGGTTTTTGCGAAACTTGTGTTTTATCCCGGGAATCATTTCACACAGATCAAAAAAATCTACGTCCCAGGCTACAAGGTTTCATTTGTCGAATTCATGACATCAGGGAATAAGCGAACTCCACTAAGTCTTGAATTCCAGGAAAGTCTGAATTTCCTTTTATCTTTACCCGTCAACATCGAAAAAGAAGAATATTGGATTAGCATTAGTCCGATACCAACCGATTCCTTTGAGATTCGAGTGGTTTTCGCATTAGATGAAGAGGAACTCATATATCCTGTTTCGGATGGATTCCCCGATTTCCCAAAAAACGATTAATTATTTTTCTTAGATAGTTGCAATGCATGGTATTAAAAATGCATGCCAACGCTAAAAACAAAATCGCCAACCATTGAAAAAAATCTGTATTCATTTCATTCTCCGTAAAGCATTGAAAAGTATAAAAGCGCCGATCTAATCATATTTTTCACTTGCCATCTTGGAACGTGCATAGACCTTGAGAAAAGCTTGACGCTTTCATTGCACCCTTTTGGGTTCGCGCTGGAGTCGAGGTAAAACTTCGCCAACACTTCTTTGTCTCGATAGTGCCCGCGCCACAGCTCCGGATCGTTCATGATGCTGTCGACCTTGTGAGCGATGAGTTGCTTTTCGTTTCGCGTCATCGGAATCGGCTTGCCGAGCGTAAGCCCTCGCCTGGCGGCGTTCGGATTATTATCGAGAGCCTTCTGTTCGATGCGTTTGATCTCTTCCTCGGCATTCCTGACTGAGACCATGAGCGAATAAAGAGGATTGATCCCCGTTCGCTTTCGTTCTTTCTGCGACCATGCCCAAAGCCTCAAGAACTCTTGCATAGCGCGCAGCTTCTCTTCCTGCGGATCGCCAAAAAACTCCATAGGCAAATACTCCTAAACTACAACTCATTGCCAAGCAACCTTAATGCTTCCTCTGCGCTCATGACGACAAGCCACTTCTTTTTGTCTGCTCTGCAAAAAACGACAGGACGTTCTCCGTTTTGGCAGGATGCCTCTGCCTGTTCAATCCAGTCGTATATGTTTCCGATTCGTGCGCGTCGCTTCACTTCGACGTGATACGGACCCACGGCGATATCGCAACCTCCCTCGCGTGTTTGCGAAAGATTACGCTTCGCGTTGACACCGAGGACATCCTGAATCAAGTGGCAAACTTCACGTTCTCCAACGGCCCCTTTTGTGCGTTGTGATTTCCCCATGCGCATTACTCCGTTTTGTAAAACTCGTAAAACGGGCTTCCGGTAAACGGATCGCCCTTCTCGGTCTCAAGGTAGCTAACGTTGAAGACAAGGGCCGGAGAGGAGCTTTTTACGTGAGTGATGTGGAAAAATACGTTTGTGTATCCCCTTCGGTTGAGCTGGTTCTTGATCTCGTGAGCCTTCGGGAAAAACTGGCCGAGATCCATCAGCGTGTCGTACGTTTCGCAGACGAGTTCAACCTTGATGCTTCTGATATCGAGGTTTTTATTGCGAGTTTCCTCAAACCCTTTTAAAAGGGCATCAATGGAATTTTTCACAACGAGATGGGTCTTTGCCCAAGGAGAAGTTTCTACTCGCTTGACGAAGCGTTTTTCTGCCTTCCTGACGATTTTTTCGATCTTGGTATTGGAGAAGGCTTCCAATGAGGAGCTGAATTTATCTGACATAGGCTTTGATACTTGAGTAACACTTTCTCAAAAAATCGATTTGTTTTTGAATCTCCGGACGCTTCATAAGGTTGTTAGCCAAAACCCGAGCGGCTTCATCGGATAGGCCTTCGCAAATAGCATGGGCGGCCCGTGTAGCGTCTCCGTGATGGGCCATGTGTGAGATGAATTCGGACTCTTTCTCAGTCAGTCGTTTTCTGTAATTTTGTTTCACGAAAATACCTTTTTGAAAATTTGTCATATACCCAACCGGCGGCAGCCGCGACAGCTAGAACCGGCAATACACAGGCCATCATCAGGATGAACATCACCAGGGCGAGCCTGGCGCAAATTGAAGCGATCAAGTCTGTCACTTCATTAAAGTTTGTTGGTCTCATAACCACCTCACACAGGCGAAACCGAGCATTACTAGACCGGCAACAATGCAAACAATTTCGATTAAAAACTCGCTCATGCTGCCTCCGGCTTAGGGTTAAACATGGGCAACCTACTGAATTCGGCAAAGTCTTCCTTTCGGAACTGCGCGTGCTTCTGCTCTTCTGCTCGATCAAATGAGCTCAAGAGGCTGTCAATGTTTTTGGTTGATTCAAGGACTCGGTGCGCCTCGGCCAACACATGCTCAACCAAGAAGTTCTCGAGCGTCATACCGATCATGGTCGCGTCAAATCTCTTGCCGTTGATACGGGCACGAGTTGCACCATCAACGCAGGCTTGAAAAAGCTTTTTGTCAGACAAGTCCAAGCCCTCGGGAAGCAGCTTGACTCGATCGAGCAATTTTGCGCAGTAGAAAACGACCTTCCACTCCTCGGAGTTTTTCGGCGGGTCGTAGACCATGCAGAGTCGAGCCGTATTCAGCAACTTGTGATAGATCGGGTGGTTTCTGAGCACGACCGACATGGCCCCTCTAACGTACTGGTCCTGAGCGACAGAATGAAAAACGCACATGCCGTTGAAAACCGGAATGCCGTTGCAGCCTGAAC